>JBGSPJ010000257.1:0-2914 GCA_041738655.1 Rhodothermales bacterium | reverse complement strand
AGTCGTCGACGATGCGACGTCGAAGCGCATAAGGCAGGGCAGTACCCATGACAATGAGGGGCTCGTTATCACAATGTCAACGAACAATCTATGTAACTCTATAGCGCTATAATAGCTGTGACCCTACAGCGCCTGACATACTTCGTGTCCCCGTTGCGATACGGCTACCGCCATGCCATGTTCATCGTGTCCCCGTTGCGATGCGGCTACCGCCATGCCAGTTCATAGTGTCCCCTTTGCGATAGGGCCACAGCCAAGCCGTGTCCGTCAATCCCGCCTGATCAATTCATCACCATGTCCGTGCGCGCCATCGATTTGCGAGCTCCCGCCGGAAGCACGACGGTAAATGTGCTTCCTTGCCCCTTCTGAGACGCCAGTTCGATCCGGCCATTCATCTTCTGGGTGATCCGGTTGGCGATGGTGAGGCCGATGCCACAGCCCTCGAACGTGCGCGTCATCCCGTCGCTTTCCTGCACAAACGCGTCGAAGATCTGCTGCTGGAACGCCTCGTCGATCCCGACGCCGGTGTCCGAGATCTGGATGCGCACTTCGGCTTCGTCGCTGTCGACGTTGATGCGCACCGTGCCGGCTTCGGTGAACTTGATAGCGTTGTCGATCAGCAACTCGAACACCCGCCGCAGGGCCATCGGATCCACCAGGGCCGGCAGCGCCTCGTCGTGGACGGAGTACTGGAGATCCAGCCCCTTCGCGCGGACTCGCATGAACTGGGTTTCGAGCACGTCCTCGAGGACGTCCAGCACGTCGGTCGGGTACGCGTGCAACGTGTAGGATTCGCTTTCCAGCGCGCCGAGTTCGACGACCGAGTTGAGCGTGCGCATGAGCCGGTCGGCGCTGACCTTGACGATGTCGACCAGCTCCTTCAGGTCTTCCGGCACTTCGAGGGCCAGTAGATCGCTGCTGCCGACGATGCCGGCGATCGGCGTCCGGAATTCGTGGTTGACGTTGTCGAGGATGCTGGATTTGAGGCGCGACGACCGCTCCGCCTCATCCCGTGCGGCCAGGATCTCCTCCTCGTATTTCAGCCGTTCGGAGAGGATGGTGTCCAGCTGGCGGGCGACCTCTTTCTCCAGGTTCTCGTTGAGGCTCTTGAGCTGTTTCGCCTGTTCGCGCAGGGCCAGCAGGTTGGCCACACGCGTCATCAACTCGCGCGCGTTAAACGGCTTGGCCAGGAAGTCGTCGGCGCGGGCTTCGAGGCCTTCGATCCGAATGTCGTTTGTGGCGCGGGCCGTGAGGAGGAGGATCGGGATGTGATTCAGCTCCGGGTCGTCCTTGATGCGTCGGCACATTTCATTGCCATCCATCCGCGGCATCATCACGTCGCTCACGATGAGGTCGGGTGAGAACGTGCGGGTTTTTTCGAGCCCGTCGATGCCGTCGACGGCCGTGATCACCCGGTAGTGGGTTTCGAGGATGCCGGCGACATACTCGCGCACATCCGGGTTGTCTTCGACACAGAGGATGGTCTTGTCGGACTTGGGCTCGCTTTCCACCGCGGGGGGCGGATTTTCGTGGTCCAGCTCCGCGCCCTCGACGGCCAGTTCGGTTAGCGCGCCGCGCGCCGGCATCGCCTCCGGGGTGTCTTCGTCTGTCGCGATCTGGTCCGCCAGGAGGTGGGATTTCCCGCGTGGGAAGCGGACAATAAACGTCGTCCCGACGCCCAGCTCGCTCGTGACGTCGATCTCGCCTTTGTGGAGCAGTACCAGCTCCTGCACGAGCGCCAACCCGATGCCGGTGCCTTCGTGCTCCCGCGTATTGGATCCATCGACCTGATGAAACCGGTCGAAGACGTGTGGTAAGTCTTTGGGAGGGATCCCCTTGCCGGTGTCTTGCACCCGCACTTCGACGACACCCTCGGGCATCGCTTCGCGCGGTTCGGGGAGGTCGTTCACGACGACATCGATCGTGCCCTCCGCCGGCGTGAACTTGAGGGCGTTCGAGAGGAGGTTGAAGAACACCTTTTCGAGCTTATCGGGCTCGAAGTGCAGGGGGATTTTTTCGACGTTGCTCGTGAAGTTGAGCGCGATCTTCTTCGTTTCGGCGAGGGGGATACACGAGTACACGATGCCCTCGACGAACGGGACGATGTTGCGCTCGCGCGAGCGCAGCTCCATCTTGCCGGCTTCGAGTTTGGAGAGATCCAACAGCTGGTTGATAAGCCGTAGCAGCCGCTGGGCATTCCGCAGCATGATCTGGCCCTGGCGAACGGCGGCCACGCTGACGGTCCCGTAGGCGCCCGAGATCAGGTTCTCGAGCGGCCCGATGATCATCGTCAGCGGCGTCCGGAATTCGTGCGACAGGTTGGCAAAGAAGCGCGTTTTAAACCGGTCGAGTTCGCGGAGCTTGTCGGCCTGTGCCTCAATGACGGTTTTGGCGTGCTCGGTTCGCTCTTTTTCGAGGCGGAGGTCGTGGGTTCGTTCATCGACGGTGCGTTCCAGCTCTTCCTGCCGGGCTTGCATCTGCCGGATGCGTACGCGGTACCCTGTGAAGGCGAGTCCCACCAGCCCGGCGAGGCAGAGCAGCTTGAACCAGAGGGTCTGGTAGAAATAGGGTTCGAGGTAAAACGCCAGCGTCGCCGGCTGGCGATTCCAGACGCCGTCGTCGTTCCGGGCGATTACCTCCAGCGCATAGTCGCCTGGCGGCAGGTTCGTGTAAAACGCCTCGCGACGGGGTGAAGGCTCGGACCAGGCTTCGTCGGCGCCGGCGAGGCGGTACTGGAATAGCACCCGGTGCGGGTTCACGAGGCTGGGGGCCGTGAAGGCGAAACGGAGTTTGTGTGCGCCCGGGGGCAGCGAAACGGGAGGGGCGATCGGGTGCGGCTGTTCATCCAGGTCGAGCCCGGTGATCGCGAGGGGCGGCGGGATCGGGTTGATGGGGATGTCCGCCGGATCGATGA
>JBGSPJ010000230.1:0-29824 GCA_041738655.1 Rhodothermales bacterium | reverse complement strand
GATGAGCACGAACAGAGGCGCGAGCAACCCGGCCAGCTCGGGATGCGCCTTCAGCGAGGCGATATAGGCGTCGAGGTCCTGCATGCCACAGCATACGTCAGGGTAATCAGGTGCTCAAGTAAGGGGTACCTAAATAGTTACCACGCCTAATAGAATAATTGGTAAAACGTATTTCATCACTGTACCAAAACTTGTGGGAAAAAATCCAAGACAAATTAAAGCTAAAGAGAATTATTACGAGAAGCAGCTTCAGTGCGCAAACTGGCCGCGATGGCGAAGAAATCCTCCCCAAAGTAACCTCCTATCCCTCACTCTGTCAACAAAAACCTCAATAACTTCGCTGCGAGCGCGCTTTTGCGAAATCCCACCAGCACAAAAAGACCCGGATTAGCCCGGCTGCGGGCGGGTTCTGACAGGTGCCGTCCGGCGCCAACCTCGGTTACACAAACGGGTCTTGGCGCATCGCCTCCTCGAACGCGCGCTTCACGTTCATCCGGTTTGGTTGGTAATAGATCTGCGTCGTGCGAGGGCTCTCGTGGCCCAGAATCTTCTGCAGCAGGTTCTCCGGCATACCCCGATCGGCCAGGTACTGCGCGATTGTGTGGCGGAACAGGTGCGGGTACACCCGCTTGATGATGCCGGCCTCGGCGGCCAGTTCCTTCACCAACTGCTGAATTTGCCGCGGCGTGTAGCAGGAGCCACGGGGCGACCCGAAGAGATCGCCGCCATCGTCCGTGACCTCCAGGCATTTGTCCGGGAGAAGAACGGAATGGACTACCTCTGTCTTCTCGGCTGGGTTCGGGGTTGCCGGACGGTTGTGAACGACACGAACGGGTGACGCATTGGCGAATATGGCGGCCTTAAAAACCTGGCGCCGGCGCGACCTCAAACTCACCCTGTTCCTCCTGGTGATCGTCATCGGGGTGTGGACATACCTTACGGGCTGAACCGGTAGCCTCCGGCGACCTCCTGGACCTGGCACCCCGTAAACCGGCAGAGCTCATCCAGGACTTCGGCGATGGAGGATGCCTCCGGCCGGAAAAAGGTGACGGGGTGGGGTGCGTCTAGATCGGGCGCGACCTCGTTGGCCACGCCATAACGCCGCGCCGGCGTGAACCGGGCATCCTGCGCCATGGCGTTGGCCACCATGCACGCGCCGGCGCACACCAGCAGGGTTTTCCTTCCGAATCGCATCAGAAAATTCATTATCATACAGACCCTTGTGAATCGTGCCGGGTGCTTGCGCCTTCCCTGTCTATTTAGAGGGCGCTAATACCCGTACGTCGCTTCCCGCCCCCAACGCCCCACGCAATTTTTCTGGCCTCATGATCCGTCCAGCCCCCCCATTTCACGCCGGAGCCGCTTCGATCGCTTTTTTTTGCCTCTTTTTGTTGGTGAATACCGGGATCGGCCTGCCGGCAAAGGCGCAGAAAGCCGACTACCTCCGCTACATCGAGGAGGCCGCCGAACAGGGCTGGCGGGACTATCCGGAAGGAGTGGAACGCTGGCGGGCCAATGTGGACCCCAGCGTGCTCTGGGGCTATAACTCCACCGCACAGCCTATCTACCTGGCCGACATCCTCGGCTTCCTGTACCAGCAGACCGGCAACGAAACCTACGCCACCCGCGCCGCGCAACTGCTGGCCGAATACGGCGATCTGCGGAGCGCCTATCCGGACGACTACTACCGGACCCGCATTGAATACGAAAACGGGGTCCCGTCCCTCGCCAACTTCTTTTTCCTCCCACCCTATAGCCGGTCCTACCTCCGCATCCGCGACAGCCAGGCGCTCGACGCCGGCATGCGCGCAAAGATCGAGCAGGACCTCGCTTTCAGCCTCGACTTCCAGTTTTCCTTCCCCGAATGGGGATCCCACAACCGGGCCATGCTCCGCGCCGAAGGCTGGTATTACGGCTACCTCGCCATGCCGGACCACCCGAACGCTCTCCGCTGGAAGCAGATGGCGGAGAACATCGCCCGCGACAACCTTGCGTCGTGGGAGGTGGAAGATGCCTCTTCCTACCACCCCATCTGGCTCGTGTCGATCTTCTCCTTCGCCGAAATCAGCGGAAACGAGGACATGCTGAGCGGGCCGATCCTGCACTATTACGCCGAGTACTTCAAGCGCCTGATCTCGCCGGCAGGCACCATGCCCGACTTTGGCGATGCCACCTGGGATCCCTCCTGGGATCGCTTCGCCGCCGCCTTCGAGTGGCTCGCCACCCGCTTCGACGACCCCGAACTCAAGTGGGCCGCCCGCATCATCGCCGAACGCGGCATGAGCAATCCCGGACGAGGCACCAGCGCTGCTTCCCACCTCGCCCTCGCCTACGAATGGGCCAATGAGGATCTCCTCCTCCAGACACCCACCTCCGGCAGCCAGGAGGTGCTCGAAGATGTGGTCGGCAAAAAGATCGTCTTCCGGAGCGGATGGGAGCCCACCAGCAGCTACCTCCTCCTCAACTACCGCGACGAGGGCGACGGCGGGTTTAACAGCCGGCAGTACCTCCGCCAGACGCTGACCGTCGAGGAAGAAAAGATGCACCACGGCCACGCCGACGAAAACGATATCAGCCTGCTGATGGACGGCGGATCGGTCCTCCTCCATGACGGCGGCTACCGCAACGGGCTCCCGAGCGGACCGTATGGCAGCTACCGGTCGGACTACTTCCACAACCGCCTCGTCGTCCGCAAAAACAAACGCGACACGCTCCAGGCCGTGCGGGACTTTATCCGCAACGCCGGCGCCTACCGGCCGGTGCGCACGATGAAGGTCGACTTCATCGCCGGCTCTGAGGTGGATATGAGCCGCACCCGCGTCGTCGACGCGACGATGGGCTACATGTGGGATCGCAGCATCACCTATCTGAAGGAGGACGGCATCTACCTCGTCGTCGACGCGGTCAAAAGTACGGTAGAGGATTACCTCACCCACACGCTGCTCTGGCACACCCGCCAGATTCACGACCGCGGCCCCGGCTGGTACGATACGTCGATCGACTCCATCCAGTCGCTCGTCCTCCCGGCCGATCGCCGGCTCCTCATCCAGATGCTGAACACCAGCGCCAAAACGGACGGCTACTACGACGAGGAGCGCCACGGCCAGCGGGAAAAAGCCATCTACCAGAGCCAGTCCAGCCACTACCGCCCCGGCGATGTCGAGGTTTTCGTCACCGCCCTCATCCCGCACGACCGGGACGCCGACCTCGCGCCTCTACTCGAGCGCCTCTCGCTCCTGCCGCCCGACCCGCGCGGGCAGGGTGTGGGGATCCGGATCGAGCGTGCCGACGGCAGCGTGTCGACGCTCGGGATTAAAGTCGACCTGGACGCCGAGGTAGTTACGCCGAACATCCGGCCCAGGTACACCTGGGAGGCCGGCCGAACGCGGTATGGCGCCTTCGAGACCGACGCTCACTTCTTCCTTGCGACCGAGCGTGCCGGCGGCGTCGATTATGCCGCGTCCGAGTTTTTGAATATCTTCTTCAACAACCAACCCGTCCGGGAGGCGCTCCCCAATACCCATGGCCTTCAGCCAGACGGCAGCGAGCCCCGCGTCGGCTATACGAAGTGGCGGTACTGGGAAGATCGATTTACCCCGCGCCCCTGAGGCGGCGGCACCGCACTCCTTCCACCAAGCCCCTATCCATCATGCGTTATATCGGCCTCCTGACCGTGTTACTCTTTGCCGGCTGCATCGCCGCGACGCCATCCCTACCCGAGGAAATGGCCTCAGCCATACCGGAAGGTGCCAATACGGTTGAACTACGTTCGAGCGCCGACGTCGATACGTACTACAACGAAGTGCGGGACTTCCTCGCGCGCCGTGGTTTCACGTTCAGCCGGGAGGATGATCGGGCCTGGCGAATCGAGACAGAGCCAAACGAAGTAGGCCATCGGACATCGCTGCGCGTCACGCTCCGCGCGAGTCCACTGGGCAACGGGTCGCGGTTGGAAGCCATCGGACACTGGTCCACCGACAGCGGCGACAGCGGGTTTGAAAGCGTCGGCTCGGGCGTCAGCGGCGCCATCGAGAACTGGCATCAGGCCGAGTGGGGCAGCGACAGGCAATCGACGCTGGCCTTTGGCGAACTGGTTCGTCTACTGAACGATATCCCGCACATCGAGATCATCTACGCGACGCGGTAAGGCACTCCCTGCCACCGATTCAGGGCAACATCGCCGGTGCGCCGGCGTGGGGCCGGTAGGGTCCGCCGTATAGATCGCGTAGGGCATCCGTGCGGGTGCGGAGGGATTCGAGCGTTTCGCGGTAGGCGGGGTCGGACACGAGGTTTCGGGCCTCCAGGGAGTCCGCCACGAGGTCGTACAACTCCTCATACACCGGCTCCTGCTCGAAATACCGGGCATATTTGAACCGCTCGGTGCGCACCCCTTCGTGTTTGACGATCTGGGGGTGCGCCATGAGGTGTTCGATGAAAAAGTCGGTGCGCCACGCCGGCGGTTCATCGCGCAGGAAGGGCGCGAGGCTGCGGCCCTGCATCGTGGCGGGTGGAAGCACGCCGGCGAGGTCCAGCAAGGTCGGGGCGATATCGATGTTCAGCGCCATCGCCGTGGGCCGGCGGCCGGCGGCATTCGGCCGGCGGGGGTCGTAGACGAGGAGGGGGACGCGCAGCGAAAGGTCGTGCGGCAGCCATTTGCCGGCGTACCCACGCTCGCCGATGAAGTAGCCGTTGTCGCCCATCAGGATCACCACCGTATTGTCCGCCAGCTCCAGCCGGTCGAGCGCCTCCATCACCCGGCCCAGGGCGGCATCGACGCCGCTGATCATCCGGAAATAGCCCCGGGTCATCTCGCGGGCCTTGTCCGGATGGTCGAACCGCCAGCGCCACCGAAACCGGTTCATGAGCGTATCGGCGCGGAGGAAATCGGGCTGGGAGGCGAGAAAGGCGGGGTCCGACAGCGCCGGCGTGGGGATCGGCAGGTCCTGGTAGAAGGTATCCTGCGCGGCCGGCCAGATGTACTGGCGCGGATCGTTGTCTTCCGCGTGCGGCGCGTTGAAGCTGAGCGTGAGCGCGAAGGGCGTGCCGGCGGGGTTGGATTCCAGGAACGCGATGGCCCGGTCCGCCTCGATGTCCGTCAGATGGCGCACCGAACCGTCCGGCTGCTCCTTGACGTAGGGATTCCGGTCGAGCGGCTCGATGACCGAGTACATCCGCTCGGTGGCGCCGGCGTGTGTCACCACGCCGAACTTGCCGATGTGGCCCGTTCGATACCCGGCCTCGCGGAGGAGCGCCGGGTAGCTGGCGTCCGTGAAGGCGGTGTCGAGGGGCGGGGTGATGAAGGTGAAGCGATGCGTGCGTTCAACGACGCCGGCCAGCAACGAAGCCCGGCTCGCGGCGCAGATGGGCGTGGCGACGAAGGCCCGCTCAAAACGGACGCCCTGCCGCGCGAGGCGGTCCATGGTGGGGGTGTGGAGGGCCGGGTTGACACTCCCCAGGAAGTCGAACCGATGGTCGTCGGTGATAATAAACAGCAGATTCGGCGGCGCCGGCGGATCGGCGCAGCGGATCGGGAGGAGGAGGCAGAACAGGATGAGGAGGAGGCGGGCAGAGGGCATTGGGGATACCGTTCGCGGTTAACGTTCCGTGGGGTCGAGTCCCCGGATCATCCGATCAAACGTCTCCGGGAAAAAGCGTTTGAAGTAGACATAAAAGCGCTCGAAGCCGCCGAGGTACACCTCGGTCTTGTTGCGTTCGGCCGCCCAGAGGATGAGGTCGGCGCATTTTTCGGGCGACATCCCCGTTTCCTGCCCCTTGTCCATGGTGCCCTGGGGCGAGCCATCGCCGGTGAGGGCGTTGACCGAGACCTGGGTGCGGACGTAGCCAGGGCAGACAATCGTGACACGGAGGCCGTGGCGCCAGTTCTCGGCGCGAAAGGCGTCGAAAAAGCCATGGAGGGCGTGTTTGGACGCCGCATAGCCCGAGCGGAGAGGCGTCGCGAACTTTCCCGTGAGGCTGCTCACGACGATGATCTGCCCCCATTTTCGTTCGCGCATGGAGGGGAGGAGCGCCTTGGTGAGTGCTATGGGGCCGAGCAGGTTGGTATCGATAAGTTGGCGATACACCTCCATCCCAGTGTCCTCGACCAGCGATCGCTGGCTGACGCCACCGTTGTTGATGAGAAAATCGACCTTCCCGTGGAGCGCCAGCCCTTCGGCGGCCACCCCCTCGATGGCGTCCAGATCCGAGAGGTCCATCGGCAGCACCTCCACCCGCTCCGGGTGCGCGCAGCGCCGGCGCACGGCCTCCAGCTTGTCCCGATTCCGGGCCGAGAGGATGAGGATCGCGTCCCGTTTGCTCAGGTCGAGCGCCAGCGCTTCCCCGATCCCCGAGGATGCGCCCGTAATCCATACAACTCTATCCTTGAAATACACAGTGGGTGCGCGGACTGGTTGGAGGCCCTGTTTGACGGTTGTGGCTCAATGTACTCCACCGACCGAGGGGATGCCAGCGGCGTGCCGAGGGCATGACCTGTCATCACGAGCCGGCGTTTTGCCCGTCGGCTCCGGGCCGGCGGCACGAGCGAAGATTTTCGGTCGTTTCGGATTTAGTCACCGGTGATGTCGGACGATACACCTACAAACGGGTTCACCGTTACCAGGCGGATACCCGCTCGTTGGAGGAATTCAGTGCTTCTGGCAAAGACCCGAACGTATGGACACACATCGATCCACAGCGCCACCGCCTGCAGATGCCGCTGCGGAAGAACAGGGGTTGCGGATGTTACTCGTCGAGGACAATCCGATCAACCAGAAGGTCGCCATCCGCTTTCTGGCCAAGGAAGGGCTGAAGGCGGATGTCGCCAATAACGGCCAGGAAGCACTCGATCTCTTCGCGAAGCAAGCGTACGACATCGTGCTGATGGATATCCAGATGCCCATCATGGACGGCATCACGGCAACGGAAAACATCCGTCGGATCTATGGAAAGGAGCGTCCCTACATCATCGCCGTGACGGCCAACGCCACGCCGGCCGACCGCCAGCGCTGCATGGACGCCGGCATGAACGACTTCGTCACCAAGCCCATCGACGCTGTCAAGCTGATTGGCGCGATTACCAAGTCCGGCATCGTTCAGAATCGCTAATTTCCCGTCGTACTTTTCGGCGCACGGGTTTGCGGAAGTTCGTGTATCTTCACGCACTCCCTGCACGAACCCGACGTACGACGCTCATGTTTAATCCCTCCTCCCTCGGCTGGGGCCTCATCGGCGCCAGCACCATCGCCCGCGAGTGGATGATCCCGGCGATCAACGCCCAGCCGGATAGCCACATCGCCGCCGTCATGAGCACCAGCGCCGAACGCGGCGCGGCCTTCGCCCGCGATAACGGCATCCCCCGCAGCTACACCTCGATCGACGCGCTCCTTGCAGATCCGGAGGTCGATGTCGTCTACATCAGCACGACGAACGAAAAGCACCGGGACGAGACGCTCCTTGCTGCTCGCGCCGGCAAACACGTCCTCTGCGAAAAACCCCTCGCTCTGAACCTGGCGGACGCTAAAACGATGGTGGATGCCTGCGCCCGCGCCGGCGTGGTGATGGGCACCAACCACCACCTCCGCAACGCCGTCACCCACCGTGCCATCCGCCGGCTCGTCATGGACGGAGCCGTCGGCAAACCCCTCGCCGCGCGCGTCTTCCACGCCGTCTATCTCCCCGAACACCTCCAGGGCTGGCGGATCCAACACCCCGAAACCGGCGCCGGCGCGATCATGGACATCACGGTCCACGACGCCGACACGCTCCGCTTTGTCCTCAACGAGGAAGCCGTCGAAGTCACCGCCCTTTCCGCCCAGCAGGGCCTTGGCCAGGGCGATATCGAGGACGGCGTGATGGGCGTCATCCGCTTCGAAAGCGGCCTCCTCGCCCAGTTCCACGACGCCTACACCATCAAACACGCCATCACCGGCTTCCAGGTCCACGGCACCGACGGCTCCATCTACGCCAAAAACGTGATGACCCAGCAGCCCGTCGGCAACCTGTACCTGCTCCGCAACGGCGTCCGTGAACCCATCGACCCCGGGCCGGCGGAAGACCTGTACGCCCACGCCGTCCGCCGCTTTAACGATGCCGTCTTCCACAACGGCTCCCCCTGGGCCACCGGCGAAGACGGCGTCCGATCCCTCGCCATCGCCCTCGCCGTGCTGGAGTCGACAAAAACGGGCCGGAAGATAAGCGTTGAACGTTGAACGTTTTTCCGTTGAACGCTCATCCCATTGGGCCACCCGTATTTAACATCAAACGAACAAACGTTCAACGTTCAAACGCCTTGCCATCCACCAAACTCATCTCCCTCGACCAGGCCGCCGCGCTGATCCCGGACGGCGCCGTTGTATCCACCAGCTCCTCCAGCGGCCTCGGCTGCCCGGACGCGCTCCTGCGCGCCATCGGAAAACGCTTTGAAGCGGAAGGATCCCCCAAAAACATCACCTCCATCCACCCCATCGCCGCCGGCGACATGTACGGGATCGATGGGATCGACCACCTCGCCCGTCCGGGACTGCTGAAGCGGGTGATCGCCGGCTCGTTGCCGAGCGGGCCGTCCAACATGGCCTCGCCCAGGATCTGGCAGATGATCTACGCCAACGAGGTCGAGGCCTACAACATCCCGAGCGGACTCCTTTTCCACATGCACCGCGAGGCCGCCGCGAAACGCCCGGGCATACTCACCAAAGTGGGGATGGAGACGTACCTGGATCCTCGCCAGACCGGCGGCAAGATGAACGACGCGACGCGGGACGACCTCGTCCGCCGCGTCGATTTCGACGGCGACGAGTGGCTTTACCTCCGCTCGATCCCCATCGATGTCGCCCTGATCCGCGGCACCACGGCCGATGAACTCGGCAACATCTCCATGGAGCACGAGGGGGGCTACCTGGGAGGTGTCGACCAGGCCCTCGCGGCCCACAACAACGGCGGGATTGTGATCGCGCAGGTAAAACAGATCGCCGCGGCCGGCACCCTGCCGGCGCAGTCGGTCCGCATCCCCGGCATCCTGGTGGACTACCTCGTGCTGGACCCCGACCAGATGCAGACCACCCAGACGCCCTTCGACCCCGCCATCAGTGGCCTCATCCGCCGGCCGGCGGACACCTTCGACCCCGTCCCGTGGGGCACCGACAAGGTCATCGCCCGCCGCGCAGCCATGGAGCTGCGCGCCGGCGAGGCCGTCAACCTCGGCTTCGGGATCTCGGCGCTGGTGCCCCGCATCCTCCTCGAAGAGGGATTGGGAGATGCCGTCACCTGGGCCATCGAGCAGGGCGCCGTCGGTGGCATCCCACTGCTGGGCTTCCAGTTCGGGTGCGCCGCGAACTTGCAGACCATCGTGCCGTCGCCCGACCAGTTCACCTACTTCCAGGGCGGCGGGTTTGACCGGACGTTCCTCTCGTTTATGCAGATCGACGCCGACGGCAGCGTCAACGTCTCCAAACTCGCCGCGAAGCCGCACGTCACCGCCGGCGTCGGGGGGTTTGTGGATATCACCTCCAACGCCCGCAGGATCGTGTTTGGCGGGTATTTTACGGCTGGTGGATTGGACCTCGCGGTCGAGGGCGGGAAACTCGTCATCATGAAGGAAGGCAAGGCGCGCAAGCTGGTGCCGGCCGTCGAGCAGATCTCCTTCAGCGGCGCCCGCGCCCGCCACACGGGGCAGGACGTGACCTACGTCACCGAACGCTGCGTCCTCCGCCTCGAACCCGACGGCCTAACCGTCACCGAAATCGCTCCCGGCATCGACCTCCAGACGCAGGTCCTCCAGCAGGCCGACATCCCTCTGCGGGTGAGCGAGGCGTTGAAGGTGATGGATGAGCGGTTGTTCAGGGAGGAGAAAATGAGGCTTGTGTTAGTGCAAAATGCAAAGTGAAAAGTGAAAAATGCCCGGTAGTGCCCCCCATCGCTATTCGCTAATCGCTATTCGCTTATCACATGATCGCCCTATCCTTATCCGCCCCCATCGCCACCCTCACCCTGAACCGGCCGGAGAAGCTCAACGCCCTGACCGTCGAGATGCTGCACCAGCTGGAAGCCCACATCGCGGCGCTGGAGGAGGCGAAGGACGTACGCGTGGTGCTGCTGACGGCCGCCGGCGACCGGGCGTTTTGTGTCGGGGCAGATATTCACGCGTGGGCGGCGCTGGGGCCGCGGGACATGTGGCGGACGTGGATCCGTGTCGGCCATCGGATCTTCGACCGGCTGGCGGCGCTCCGCATGCCGGTCATCGCCGTGCTGAACGGGTTTACGTTTGGTGGCGGATTGGAACTGGCGTTGGCGGCCGACATCCGCCTCGCGGCCGAGGAAGCGGTGTTTGCACTCCCGGAAGTAGGCCTCGGTACCGTGCCCGGCTGGGCCGGCACCCAGCGGCTACCGGCGATTGTGGGCGCGGGGCGGGCAAAGCAGATGATTTTTGCCGGCGAGCGGATCTCCGCCGCAAAGGCCGAGGCATGGGGGCTGGTGAATGAGGTGCATCCCCGCGAAAAACTGCTCGCCCGGGCGCAGGAACTGGCCGAGACCATCGCGCAAAAGGCCCCGCTGGCGGTGCAGATGACGAAACAGCTGGTGGATGGAGGGCTCGGGAGGAACGCCGGCGTCACCCTGGAATCCCTCGCCAGCGGCCTCGCCGCCTCGTCGGAGGACGCCGCGGAGGGTCTGGCCGCGTTCCGGGAGAAGCGGGAGGCGCGGTTCAGGGGGGTCTGAACCCTGTATAAACGCCCCGGTGGGGCGTCTCCTGAACGCATCTCATCTCCAGAAATCTGTAGGAAAAGCGGAAACGTCGCTGAGACGCCCCATCGGGGCGTCTCTACACAATAAAATGCCGATTACTCTTTTTGCACGGAGGTCCAACGCAACGGCGCACCCATCATTCGGACGTTCGGCGGGATCGGGTAGATGAAGCCATCAAACCGGATGCGCAGGCCGTCCTTGCGATAGATGAACGGCAGTTCAGGGTACACTTGGTAGGCCGTATCATACTCTCCGCGGTCAACGATAAACAGCACCACACCATCCTGCACCAACGATACCCGCCCGACCTCGTTGAGCACCATGGCCCCGCCCTCGGGAATCTCACAATCGAACCCCGGCACGCAGGATTCGAATTCAGTTGGGGAATTGCAACCGATCAGGGCGAACAGGGCAACGCCGGCGATGAGTCGTAAACGGGAGGGGTCTGGAGTCATGGTGACGAATGATCAGAACGTGACAAGCTAACCTACTTAAACGGGCTCAATATACTTTCTCTGAGCCGGAGGATGCACAAAGGCACCCATTTTCACCCTACGGTCAAGTTGGGACTTGACGCTCTTCTAAATCAAAGCACCTTGTCACCCCGGCCTCCGAGCCGGGGACCCGTTGAATTGCGCATCCCTCTGGACCCCGCATCAAGTGCGGGGTGACAAATAGCCCCAACTCATGTACGAAACACCCCGGCGGCTCGTTCTCGATCGGCCAGGATTTCAGCGGGATCGGAAACCACATAGGCCTGACGCTCGCTCAGAAACGCCTCGGTTTCATGGCGCGACGTGTGTCCCAACAACGCACCTACCTCCGCAGCGGAGAGCAATTCATCCCGGTACGCCTCCACGACCAGGGCCTCCAGCGCACGCGCCGGCAGATCCTTCCACCCCTCCTTCAAACGACGGGCAACCTCTTCGGGCACCTGGATCGAGATGGTCATGGTGTTTGAGTAATGATTCGTTGGCTTTGAGACGTGAAGCTTGTACCGGTGGGTAGATGCGAGGTTCTCCAGTGCGGACTCTCCCTTTTCCCTTCCAACGTCCGTATTATCCACCCGATCAACCAACCCCGAAACCCCATGTCCCTCCCCGCCACTCCCTATTCCTACCAGATGCTCATCGCCGGCCGATGGGTCGAGGCCCGCAGCGGCAAACGCTACACCTGGAACAGCCCCGCGCACGACGTCCCGGTGGGGGACTACCCCGAGGCCGGTGTGGAAGACGTAGACGCCGCCGTGGCCGCCGCGCGCAAGGCGTTCGACGAGGGCCCCTGGCCCCACACCTCCGGCGCCGAACGGGCGAAGATCTTGATGAAGGTGGCCGATGCCATCCGGGACGACGCGGGGGAACTGGCGCGGATCGAGGTCCTGGAAAGCGGCAAGCCGATTTCCCAGGCGCGGGGCGAGATGGAGGGCACGGCCGGCCTGTGGGAATACGCCGCGACACTCTGCCGGCACCTGTACGGAGACTCCTACAATAGCCTGGGGAAGGACATGCTCGGTATGGTCCTCCGCGAACCCATCGGGGTCGTGGGGATGATCACTCCCTGGAATTTTCCGCTACTGATTATCTCCCAGAAACTCCCCTTTGCCCTCGCCGCCGGCTGCACGGCCGTGGTTAAACCCAGCGAATGTACACCCGGGACGACCCTGCGTCTGGGCCAGATCCTGACGGACGCCGGGGTGCCCGAAGGGGTCGTCAACATCGTCACCGGGTTTGGCAACCCGACCGGCGCGCGCATCGCGGATCACCCGGAGGTGGATATGATCTCGTTCACGGGGTCGACCGCCGTGGGCAAAAAGATCGTCGGGGCCTCGCAGGGCAACCTCAAAAAGGTCTCCCTCGAACTCGGCGGCAAAAACCCGCAGATCGTCTTTGAGGATGCCGACCTCGAGGCCGCGCTGGACGCCGTCGTTTTCGGGGCCTATTTCAACATGGGTGAGTGCTGCAACGCCGGCAGCCGGCTGCTCGTCCACCGCGCCATCGCCGACTCGTTCACACAGGCCGTCTACGAAAAAGCGCGGACCGTCCCGGTCGGCGACCCGCTCCTGGAAGACACGAAGGTGGGGGCGATCATCAACGAGGCGCAGTTCGACAAGATCATGCACTACATCGACGCCGGCCGCGGCGCCGGGGCGGACCTCCTCCTGGGGGGCCAGCGCATGACGACGGCACAGGGCCGCTTCATCGAGCCCACCATCTTCCAGAACGTCACCGCCGACATGCCAATCGCGCGCCAGGAGATCTTCGGCCCCGTCCTCTCCGTCATCCCGTTCGACTCCGTGGAGGAAGCCATCCACATCGCCAACAGCACGACGTACGGGCTGTCGGCGGCGGTGTGGACGAAGAACGTCGACCACGCCTTTCAGGTCGCCCGCGGCGTCCGCGCCGGCACGATCTGGATCAACACGTACATGGACGGCTACCCCGAGCTGCCGTTTGGCGGCTACCGGGAGTCCGGCCTGGGCCGCGAACTGGGTCGGTTTACGATCGACGAGTTCTGCGAGCTAAAAACCGTCCAGCTCCACCTCGGGCCACGGACGAGTTGGTGGGTTTAAGGTTCGGGGTTTAAGGTTCAAAGCCTAACTTTTTACCTTTTGCCTTTTACCTTAATCGAGATAGTCGTTCCAGGTTTTCCTCGTTGCCGGCGATGAGGAGGGTGTCCGAATCGAGCAGCTGGGCGTCGGGATCGGGCGGGACGCGCATCTTGTCGGTCAACACGTCGTGTACGGCCACGACTGACACGCGGTAGTTCTCGCGCAGCAGGAGCTGGCGCAGGGTGCGCCCTTCCCAGGCGACCGGCACCGCCATCTCCTGGAGGCTGACGCCGTTCCCCAGGTTCACATAGTTAAACAGCGTCTGCCGCGCCAGCCGGGTGCCCAGGTTGATGGCGGCCTCCCGTTCGGGGAAAATCGATTCCGTGATCCCCATCCGCGCCATGACGCGGGCATGGTCCCGGGAGATGACTTTCACAAAGATCTCGCGCGTCTGCAGATCCCGCAGCGCCATGGCGGCGAGGATGCTCGCCGTGATGTCGTCTCCCGTGGAGATGATGCCGGCGTCGCACCCGCGGGCGCCCAGCCGCTCGAGCGTCTCAAGCACGCGACCATCCCCCACCGCCGCCCGGGTGACAAGCGACGCCATCCGATCCACGGCGGACTCGCTCTGATCGATCGCGATGACGTCGTGCCCCTGGTTGTAGAGCACCTCGGCCACGCTCGAGCCGAAGTTGCCCAGACCGACGACGATAAACCGTTTCATGTGTGTAGGAGGTTAAAAATCCCGGGGATCAACCCACGATTACATCTTCGTACGCATACCGAAAGCCGCCGGCCGGCTCGTAGGCCCGGCGAGCCAGCGACGCCGCAAACGTAAGGAGCCCCACCCGTCCCGTAAACATGAGCACGATGATGGTCCATTTGCCCGACGTCGACAATTCAGCCGTGACGCCCATCGAGAGCCCTACCGTGTTGAATGCGCTGAAGGCCTCGAAGGCGTAAGCCAGAAACCCTCGGGGCAGCTGGCCGGACAGCTCCGCCGGCGCCTCGACAAACGAAAGTACAAAGATGGACAGCGTGATCAGCGCCGAGGCCATCACAAAAAGCCCCACCGCGCGCTGGTTGGTTTCCAGGGGGATGGAGCGCCCCCAGATGCTGCTCACTTCCCGGCCCCGAACGCGCGACCACGCCTGGATGGCGATCAGCGCCGCCGCCGTGGTTTTCACCCCGCCGGCCGTTGATCCCGGCGAACCACCGATGAACATCAGGATCATCGTCAAGAAGTTCGTGCTGTCGGCCGCCTGGCCGTAATCGATCGTGTTGAAGCCGGCCGTACGCGCCGTCACGCTCACGAACAACCCGTTAAGGACCCTCGCCCACCCGGGCAGATCGCGGAACGTCACCCGCCATTCAAACCACGAGAACAGGATCCATCCCCCCACAATCAGAACGGCCGTGGTAGCGAGCACAAGTTTAGAGTGCAGCGAAACCCGGAAACGGCGCCCCCGCTTATACTCGAGTTCCATCTCCTCGAGCGTCAGAAAACCGATACCCCCGACGATGATCAGCGCCATGATGATGCCCTGCGTCAGCGGCGCCTGCTGAAACCCCATCAGACTGTCGCTGAACGTCGAAAACCCGGCATTGCAGAAGGCGCTGATCGAATGAAAAACGGCCGGCCATACGGCGCCGACCCACCCCAGGCGCGGAATCCAGCAGAGGTACAACGCCACGGCGCCGGCGGCCTCGATCAACAGTGTGAACAGGAGGACATTCCGCAACAGCCGGCGGTAATCAACCTGAGGCGCCACGTCGGAGAGGCTCGTCGCCAGTTCTTCGTGCCGCAGCGACAGCCGGCGCCCCAGCGCCACCAGCAACACCGTCGTGAACCCGATGATGCCCAGTCCGCCCAACTGGATAAACACGAGGATGACGCCTTGCCCGAAGGGCGTAAAAAACGTAGCGGTGTCGACGACAATGAGCCCGGTGACGCACACCGCGCTTGTCACGGTAAACAGGGCGTTGATCCAGGAGAGAGGCTCGCCCGCGTAGATGCCGGGCAGGAGCTGGAGCGCGAACGTGCCGAGGACGATCAGCAGCAGGAACGAGCCGACGAGCAACTGGGGAGGGGAGAGACGGCGCCAGAGCGAATCCCGCCGAGTCGCCCCCATATTCCAGACGGGTGCATGCATGGGGACACGGACAAGTGAACCGGCGAACAAACAGGGTTACGCGTCCTGTGTTCCAGTTCCGGCCGGCCCCGCCGCATTCTCTCACCACCGGGGGTTTCGCTTTTCCTCGCGGAGGCCTATCGTAGGAAACCGCCATTGAACCATCAGGCTTGCGCGACTATGCCCGCACACACCCCACCCCGGCCGGCAGAAAAGGCCATCCAGATCGTCCGCCCGGCGGAGCCGTTCGACGCCATCGTCGTGGGCTCCGGCATGTCCGGCGGCATCGTCGCGAAAGAGCTGACAGAGCAGGGCCTCAAGGTGCTGATGCTGGAGCGCGGCCGGCACCTCGAACACGGCGCCGGCTACATCACCGAACACAAGGCGCCATGGGATTTCCCCTACCGCGGTGAGGTGCCGCCGGCTGCCGAGCAACGCGAGTATCCCATCCAGAGCCTCCACTACTCGTTCAGCGACGCCACGAAACACTTCTACATCAAAGACAACGAGCGGCCCTACATCCAGGAAGAACCCTACCGCTGGATCGCCGCCAACGTCGTCGGCGGCCGCTCGCTGCTGTGGGCCCGGCAGTCGTACCGCTGGAGCGCGCTCGACTTCCAGGAAAACGTCCGCGACGGCCATGGCGTCGACTGGCCGATTCGCTACGAGGACCTCGTGCCGTGGTACGAACACGTCGAACGGTTTGTGGGGATCACCGGCTCGGCGGAAGGACTCCCGCAACTGCCTGATAGCCTTTTCCTCCCCCCGATGGAGATGAATGTCGTCGAAAAGGCCTCGAAAGCCCGGATCGAGGCCGCTTTCCCCGGGCGGAAGCTGATCATCGGACGGGCGGCCGTCCTCACCCAGGCGCACAACGGACGCGCCGCGTGCCACTACTGCGGCCCCTGCGAACGGGGTTGCTCGACGGCCTCCTACTACAGCACTCTCGGCGTCGCCCTCCCCGTGGCGATGGCCACCGGCAACCTCACCCTGCGCCCGAACAGCGTCGTCCACAGCGTCATCTACGACGCCGGCACCAACAGGGCGACGGGCGTCCGGGTTGTCGATGCCGAGACGAAGGTGATGACCGAGTTCGCCGGCCGGCTCGTGTTCCTCTGCGCCTCCACGATGGGCACGGCGCAAATCATGCTGAACTCGACCTCCCCGACGTTCCCGAACGGCATCGCGAACTCGAGCGGCGTGCTGGGGCATTATTTGATGGACCACCACGCCCACCTCGGCGCCTCGGGTACGATCGAGGGCTATACCGACCGCTACTACTACGGCAACCGGCCCAACGCGCTGTTTGTCCCCCGCTTCGTCAACCTCGACGATAAAACACGCCGGCCCGCCTACGTACGCGGCTTTGGCTTTCAGGGCAGCGCCGGCCGCTCCAGCTGGGGCCGCGGACGCTCGATGCCCGGCTTCGGGGCCGACTTCAAGCGCGCCCTCCGCGACCCCGGCCCGTGGTCGCTCAGCCTTGGCGGCTTCGGCGAGACGCTCCCGGTGCACGAAAACCACTGCCGGCTCGATTCCGAGGCCGTCGACGCCTGGGGCATCCCGCAACTCCGCTTCCGGTGGACCCGCGGCGAAAACGAACGCGCCATGCGGAAGGATATCC
This sequence comes from Rhodothermales bacterium, assembly GCA_041738655.1. Taxonomy (GTDB): domain Bacteria; phylum Bacteroidota; class Rhodothermia; order Rhodothermales; family JAHQVL01; genus JAWKNW01. The sequence goes on along the minus strand of JBGSPJ010000230.1, from coordinate 12,786 downwards.
TCGATACGGCCGCCGAGATGCTCGAGGCCGCCGGCGCCAAAAACATCCGCACGTACGAAAACCCAAGCCCACCCGGCTTTGGAAACCACGAAATGGGCTCCGCCCGCATGGGTCGCGACCCCAAAACGTCCATCCTCAACGCCCACAACCAGGCCCACGACGTGCCCAATCTGTTTGTCACCGACGGCGCCTGCATGACGTCCGCCGCCAGTCAGAACCCATCCCTCACCTACATGGCGCTCTCCGCAAGGGCTGCACATTTTGCGGTTGAGGCGGTGAGGCGAGGAGAAATCTAATGCCATCCTACGACATCGCGATCATCGGCACCGGCGCCGGCGGCGGAACGCTGGCGTATGCCCTCCGAAACACGGGAGCGTCGATCCTGCTCATCGAGCGGGGCGACTTCCTCCCGCAGGAGCCCCAGAACTGGGACCCCGAGGCCGCCTATTTCCGGAGCCGGTACAAGACGACTGAGACCTGGGAGGACGCGGCGGGGAAACCCTACCGCCCCGGCATCCACTACTTCGTCGGCGGTAATACGAAGGTGTATGGCGCGGCGCTGCCGCGCTTTCGGAAGGAGGATTTTGAGGCGTTGGAACACGAAGGTGGCACCTCGCCGGCGTGGCCCGTTTCGTACGACGAACTCGAGCCCTACTACGCCGAGGCCGAGCGGATTTTTGGCGTACACGGCGATCCTGGCGGCGATCCCACAGAGCCGCCGCGCTCCGGACCCTACCCGCACCCCCCGATCCCCCATGAACCGTACGTGGCCGACCTCGCCGGCCGCCTTGCCCGCCAGGGGCTCCACCCGTTTTATTACCCGATGGGGATCGACCTGCGCCCCGGCGGCGCCTGTATCCGGTGCAAGACGTGCGACGGCTTCCCGTGCCAGGTCCTGGCCAAAAGCGACGCCCACACCCGGTGCGTCCGCCCCGCGCTGGAGAGCCCGAACGTGACGTTGTGGACCAACACAAAAGCCCGCCGGCTGCTGACCGACGCCACCGGACGCCTGGTTACCGGCATAGAGGTGGAGCGGAATGGGGAGATGGAGACCGTTTCGGCCGGCCTCGTCGTCGTCGCCTGCGGGGCCGTCAACTCGGCGGCGCTTCTGCTGCGGTCGGCCAACGGGGCGCACCCGGATGGGCTCGCCAATAGCTCTGGCCTCGTGGGGCGGAATTACATGGTGCACAACAACGCCGGCCTGGTGGCGATCGACCCGCGCCGGCGCAACGACGTCGTCTTCCAGAAGACGCTGGCCATCAATGACTTCTACCTCCGCGGCCCCGGCTTCCCATTTCCGATGGGCAACCTCCAGCAGGTCGGCAAGGTGCAGCCGGCGATGATCGCCCCGGTGAAGCCCCACATCCCCCGGTTTGCCCTGAAGCTGATGACCGACCGGAGCACCGACTGGTGGGTGATGTCCGAGGACCTGCCGGACCCCGCGAACCGCGTCGAGCTCACGCCGGCCGGCGGGATCCGCATCCTCTGGAAGGCCAACAACCTCGTTGCCCACAAAAAACTCCAGCAGGCCGCGACGACCATGCTCAAGGAGGCCGGCTACCCGCTCGTGTTTATCGAGGAGATGGGTATCGCGACCAACTCCCACCAGTGCGGCACCCTCCGCTTCGGGCACGACCCTGCGACGGCCGTGCTCGATCCCTACTGCAGGGCGTTCGACCTCGACAACCTCTACGTAATGGACGCCTCCTTTTTCCCCTCTTCCGCCGCCATGAACCCGGCGCTGACGATTGCGGCGCAGGCGCTGCGGGTGGGGGGAAAAATCGCGGCGACATGACGAAACATACCAGGAACAGGAACTCGATGCATCATTGTGACGTCAAGATGACATCGCGTGTTTACATGTTCTAAGCTGCCACCATGCCAACCCTTACCGTCAGAGACATTCCGGAATCCATTTACCGCCGACTCAAAGAACTGGCGGGTCTAAATCGTCGCTCCATGAGCAATGAAATCGTTACCCTCCTCGAAGCGGCGTTACTTCCCAAAACTGTCGAGCCGGATTCTTTTCTGGAGGAAGCCATGGCGTTTCATGCTCGTTTTCCAGAGCCATTGCCCGACCTGACGCAGCAGGCCAAAGCGGCTGAACGGAAATACGAAACGGGCCACACTCCACAGCACTAACTGCTCCCCGGACGGGAGAGACCATCACGTGATCGTTGTTGATGCTGACGTAATTGCGGCCTTCTGGATCAAGTCCCCACGTACACAGGCGGCGTATCGCGTACGGGCGCGCGATTCGGATTGGATTGTGCCTGTATTGTGGCGCTCCGAGTTCAGGAGCGTCATCCGGCAGCATCTAATGCACGGCTCATTCGGTTTTGCCGATGCATCATGGATTGTGGGTAAAGCCGAAGCCATGCTGCATGGTCGTGAATTCAGCGTGAGCAGCCATGACGTATTGAGGCTCGTCAATCAGACTGGTCACTCGAGTTACGATTGTGAATACGTGGCGCTTGCCGAGGCAAGAGGAATCAAGCTCATTACAGGCGACCAGCGCCTTACCCATCTTTTCCCCGATATCGCCGTTCTCATGGAGGAGTTCGCGACCCCGTAGCTCGGGTTAGGTCCCCCCGGGACTGTAACCCGAGGCCCGCATAGCATCACCCTCACTCCAACAATGCCTGGTAAATCGCCACGCGGAGTTTGTCGTGATCGTCGACGTTCCTTGCCGGCAGCAGTTGCGTGAAATACACCACTACCAGATCCTCCGCCGGATCCACCCAGTACGTCGAGTGGTACGCCCCTCCCCAGCCGTATTCGCCCACCGTGCCCATCTCGCCGCGGTCCCCGAGGTCCTTCAGCACCGAAAAGCCGAGTCCAAAGCCCTCGCCGGACCCGTACGGGATGTCGCGCAGGTGATCCGTGGTCATCAGTTCGACGGTTTTCGGAGACAGGATCCGTTGCCCGTCGAGCGTCCCGCCGTTGGCCATCATCTGTAGGAAACGGGCGTAGTCGCGGGCCGTCGATAGCAGGCCAGCGCCGCCGCTGAAGCTCTTGCGCGGGCCGTTGACGTACATCCCCTGGCCAACCATGTGGCCGGGTTCCGGCACGCGCTCCAGGCCGCCGGCTTCCTTCGAGCCGTAGACCGTCGCCAGCCGGTTTTTCTTCTCCATGGGGAGATAAAAATGGGTGTCGCGCATCCCCAGTGGCTCCAGGATCCGCGCGCGGATGAAGGCGTCCAGCGTCATCCCCGAGGCTTTTTCGACGACCACGCCCAGGATGTCCGTGTTGTAGCCATAGACGAATTTCTCCCCCGGCTGCGCATCCATTGGTAGCGCGCCCATCCGGGCTATCGTCGCGCCGACGGGTTCGTCGCGGTCGGCGAAGTACCAGCCCTGGATGCCGGCCTCCTTCCACGTATCCGCCGCCGGCCCGTTGCCGTAGCCGATCCCGGCCGTGTGCGTCAGCAGGTCGCGGATGGTGATGGGGCGATTCGCCGGCACCACTTCGTAGCCGTCGTCCTCGTTCGGGACCGCCACCGTGGTTTTGGCGAACTCGGGGATGTACTTCCCAACGGGGTCGGAGATCAGCAACTTCCCCTCCTCCTGCAAGATCATCGTGGCGACACTGGTGAGCGCCTTCGTCTGCGAAGCGATCCGGAAAATCGCGTCCTCCGACATCGGAGCGCCGGACTCGAGATCGCGCTGACCGAACGCTTTCAGGTAGGCGATCTGCCCGTGACGGGCCACCAGCACGACCGAGCCGGCGAGCCGGTCGTCGTCCACATATGCCTGCATCGCCTCCGTCAGCCGCTCCAGCCGCTGTGGCGAAAACCCGAGCTCCTCGGGAGCAGCGAGGGGCATCTGCTGGGCATGAACCCGTAGCGGAGCGAGAACGAACAGAAGCAGCAGGAGGAGACGGGCCGGGGCGTGCATGGTCGGGCTGGTTGTGTGGATAGAGGCGTTTGATCGCAAGCTACGATCCTTCCCGGATATTCGGTACTGGGCGACCCTATTCCCCTGCAACCACCGCTTTAACCTTAAAGAATAAAGTCAGATTTGAACGACCAGCGTATCGTCATGTCACCCTGAGCGCAGCGAGGGGACTTCGAGCGGCAATTGGCTACGGGATGGTGAACGAAGTGGGATTCCGCCGGCTGGAAAGGCTGCGCCAGGTTAACCGTAGTGCCAGTTTAAGGTCCCTCACTGCGTTCAGGAGGACATGGCTTTTGGAAGTATGCCAACCTCAGTACGCCGGCACCGACGGATCCACCTCCTTGCTCCACGCCAGAATCCCCCCTTTCAGATTCAACACCTCCGTAAACCCGGCCTCGACGAGCTGCTGCGCCGCCTGGGCCGACCGGGCGCCGGAGCGGCAATGGACGACGATGGGCCGCCGGCGATACGCATCCAGTTCATCGATTCGCATCGGGAGTTCGCCCAGGGGGATGAGGAGGTCGGCCCCGAGGCTGGCGGCTTCGGCCTCGGCAGGGTTGCGGACATCCAGGATAAACGGAGCGTCGCCGTTTTGCCGGCGGGCATGGAGCTCCTGCACAGAGATCTCGGCCATGGCGCCGGCCGGCAGGATGCCGCAAAACGCGTCGTAATCGATGAGCGTCGTCTGGGTGGGATGATCGCCGCAGACGGGGCAGTCGGGGTCGCGGCGGATCTTCCACTCGCGCACTTTCATCGACAGCGCCTCCACCAGCATCAGCCGGCCGATCAGCGGCTCGCCGATGCCCAGGATCAGCTTGATGACTTCGTTCGCCTGCATCGTCCCCACCATCCCGGGCAGCACCCCCAGCACCCCGCCTTCCGCGCAGGATGGCACCAGCCCCGGCGGCGGCGGCTCGGGGAAGATACAGCGGTAACAGGGTCCGCCCGGCGCGGCGAAGACCGACACCTGGCCCTCGAACCGGAAGATCGACCCGTAGGCGTTTGGGGTGCCGGTGAGCACACAGGCGTCGTTGACGAGGTAGCGTGTGGGAAAATTGTCGGTCCCGTCGGCCACCACGTCGTAGCCCCGGATCAGCTCCAGCGCATTGGCGCTTGTGAGCGGGGTGTCGTGGCGCACGATCTGGATGTAGGGATTGAGATCCGCCAGGCGCTCGGCGGCGGCCTCGAGCTTCGGCCGGCCGATATCCTTCTGGCCATACAGTACCTGCCGCTGGAGGTTGGTCGCGTCGATCGTGTCAAAATCCACCAGCCCGATCCGTCCGACACCCGCCGCCGCGAGGTACAGGGCGAGCGGCGCCCCGAGTCCGCCGGCGCCGATCAGCAGCACCGATGCCGCCTTGAGCTTCTCCTGGCCGACCTCCCCTACATCGGGCAGGATGAGGTGCCGGCTGTACCGTTCGCGTTCGTTGGGCGTGAGCATGCAAATCCCCTTTCCTTTAACATTAAACCTCAAACCTTGAACGACCCCATCCCAGGGAGTTTCTCCGTCGGTGGCACCTACTGTAACCCACGGCACTTTCCTCTCGTCTTATCCCCCATTCCATCTCTTTTCAAACCCAGCCGCACCCGCCGTCATGAAACGCATCCGCATCGCCCTCCTGGCCGGCCTGTTCCTTTTCTTCGCCGGCCTCAACCTGGTCCGCGCCCAGGACCGGTTCGACCACGAGGAGGTCATCGAAGAAACCTTCGCCGTCGCCTCCAACAGCACTCTCGTCATCGATTCCGACCTCGGCTCCATCATTGTCGAGGGTTCGAAGGGGGATGAAGTGATAGTCCGCATCGTCAAAGGCATGAACGGCGGCAGCGACAGCGACGCTGATGCGGCGTTCGAGCGGTTCGCGCTTACGCTCGATAATACGAGCCAGGGCGTGGAGATCATCGGCCGGTACGACCGCCCGAACAACTGGCGCGGATGGGGCAACCGGAGCCTGCAGGTCCGCTTTATCATCGAAGTCCCCGAGGACATCAACGTCGATCTCAAAACCGCCGGCGGAAGCATCCAGGTGGCCGACATCGCCGGCGAGGCGCTTGTCCATACCTCCGGCGGCTCGATCACGCTCGAGGCTATCGACGGGATCACGGAAGCTCACACCAGCGGCGGCTCCATCGAAGCACGGCGTCTGGGCGAACGCAGCAAGCTGCGCACCTCGGGCGGCAGCATCCGGGTATCGGAAGCCGGCGGGCCGGTAGACTGCCATACGTCCGGCGGCTCGATCACGATCGACCGCGCCGAGGGCGATGTCGACTGCGAAACCTCCGGCGGGTCCATCCGGCTGACGCAGATCGCCGGCGCTGTCAATGCCTCCACCTCCGGCGGCAGCATCGAAGCCGAAGTCCTCGGGCAACCCGATCAGGACATGACGCTCCGCACGTCGGGCGGCACGGTAACGATCCGCCTGGACGAGGACATCAGGGCCGACATCGACGCCCAGGCCTCGGGCGGCTCGGTGAAGTCGGACATCTCGGTCGCCGTCCGCGGCGAGATCAAGCGCGACCGCCTCCAGGGAGAGCTGAACGGCGGCGGGCCCCTGCTGACGCTCCGCAGTTCCGGCGGTGGCGTCCGGATCCTGGAGAATTGATTGGACTGATTATCTCACCAGACAACCCCCGAAACCTTCATTCACATCATTCATCTGCGCCCGAATCTGGGAGGCGCGGCGGGAGAGATAACTCGAAGGGCGGGCAGGGTTTGAGGTGAGGGGAGAAGGCAGCGCGGCGGCGAGCAGGGACGACTCCCAGCGTGTGAGTTGGGCTGCCGGCTTGTTGAAATAATACTGGGCGGCGGCTTCTGCGCCAAAGAGGCCGTCGCCCCACTCCGCCACGTTGAGGTATACCTCCAGGATGCGCCACTTCGGCCAGAGCGTTTCGATGAGCGCGGTGAAATAGGCCTCGAACCCTTTGCGTACCCACGTCCGCCCTGGCCACAGGAAAGCGTTTTTGGACGTTTGCATCGAGATCGTCGACGCGCCGCGAAGCCGGCCGCCCCGTTCGTTCGCATCCCGCGCCTTGTCGATGGCCTCCCAGTCGAAGCCATCGTGGATACAGAACCGCTGGTCTTCGCCCGTCACAACCGCCACCGCCAGATGACGTGAGATGGACTCGAAGGGCATGGAACGGCTGTCTACATTTTTCCCCGAAAGCGTATCTCGAACCATCAGATAGGTGAAGGGCGGGCCGGCGATGCGATACAGGATCACCCAGACCACGCTAACAACGAGGAATCCAACCAGGCTCAGCCCGGCATAGCGCGCGATTCGCCGGCTCAGATCGGGCAGGCGGGCGCGGAGAGACGAAAGCGAGGTACGCGACGGCCCGGACGTGTCCGGCGCGGCAACACTGTGAGGGGGTGGCGACTCCATGAGATTCGGTCGATCGGAACCGCAACCTACGGACCGGGCGGCGCATGGTCAAGCCGGCGCACCGTTCACCGCGTCAGGCCGTCACCTGCTGCATGACCGAGACGCGGTCGCCGTTCGAGAAGCCTTCGAAGAATCCGAGCAGCCGACCAGATACAAGCATGAAGTCCTTCGTCTCCAGGAGCAGGGTGAAATACAGGCCGGTATTGATCTCGTTGTACTTTCGCGCCTTGATGCCGGCCACCTGGCGCTCGATGCACACTTCCAGGAGCGCCATCACTTCGTAGCGCTTAGCGAGCAGGCCGGCGGTATCGTGAAAATCGCCCCGCACGATGTAGTCTTTGATCGCCCGCACATATCCAACCGTCTGCCCATACAGATTGTCGAGGTCGGCGTGCTGGCTTTGCGAGAGGGGCTTGTGGCTGTTTTCCACGTGGGTCCGGCTCGTGTAGACGATGGACCGCGTGGAGCGCAGCATGTCGCTCAGGTAGTCGTACACGGCGATGTACGTTTTACTCCCTTCGCTTTCCAACTCCTCAACCTTTCGGATATACTGAGGGAGCGTATCGCCCAGGCCTTCGTTGCGATCGATGAGCCGCTTGATCTTCTTCTCGGTCTTTTTGAGTCGCGAGGCGTCCTCCTTGACCAGCCCGCCGATGGCGTTTTCGAGGGCCTTGCCGATATCGTCCATGACCTCGGCGATGTGTGCACCCGTTTCAACGAACACTTCGTCGATCGAAACCGTGGGCCGTTCGTAGTGCGCGCGGCGCTCGGCGCTCTGCTCCTCACGCTCCCGGTGCAAACGGGTGCTTCGGTAGATCAGATAGCCGGCCAGGCCGATGAGGCCGATCAGGGCATACATCCCCCCGACATACAGGATGGCGGCGAACAGGCCGGATATGGACAGCGCCACTACGGCCGTGATGAGCCAGCCACCAATCACATTGAGTACGCCGGAAACCCGAAAAACCGCCGTGTCGCGGTCCCAGGCACGGTCCGCCAGCGATGCGCCCATCGCTACCATGAAGGTGACGTAGGTGGTGGACAGCGGGAGCTTGAGCGAGGTCGCCAGCGCGATCAGCACACTCGCGATCGTCAGGTTCACCGAGGCGCGGATCAGGTCGAACGCCGGCGCGTCGTGCGAAGTATCATCGGCCGCGGTCGCCTGCGGACGTTCAAAATTCCGGTCGATACGGCGCTTGAGCGCGGCAGGCAACACGGCCGATAACACGCCCCCGATATCGCGCGCGGCACGAACGATCGAACGCGCGACGGGGTTGGATGCAAACCGCTCGACCCCCTCGCCCTGCCGGCCAAGACCGATTTCCGTCTCCGTTACAGTCCGTGCCTTCCGCGAAAGCCAGAGCGTGGCCACCATAACGGCGCCGGCGAGCAATAGAAGCCAGGTATTTGTCCTCACCGGCTGGTCCAACGCAACCATCATGTAGCTGTCGGCCGGCACCCCCGAAACACGCCAGGCCAGAAAGGAGTCGAGCCCCGCGATCGGAACGCCAATAAAGTTAACCAGGTCATTGCCGGCAAACGCCATCGCCAGTGCGAACATCCCGACCAGCACGACGCCGCGTAACGCATTCACCTTCAACACAAAAAGCACCTGCATCACCACGGTGAACAGGACGAACATCCCGATCAGCAGGGCGGTAACGTGGGTATCCACCCAGGCGAGAAATCCATCGCTCACAAACGAAGCGCCCTTGAGCCCCTTGAACAGGAGGAAGTATGCGACGGCGGTGAGGGAAAGCCCGCCCCAGAGGCCGCCGACATACTTCAAGCGTTTCTCGTACTGGAAGCTGAACAGCAACCGGGAGACATATTGCGCCAGGAGGCCACAAACGAACGCGATGCCTACGGAGACAAAGATGCCCGAGATGATGCCCAGCGCCCGACCCGAATTGATGTAGGTCGTGAGCGCTTCGGCGCCGGCGCCGGCCGCCGCGATCTTGAACAGAGAAACGACAAACGCGGCCCCGAGCAACTCGAATACAAGCGACACCGTCGTCGATGTCGGCATCCCCAGGGTGTTAAACGTATCCAGCAGCACCACATCGGCGAGCATGACGGCCGCGAAGAGCACCATCACATCCGCCAGCGAGAAATACTGGGGATTAAAGATACCGCTCCGGGCGACCTCCATGAGTCCGCTGGAGAACGTCGCCCCAACGAACACGCCGATGCTGGCGACGATCATGATGGATCGCCAACTCGCGGCCCTGGACCCAATAGCTGAATTCAGGAAATTGACGGCGTCATTGCTGACACCCACGACAAGGTCGAAGATTGCCAGAAGCAGCAATACGACGACAAAAACCAGATAATATTCGGTCATGATGCGGGCCCTGGCATCATTGGTGGGACGCCAGGGCGCTTTAAAATAGATCGGAGTCCGATGCGATGTGTTAAGCCAGTATTACCAAACGGTCCGCTACGTCACGAGCCGCTGCCGACAGACCGCTCGATTTCCGCCAATTCCTGCTGGATATCCGCCTCCGACAACCACATGCCGCGCACCATCACGCCGGCCCGGTCGCGGATGTGCCGCACGTCGTCCAGGGGATTCTGATTGACGAGCACCAGGTCCGCCCGATGGCCAACCACCACCTGACCAAACGTATCCTGATCGGCGAAATAATCACCCACATTCACCGTCCCGGTGCGATAAATGGCATAAGGCGACATGCCGGCCTCGACCATCCGTTCGAGTTCGTTGTGCAGCGAGAAACCGGGCACGCTGAATTGCTGCGGGGCGTCGGTGCCCATGAGGATGCGCGCTCCGGCGTCGTCCAGCGCGGCAAGCAGCTTCATCCGGTTCGCAATCCGATGCCGGCCGGCCTCCTTGTCGGCAGGCGAGGCGCCCTGACGCTCCTCATGCGACCGAATCCAGCTCGCCACCATCGCCGGCGGCATATACTTCAATTCGGGTAGATTTCGCATGGTCTCGAGGTCCGCCGTTCCGTACAGCACTTCCCACAGAACCATCGTTGGGATCACCCAGGAGCCGGAATCTACCGTGAGACGAACGGCTTCCGCCAGCTTCTCATCGCTCACCGGCCGGCTCGTGCCGTCCATAAAGATCTCATAGCCATCCAGGTGGTCGAACGTCTCCTGGCCGCTCTCGATCGCATGGGCAAGACCCACCGCATCCGGTACGTGGCCCCCGAAGCGGATCCCCACTTCGCGCGCCGTCTCGGCCATCGCATCGTACTCATCAAGGGTCAACCCGGGGTGCACCTTCAGCAAATCCCAGCCTTCGATTTTTTGTTGGCGGACCTTCGCCTCGGCCTCGGAGGCCGAATTGATCGAGTTCCCGTTGAAGCTCGGGCCTGCCAGATAGAGCGTAGGCGAAACGATTTCGCCGGCGTTGGCCTTGCGCTTGATCTCGAGCTGCCCGTCGTGCCCCAGCATACCCCGCACGGTGGTGATGCCGTTGGCTACGTACATGAACAACACCGCATCGGTATACGCCTGCGGGTCGGATGGTGGGGGGATATGCCCGTGCATCTCGGCCAGGCCCGGCATCAGGTACTTGCCGCGCCCGTCGATCACCTGCGCCCCCTCGGGCACAGCCACTTCGCCGGCCGGCCCCATCGCCTCGATCCGGTCGCCTCGGACGATCACGGTCTGATCTTCCGCCACCCGTTCACTGTCCATTGGGATGACGTGTACGTTCGTAAAGGCCACGGCCGGCGCCTCCTGCGCCGTCGCAGGGATCGGCTCATTGGCGCAGCCGGCCCACAAGAGGGCCAGGGCAAGCAATAGCAATAGGGTCGGTCGCATGGGAGGATGGGGATGAGGTTGGAATGAATAACTGACGTTACACGTTGGCACGTTACGCGTTTTTGCGTTGCATCTTAAAATCACCCTCTAAACGATTACGAGGCGTACAAGACCGAAAAACGTTTAACGGAAAAACGCGCAACGTCACTTAATAGGTGGGTACACTCGGATCGATCTCCTTGCTCCAGGCGAGAATGCCGCCGGTCAGGTTGATGACCTGCGTGAAGCCGGCCCCGACCAGCACCTTCGTCGCCTCGGTGCTACGGCGCCCGGTGCGGCAATGGACAACGATCGGCAGGTTGCGATACGCCGCCAGTTCTTCGATCCGCGCCGGTAGCTCACCCAGCGGAATGAGTTGATTCGCCCCCATCGTGGCGATGGCGACCTCTTCCGGGTTGCGAACATCCAGCAGGAACGGCGCATCGCCGGCCGCTCGGAGGCGGGCGAACTCCTGGACGGACATCTCGCGAGCGGCGGCCGGCTGAGCCGGCGCGGACTCCTTTACGGTGGAGCAATGGAAGCCCGACAGGGCAAAAAGGACAACAAACAGGGTTCTGATCATTTCAGGATGCGGTTGCTATAATGGAGGCATCAACCACGTTAAAAACTGTTAAGCTGTGCAGCCGACAATCCGGCCATACATCGCCTGGCGATACCGCATGTTTGCTCCCGTCCTTCAGGGCGGGAGCACCCAGGCAAAAGTATGGGGCACTAAGAGCCCAGCGCTCCGGAAGTTCAGGCCAGCAGGTCCTGAACGACCTCACCGCTGACATCCGTGAGGCGGAAGTTCCGCCCCTGGAACGGGTACGTGAGTTTCGTATGATCGAACCCGAGTTGGTGCAGGATGGTCGCCTGGAGATCCTGGACGCTCATCCGGCCCGAGACGCCGGCGTAGCCGATCTCGTCCGTCTCGCCATGGGTGTATCCCCGTTTGAACCCGCCGCCGGCGGCCCACATCGTGAAGGCGTCGCCCTGATGGTCGCGCCCGACAAACGGGTTGTCCTGGCCGGACCGGTTCTCGAGCATCGGCGTCCGGCCAAACTCGCCGCCCCAGACGATGATGGTTTCGTCGAGCAGGCCGCGCTGTTTGAGATCAAGCAGGAGCGCCGTCGTGGCGCGATCGGTCTCGTTGCATCGGTCGATGAACCCGTGCAGCAGGCCTTCGCTCGCGCCGGCGCCGTGGGCATCCCATCCCCAGTGAAACAGCTGCACGAAGCGCACCCCGCGTTCGACGAGCCGGCGAGCCAGCAGGCAGTTGTTGGCAAAAGAAGCCTTGCCGGGCTCGGTGCCGTACAGGGCGTGGATGGACTCCGGCTCCTGCCCGATGTCCATCGCCTCGGGGACGGACAGCTGCATCCGGAACGCCATCTCGTACTGGGCGATCCGGGTGAGAATCTCGGGGTCGCCCACCTGATCGTGCTGGATTTCGTTGATCGCGTTGATGGCGTCGATCGAGCGCCGGCGGAGGTCGCGGCTCATCGGGTCGGGATCGGACAGAAAGAGCACCGGATCCCCCTCCGATCGGCACTGGACGCCCTGGAAAACGCTCGGCAAAAACCCGCTCCCCCAGGCGCTCTTGCCGGCGTCCGGGTCGTTCGCGCCCGAGACAAGCACCACGTACCCGGGCAGGTTGGCGTTTTCGGATCCGAGGCCGTACGTGATCCACGAGCCCATGCTGGGCCGGCCCATCCGCGGCGAGCCGGTGTGCAACAGGAGCT
>JBGSPJ010000214.1:0-28094 GCA_041738655.1 Rhodothermales bacterium | reverse complement strand
GTCGTCCTGCGCGGAATCGTCGCTGCCGACGGCCGCGATCAGCCGGGCCTCGGGCACCAGCTCGAACAGCGTCGGCAGGGCGTCCAGCAGCAGGTCGTATCCCTTGTTGTGCGCCATGCGGCCCAGCGTGAGGATGTCGTTCTGGCGGAGGTCGTACCGGGCCCGGAGAGCACTGAGGTCGGCCTGGCGGACAGGGGAGAACCGGTCTTCGTCCATCCCGGGCGGGATGGTTGTGATCCGGTGGTCGAGCAGATCGTATTGCTCGCGCAGCAACTCGGCCTGCTGCTCGGTCGTGGCGATCACATGGTCGCACTGCTGGTAGGTGAGGAATTCCTTGCGGATGCGCTGTTTAAAACGGTAGGTCTTCTCCATCTGATCCGCTTCCATGCTTTCACCCATATTGCGCTCCTTCCACCAGCCGAGGGAGTGCGGGGTGTGGATGTGTGGGATTTCAAGCTCCTCGGCTATTTTCTGGCCGGCCCAGCCGGCGTCCCAGTAGTGGGAGTAGACGATGTCGTACCGATACCCGCGCTCGCGAATGGTGGACAGCGTGTTCGTCACGAAGTCGCCCAGGTGGTCGTGCATGCGCTCCTTCGGGATAAATTCGGCGCCGCCGAACGGTACCCGCCAGACGCGCAAATGCCGGTTGATGTCGTCGAATTCGGGTTGATCCTCGAAGCGCCGGGTAAGGATATCGACGGTGCGGCCTAGCCGGCTGAAACGCCGGGCCATCTCCAAAACAAAAACGACCTGCCCGCCGGTGTCGGGCTTGCCCAGTTCGGGCTCGGCGGAGACGTACCCGTGAACGGAAATGACGAGGATACTGGAACGGGCGTTCATGGGGTTCGGGGTGTTGTGGGCTTGTGGATGGACCATCAGGTCACGACATGCAGGTCGCGGCAGGCACGGATGTACTCGGAGGCCGACCACGACTGGAAGGCTTTCCCCATCGGCCGGCCCGTGCGTCCGTGCGACCATTCATTAAATTCCCACTCGTGGGCGACGCCTTTCTGGTTGAGTTCGGCGAGGCGGACCAGTTCGTGGAGGGAGAGTTCGCGTAACCCCAGTTTATTGATGTAGCGCACCCAGTGGCCGCCGATGAACGGCCAGATGCCCCCGTTGTGGTAGTGATGGGGAAGATTGAGGAGGTTGACGGCGTAGTACGGCCGCCAGTCGGGGTCGCCGCCCATCACGCTGGGGTACAGGTTGGTGATGGGGAACGGCTCGTTGACGCCGGCGCCCCACATGAAGTTAAACGTCTGCCCCGCCCGCTTCTCGTCCACCACGTCGTAGAGAAACGCGAGGATATTCCCCAGGGTGTCGCACCGCCAGCTGAAGTTAAACGGGGTGATTTCGGCGAGCAGATACCGTACGTCGCCAATCGAGAACTGCCGTTCGGCGAAGGTGATGCCGGCGGTGACGGGTTGCTGTGTGCTGGGCCAGAAATTGAGCAGGATCTCCCGCTTGATCGTGCTCGCCCAGCGGAGGTAGTCGCCGGCCTTCTGCTCGTCGCCGAGCATTTGCAGCAGCCGGCCGAAACACACGGTGCACCGGTACCACAGCACCTCGTCGTAGAGGACGTTGTAGCTGCGGCCAAAGAGGTCGGTCCAGTCGCCGGCCTCGGGGATTTCCAGCAAGGCGTCGTTGTTGCTGTCGTGCGCGCCCAGCCAGTCCATAGCCTGCTGGAGTTTGGGATAGTAGCGGCGGAGGAAGTCGTAGTCGTGCGTCTGGGCGACGTACGCATAAAACGCGATGATCACCCACAGGCCGCTGTCGATCGAGGCGATGCCCCCGACGCCCGAGTATTCGGGCCGCTGGTCGTCAATGCGGACGTTGGCCGGCACCTGTCCGTTCGGGGAGATGTTCTCTATGAGGGTGACGAGGGTCTGGCGCTGGCACTGGTGGATATCCTCCCAGTCCCGGGTCAGCGAGAGCGACCCGATGAGGGTCAGCGCGCTGTCGCGGGCCCAGACGCTGCGGTAGTTGACGTCGGTTCCGGACACCTCGTTGTCGGCCAGCGAGCAGGCGGTGAATCCGTACGGGGTGATGTTCTTTCGGAGCGCCTCGATGGCTTTGTGGTAGCCGGTACGGACGAGGGTGATCTGGTCGTCATTGAGGCGGCCGGTTGTTTCTTCCGGGGAGATGTTGATGGCGGCGTACAGCGCGCTCTGATCCGGCGCTCGGTGCTCGGGGGTACCAGGGGGGAGTAACTCATAATGTTGCAGGCCGGCGAGTACCGCATGAGCGCACACCTCGCGCGCCGGCGCCTCAAAAAAGATCTGTGCCCGGGTGACGGCCAGCAGCTCCGGCTGTGCGTTTCCCACGACGATGCCGCGGACCCCAGGCAGGGTGAACATCGCGCTGTCGTTGCCGCTGTCGCCGGCGACGAGGGTCTGATGCTCCGCGATGCCAAGGCGCCGGAGCAGCCAGCGCAGGGCGTTGCCTTTGTTCGCCCACTTGGGGAGGACGTCCAGGTGCAGCGCGTTCGAGTAGATGACGTGGACATCCAGCCCCCGGGCCTCCAGGGCCTGTTCGATGGCGTTGATCTGGTCGGCGCCGGCATCGGGGAAAAACCAGCTCGACTTGTACGCGTGCTGGTAGTGTTCGGGTTGTCGGGTAATGCCGGCGGGAAAGCCGGTTACGACCGACTCGACCTCCGCGATCTGCCACCCCTCGTCCAGCAGCTCGGTGAACGCTTTGAGGACGCGGCGCTCCCGGTGATCGAACACGCTCGTACCAACGCCGCTGATCACGTAATCCGGTGCCGGCAGCCGGCCCTGCTCGATCAGGGCGTCGACATCCTCCTGCATCCGGCCGGTGTTGAAGCAGAGCAGCGGCCGGCCGTTGGTGAGCGACTCCCAGGTCGCCTTGAATCGTCGCTCGGCCGCCGCATCGCCCAGGAGGGTGCCGTCCAGGTCGGTTGCAAAAAACAGGATCGGATCATCGCTCATCTACGATACGATTGTGGCGCCACGGGATACTCGGCGTCGTACTCGCCGTTACTCACCGTCATCCCCGGGGAGATGAACCGCCAGCAAAAACCGTGTCGCCATGAATGAATTGCGTACACAGTAAAGCCATTACCCCGGGTGAGGTTCCGATTTTTTAGGACTTGACGTTACACGTTGCGCGTTTCTCTGATAAACGCGTAGCGTTAAGGTTTGCGCCAACGGGCTCCGTTTAGCGATACGTTACAGGGGTGAAGCTCACGATGCGGAACGCGCTTCCGGGGCTGAGCATCCGCTTGCGCAGATAGACCCCGCCGCCCTCGCGCTGGTCGCCGGCCTCGCCGGGTCCGGTGTTGCCTTCGATGGTCGTGCCGGCCTGGCCCTCCCAGGAGACGACCAGCCCCGCATGCCCCTGGAGATCCTCCGGGGCCCGCTTGGCTTTCCAGATGACGATCGTGCCTGGGGGGGATCGGGACGGTGCCGCGCTGGACGACGTTTGCGCGGATGCTGCCGCCCCGGACCCCGAAGGCCTCGGCGTCGTCGGTGAAAAAGATACTCCGGGTGTTGTCGATGAACTCGCGCGCCGCGGCCGTCCGCTTCGTCGGGAAGCCGACGCCGTCGCCGGCGGTATTCAGGCAATACGAAACGAAGGCGGCGCAGTACGGGTAACTCTTCCAATCCCCATTCGCCTCCCGCCTCGGTGCAAGCCCGACGGCCGCAAGAAACGACTCCACTTCCGGGCCCCGGTTCGAGTCCTTCGGCTGCTCCGTCACTCCGATGAACCGGTGCGCCACCTCCAGGTGGGGAGGCATCGGGGCCGGTTCTGAGTCAAGGTCTGGAGCCGGCGTTTCTGTGTCCGGAGTTTCTGGCTCGGGCGTTTCTGGTTCGGGTACGGGCGTGACCGGCGCAGCCAGAGTCCGCGCCGCAACGGGCGGTAGCGGCCTCAGGGCCGATTGCCCGACATGGACCTCTCGGGCGACGTTTGCCAGCGTGTCGGTGGGGGCGATGTCGGGGTCGCGGCCGGCGGAGTGGTTGTCTACCCGATTCGGGGCGCAGCCGGCGATGCTAAGCAGTAGCGACGCAAGCAGCCACGAGGATCGCATAGGCGAGGAAGAAGATGCTGACCGCGATGTTGCCATTTTTGAGCTCCTGAATGGTTTCGATGTCCTTGAGCGCCCACACGTCGAACAGGTAGAAGAGAAACATGCCGATGAATACTTTGGCAAGCGCTACCGCGAACGCGGAGAATTCCACGGCGTAGTTAAAGGTGTACCAGACGCTGGCAACGGCGAAGACGCCCAGTACCAGGAAAAACTGCCATACTTTCATGGGGATTAAACCTCTTCATGGTGGGTGAGACGAGCGGCAACACACGGCGACGTACGCCATGCATCCTGCTCGAAATATAGCTTTTTCGCCGCGAGGGGCAAATCGGCGGGCAAAATTGCCTGCCCGCCGAGAGGTCGCTACATCCAACACACCAGATGATCGGAAAACGGCTCACACCATTCTGCCTGTTTCTCGCCGCGGTGCTGGCGGTGGCCGGCTCCCACCCGCACGCCCACGCCCAGGCGCCGGCGCAACGGTTTTTCGACTGGACGGATCTGTCGTTCGCCGACGATGAGTATGTCCTCCGCCGCCAGGGTCTCGCCCGTCAACTGGTGGCCGCGGGCGGCGGCGTCCTGCTCGTACCGGCCCGCGACGGGACGTCCAACGGGGAGACCTTCCGGCAGCTGGACGACTTCATGTACCTCACCGGGCTCGAAGTCCCGAACGCGATGCTCGTCATGGATGCGGAGGCGCGCGAGATCGTGCTGTTCATGCCGGAGTGGGATGCGCGCTTTGAGAACCCGGCCCGTCCGAACGACTTCCCCCGCCGGCCGCTCCTCGGAGACACGCTTGTTGCGCAACGGACCGGCCTGGCGCTCCTCCCGCTGTCGCGCCTCCAGGAAACCCTTGCCGCCTGGGCGAGCGCGGGGCGGACGCTGTACGTCAACGCCGGAAAGCCGGGGCCCATCGAGCCCGTGGAGGTTGGCTACTTCGCCCACTTCTCGCCGGGCGATCATCTCATCTATTATCTGCAAACGGCCTTCGGCGGCGCCCGGCTCGAAAACGCCTACACGATGATGGCACGGCAGCGCATGGTGAAATCGAGCGCGGAGATCGCCCGGATGCATGCCGCGGCGCGGCTGACGGGCAACGCCATTGCCCGCGCCGCACTGGCCGTGAAGCCGGGAGTGACGGAGCGTGACCTGGAAGCCGTTATTGAATCCGCCTGTAAAGAGGGCGGTGGCCAGCGGATGCCCTTCGCGCCGATCGTGAAGTCGGGCCCGAACGCGTTGTGGCCGTGGCGCATTCTGGCCTCGCACTACAACCGACGCAACCGGGCCCTGCAGGCCGGCGAGGTCGTGGTGTTCGATGTGGGGTGTGAGGTAGGATATTATGTCGGCGACGTGGGGCGCACACTGCCCGTATCGGGCACGTTTTCCGACGCCCAGCGGAAGGCGATCGACCTCCAACGGGCCGTGGCGGATGCGATGATCGCGGCGGTGAAACCGGGCGCCACCTTCGCCGCCGTCCAGCAGGCCGGCCTCAACGCGATGCCGGCGGAGGCGACACCGTTTATGCAGGTGGGCGACTTCTTCGGCCATGCCATCGGGATGAGCGCCAGCGATCCGTTTTTGCTCGATCTACCACTCGAGCCCGGCATGGTCTTCACCATCGAACCCTGGTATTACAACCACGCCGCCGGCCTGGGGGTCTTTCTGGAAGATGTGATCCTCGTCACAGAGGCCGGCGCTGAAAACCTTACAGGCTATCTCCCCAGAACCCCGGAACGGCTGGAGAAACTGATGAAAGGGCAGATCGATCTGGTGGATTGATCCTTCAGCGCGTGATGGTCAGCACTGTGTTCGCTTCGACGGTAAACAGCGGCGACTCCTTATTCCACAACAATCGTATCCGCTGCGCGAATCGATCTCCCGTCGTTCGTAATGCCATTTAAAATCAGCTCGGTTGTGCTGGTATCGAGATCTCCCCGCTGCCGAAGCAGCTCGATGGAAAAGGTGACAACCAGGTCTGCATCGCCATCCTGATCGACATCCTTGATCTGGCTTAAGTACACGTTGTTTCTGTTTTGAAGAACGTGAGGGTCCTGTGCGTCATCATTGCCGAGGGTGATGGAGGGTAGGGTGACCGTAGTGGCATCAAATCCGGAATGAGTGAGCAGCGCGACGGTAATCCTGCGTTCGCTCGTGATATCAATGACGTTTGGACTTATGCCCGGCAGGATGTCGATCTCGGGGGCAATCTCGCAAGCGGGGGCGAACCCCATACCCTGGGCGCTGACCTCACCCAACATGGACCGAATATTCGTGACTTCGGCCGTGGTTGTATTAATGTCGAAAAGAATCGAACCCAAAGGCCCATTAGAGGCACTTCCAATCAGCGTACCTGCCGGCGAAAAAACGATGCTTCCCACCGTGCCTACATCCACGGACAACGTTCCAATGATCGTGTGTTCGCCGGTTGTTTTGTCCACGTAGATCAGGCGTTCACTACCCAACGAACCCAGCTCCAATCCATACAAATGGCCTTGAGCATTCACATCCGCGCCGGAGATATTGAGGCTCGCGGAACTCAAGAAGGTGATAAGCCCGGTCTCCTGGTCAAATTCACGTAGAGGCAATATACCCAGAAGCCGCTTGTCAATCGGATCAAACGCCATGGATCCGCCGGCGAGTGGCTGGTCGGGAGTCGATGGGTCAAGGGGAGTGGCGAGTCCCGTACATGGATCGGCGACCAGTAATACGCCCGTAGTTATGCCCAGTCCGGTGACAGGATCTAAATTCGAGTTGTTCCAGATGAAAATCCTTCCATCCGATGGTCTGGTGGCCATGGAAACTGGCGAGACATACAGGGAGGGATCCGGGTCTAGGGGTCCGATGAATGTCGTTTCGCCGGTCTCGGCGTTAATAGTAAATAGGCCATCGCTACTCGAATTCGTGCCATAGAGCACAAGACTCGAGGCTGCATTGCCGGCTGGATAGTGCTCATCCAGGCCCTGTTGTAGCGTGAGGTCTGCCTCGGTGTTCGCCCCAAGCTGTTCACAGCCCATGACGATTACTCCGATGAAAAGAAGCACATAGAAGCCATTCTTGATGCGAGACATAACGATGACCCTGTCGTTTCATACGAGGAAGCGCTGGCAGTCAACATGCCGCGAGGAAAATTAATGTCATGTTATGCTTGCGGAGAATAGCCTTTGGATCAAAATGGAATCCAAGGCTGCTCCGAAAAAATGCGCCGTGCGTAGGCTGATGTGTGGAAGCCTGAGAAAGGGCCGGACGCCTGACGGCGTAACCACCGGGAAGTATATGCTCCTGGAAGACTCCAGGCGCTTTTCATTCCCCCCGTTTGTATTTTCGGCCGTCCATTTTCCTCCCACTGCACGGCCTGTATGACCCTCGATTCCATCGCCTCTACCGTTACGCTCGCCAACGACATCCGCATGCCCTGGTTCGGCCTCGGCGTTTTCCGCACCCAGGAGGGTGAAGAAGTCGAACAATCCATTCTTTGGGCGCTCGACGCCGGCTACCGGAGCATCGACACCGCACGCATCTATGCGAACGAGGTGGGTGTAGGACGCGCCATTCATCGGAGCGGCATCCCACGGACCGAGGTGTTCGTCACCACGAAGGTCTGGAATGCCGATCAGGGCTATGCCTCCACGCTCAAGGCGTTCGACGAAAGCCTGGAGCGACTCGGGATGTCATATGTCGATCTCTACCTCATCCATTGGCCCGTGAACGGGAAATTTCGCGACACGTGGCGGGCGCTGGAAACGCTGTACGCCGAGGGGCGCGCCCGCGCCATCGGCGTGAGCAACTTCCTCGTCCATCATCTGGAAGAACTGCGCGTGGGCGCCTCGGTAGTCCCGATGGTGAACCAGGTAGAATTCCATCCGTACCTCCAGCAGCCGGCCCTCCAGGTCTTCTGCCAAAAACACGGCATCCGCCTCGAAGCCTGGAGCCCGATCATGAAAGGCGAAGCGGTCTCGGAACCCACTCTGGCGGCCATTGGCCGGAAGCACGAGAAAAACGGCGCTCAGGTCGCCCTCCGCTGGATCCTTCAGAAAGGCGTGGTGGCTATCCCCAAATCGGTCAAACAGGAACGTATCGTGTCCAATGCCGATGTGTTCGACTTCGAGCTGTCGGCCGACGAGATGCGCCAGATCGACGGCCTCGACCGCCATCACCGCTACGGGCCGGATCCGGATAATTTTAACTTCTAACGTGACGTTACGCGTTGCACGTTTTTCCGTTGAACGTAGGCGCGGCAATGTGCTTTGGAGGATGATTTCAACGTGCAACGCGTCAATGCGCAACGTCAATTCTCCCATGATTCCCTTCCTCACCACATTCCTTCGACTTCGGACCCTGGCCGCGTGCTGCGCCCTACTCGTCGCCGGCTGTGCGGACGAGCCCGGCCCGGTGGAGACCGAATTGAAAGGCGGGGTCATCTCGATCACCTTCCGGGTGGAGGAGCGGCAGGTCGTCGAAAAAGACCCGATCGTCTACCAGCTCCATATCCTGACTTCGGAGCCGATCGAGTCGGCCGTGCTGGAAGAAGCGTCGGTCGTTATCGATACCCTCGAAACCGCGGTGGGGAAGATGGACGTGTCATTTACGTTTCAGGAAACGGCCGGCGTCGGCGGACGCCGTGAACGGCTTGTCCGGGTGCGTGCCGGCGGAGAGGAGGAGGTAGCCAGCGTGATTGTTGATGTCGTGTCGCGCGAGCGGATTCCAATCCGCTTTTTTATCGTGGACATGACCGACCACTCCCGCCGGCTGACCGACGGCGAACTGTGCTATACGACCGAGGACGATCCCATCGAACAATGTTACCCGATCGAGTTGGATGGGGCGGTGAACCTGGCGTTTGTGGAGTCATGCACCTTCGATCTGTATTACCGGGCCGCGGGTTATTCGTCCTTCAGGCAATCCGTCCAGCGTCAGGAAGGCCTCGTCGTCTACGACCGCCCCTTGTTCGCTGGCTGGAGCCGGCCCATGCGTTTTACGGCCCGTTCGCCGCTCGTCGAGGAAGGGGATCGATTGACGCTTTACGCGATGCCGGACGCGTTTTCGGCGGACCTCTTCGAGGCGTCCGCTTCGGGCGGCGACGCTGAAGCGTCCATCCCGGCGTTTGCCTTCCCCATCGACGCCGTCCAAGCCCTCCAAACCATCCCTTACCAGTTTCACAGTGACGGTAGCCCGTCGTCTGACGATGCGGATCGGGCGGTCGACCCCGGTGTTGAGACAACGATCCGCCTGGCGCTGGAGCACTTCGAAGGGTTGGCCGCGGGTCTCTCTGTCGACTGGGGCATCCAGGATCGTTTCGACGACCTTGGGGATTCGGAGCTGATCCGGATCGTCGGAGATACAGCGCTGGCCTCACCCGGGCTCGTCACATTCGATCGTACCTTCCAGGTATCGGCCGTCGCGGCCGGCCTGCCGGCGTACGCCACGGCCATCGTTTACCGCACGGCTGGCGTCGGGCACCCGAACCCCGCCGCCTTCACCCTCCGCGCCGCTCAGGGCGCCCTGCTGCGGACGCTGCTGCCGGCGTTGAATGAAGCCGCCTTAGACCGGTTCGCCGGCGACGATGGGTACACGCCTCTGGCCGCCGAGCACATCGCGGTGGTCTATGCGTATTTCGGCTTCCCGGAGCTGTTCGGTGGGTTTTGATGGCTTCCTCCATATAGTCATCCCGCACTCGATGCGGGATCCAGCCGAATAGCAATCCAGTTGGATCCCGGATCAAGTCCGGGATGACATTCTACTCACTTCAACACCGTCACTGTGATCTTCTCCGACATAACCGGCGGGTCGTGCGGGACGTGGCTTTTATCGCCCAAGACGATCTGCAGGGTGTAGGTGCCGGGCTCCAGGTCCAGCGTCACCTCCGTCTGTCCCTTGCCGAAGTGGCGGTGGTGGTCGTCCGTCGGGATCGGCATGCCGAGGGATTCGAGCTGGTCGACGTTGATCAGCAGGTGGTGGTGCCCGGAATCGGGGAAATCGATGCCCGCCGGCGCAACGCCCATACCCTTGAGGCCGAATTTGACCGTGACGGGTCCGCTGATCTCAGCACCGTTTTGGGGGGTGATGAAGTACGCTGTGGCGCCGGCCGGAGACGGCGTGCGCGGCATCTGAGCCAGGGCCGGCGTTGCCAGCGCGAGGAGCAAAATAACGAAGAGGGAGGATTTCATCAGGTACGACTTTGTGGTAGGGTAAACGATTGTAGGTGGTCGATACACATGAATGACTTCCGCCCCGGAACGTTTCTTCGCGCCCCCACAAATCGTGTCAGGGCGCCCCCTTCAGGCTGATCGCGTCGGCGGTGGGGAAGTTGGCTGGCACGGGGATCGTTACGTTGCCTGTGGCCAGCCACTCGACGCCCCGGTTGAGCACCGTCCGGAAGCCGATATCGTAGAAGGCACGTTCGTCATCCTGATCCTTCCAGTGGTGCCCCGGAAGCAGGGTCAGCACCTTGCCCTGGCCGTAGGGAATCCACCAGATCATCAGCTCGTGGTTGCCAGTGCCGCCCCAGGTGGTGTCCGAATAAGCGGTGGCGAGGATGTTCATGTTGGCCGCCGGCCCGCGCTGTCCGTGGTACAGCTCGTCGTGCGGGTGAAGCCAGGATTCAGGGAGGCCCTGCATGACCGGGTGCGCGGCGTCGCGGACGCGGATCTGCCAGTCGTGTAACTTACCATGGCCGGCGCCGCGGCCCTCGCCGGGGCCGATGCGAACCATTTGTTCGACGGGGTCGAGGAAAACCGTTGTGCCGTCATCGGGGCGGCGCCAGAGCATCCCGACCATCTCTTCGTAGGCCGTCCAGCCCGGGAAGGGATTGTTGGACGCATGGACCATGAGGGCTGTGCCGCCGCCGCTGATGTACGACTCGAAAGCCGTCTTCACACGGTCCGGCCACATCTCGCCGTTATAGTCGAACACGACCACGTCGTGCGCCGCAAAGTCGGGGTTCCAGGTGTCCCACGCCTCGGGCGGGCTACCTTTGGGCGGCGTGAGTGTGGTCATGACGTCGAACAACCCGGGCTCGGCGAGGATATCCAGTAGAAGCGGGTTGGTTTCTTCCCAGGCGTGGTTGTTCTGGCCACTGAGGAAGAGGACGGAGGATTTCGAGGGCGGGGAGGTTGCGGCCGGCTGGCAGGCGGAGGCGATCAGGGCCGCGAGCGCCAGGCAGACGGCCGGCAGGCGAAGGGAGTGGCAACGCATGGGTGGGCGGGGGATGATGGGGGACTGCGGGGAGCCCTCATAATAGAACCGATCATGGATGATGTGCAACCGGAGAAGCCCTGCGATTTCTGCGGATCACCGCGGTTAATGAAAAATGATAACAATCTTGCGAGACGTTACACGCTATTCGCAGAAGGAGCAGCTCGACACATCCTCGCCGACACCCGTCGGTTTATAGCCCGATGTGGGATAGGTGCTCTCCACCCGCAGAATTCCTTCGCTCAACTTTCGAGGTGTTTCAATGGGAGAACCGGAAAAAAACTCATCGGCGGAAATGCGTTCATTTGTTACATATTCATATACTTCTTCGGCCCAAGATGAGCAATTATACAGAGGGAAAAGGTAAGTCTGACCGTCAATTACAACCGTAGGTCCCCAGGTCTTGTTCTCCCCGATTTTGAATCCAAGCCTTCTGAGTTGATCTTCGTCCATGGGTAGAAATCTGGAGTACGTTCCAAAGCCTTCTTCTTCGTTTACTCTGATATCAGTCCCATTCCCATTGTCTTCAACGTCGGGGTGTACGTCTGGCCATAATCCATAGGTGGTTGTGGTACCATTCTGGGTTAGACTGATCCAGGCATGACCTTCATTGATGGCCTCGTCGGGAGCCGTGTTGGAGTGTATTCCAATGATCGGCTTCTCTTTAGGGCACTCAACAATATTGTAATTCCATGCTGTCCCCCCATCGAGACATCCGGAGACATAGACATCGAGTTTCTTGCTGACCTTGGGGTCGTAGAACAAGTGGTACACACCGGACGTCCCTAAGAATCCATCCCCAGGGACAACATCCGAACATTGCTTGATCGGTGGGGCGGCTCCATCAAGAAGCTCACCAGTGCTTCTGATCCAATTTTTATTATATCGAATGTCGACCCTGTCGGGAATAGAAAAGGTTTCATATTCGATTTCTACGAATCCCGGGTTGTCCCCCAGCAAATAAGACTGGGCGGAGATGCCGTCCGCTCCTTCAACGCGCGCAAGTAGGTCTCCACTTTCACAATAGTTTACCGGCGGAGATACACGAGTCTGAATCATTGCCGCGCCACCTGTTTTCCCTGTCGAGGCAAAAATTTTGTACATAATGTTGAATGTACCCTCTTCGATGTTCTCGGGGATGCCAACACTTAAGACTTCTGTGAAAGTATCAATTTGTTTTTTTGAAGTAGAGGTATTGTCGAGTTTATTGTTCAGGAGTGGGATTTCCCAGTAATTGTCAGCTCCTTCAATTTGTAAGTAAACTCCTGTTGCCTCGTCAGCGGAAGTGGCAACGAAAGGAATGAATAAATAATTATCACTTGATACTGATGCGGATGGCTGTGATTTTGTAATGAACAGCGCCGAGGGTTCATTCGCGACAGGGGCATCGCCATTGCGATTGATTCCATTTGGAATCAGTAAGGATCTGCTGAAGGCGCTTGGATCTGTTAGTGGGTCAATTGCAACGAGAGATGTAGTCTCGCAGCCACTGAGGACTGAAAAGGTTATTAGTAATATGATCAATACTTTCATGGGATTATCCATTAAAACGTTCGTGATCGTAGTGCTGAATCAAGGATTTAGATGCGTGGTGCTGGATCTAAGGGTTTAGATTATGTACTACGCCAAGGCTTATTGGGAGATACCCCAGTCCTATTTCCAGATATGCAAATAGCTGAGGTGTTATTGGATATCTTCCCTGTAAGAAAATGGAGTATATTATTCCACTGTTCGGTGGCGTGGTCCTTGAATTAATGGTTGATAATTCTCCGCGACCCACAAATTTGGATAGACCCAGTTTGTAACCTGCACCTAGACCTCCATAAAATCGGTACTTGTCGAAGGAAATCATGTCGATAAAATATGTGGTATTCAGGAATATTGTCACATAGTTCTTTCTGTAAAAGTATGTATCCCCTAGAAATCGATATTTAGTCGATCTTGTGGAAAAGAAGCCTGCATCTCCCCCAAGACTAAGGTTGTTGTTGATTTGACGATCGTATCGCATTGAAACATGTGGTATACGATAGGTGTAATCGTTTTCAAGGAATTTTTGCGGCAGGCCTATCTTGAAAAAAAGAGTTCCACCAGGTACAGAACTGATCTGGGCTGATGTGGGCAATGGCGAAGCAATCACGAACAGGATAAATAGTATATACTTCATGATATTGAGGCGAGTTAAGTGTGATCGCGTTGTTGGCTGTGCTCGAATTAATCTGGTACAGTCTGTGTCCAGTGAGTTTGGATGGTGGTAAGGGCTATGCAGCAGACATGGGTTTCATTCGCATTTTCTAAAGCGTGACAGTCCTTAGGAAATGTGTAGAGTCGTCATCCTTATAGTGGATACTGTATATCCCTTCATTGGGATGGCCTATATGAACACCCTTGCACGCCGTATCATCAGTTGATGATCTGATTGTCCTGTTATGTACAGTTATGAGTATTGAGTCCTGCGCTATCGAATACGTAACTCTTGAAACTACGAGTGCACTATTTAAGGTTGTTGGCTCGTGTGTTACTTGCGTTAAGCCGGAGACATCGCATTGTACAGGTAAATACCAACCATTCTCGCTTTTTATGGGGTCGTCTACCTTGATTCCGCCAACGGATACTATGAAATCCCACGTACTTTCTTTATCAAGCTGTGCGCCGCAAGAAAGTGGAATTAATGCAAGCACTAATTCAATACTAAGCACACATACAAGAAGCGTTTTTCTTCGCATGGACTGTGTAACCTCTGTCGCGTAGCGCATCGGGGTAAACGAGGTGACATGTTGTCTCGTTTCGTATGATGCATCGCCTCCTGGACTTGCGCCACACGGCCTGACGCTAGAGTCCAAACGCCAAACGGTTTACGACAAAACGTGCAACGCGTTGTGTCACCACCTCTGCGTGTGTCATCACTGACCCAGAGGGCTTGACTATTCTACCGCTACATGTTAGTGATTCTCGAGCACGGAATCATGGCGTGATCACGTGATACTGACGAGGATAATTGCCTCTGCCTGTCCGAAACTTTGTCGTTGGTTTGGTATCTCGTGGTAAATACCCGGATTGATTCATCCCTGCTCACGCAGGATCACGTGCGCCGCCAGCCGGCCCAGCGGTTCGGGCAGTAGGCGGGAGACGAAATGGTAGTACCAGGTCTTCCAGCCGATGCGCCAGTGTAGCCGGCGGCCGTGTGCGGCTTTCCATACTATTGCGGCGATCCGGTCGGCCGTCAGCCGGACATCGGTGGACTTCAACCCCGCCCACTGCGCGCTAGCGGTGTCCGCGAGGCCGGTCCGCACCCAGATCGGCATCAGGTCGCACACGGCGATCCCATGGGGGCGGAGCGCGATGTCGAGCCCCTGAGTGATGCTGCACACGGCCATCTTCGAGGCGGCGTAGGCGACAAGGTTGGGATGGCCGTGGATGGCGCTGGCGGAGGACATGGTGATCACCCGCGCCGGCTTCGTGGCCTTCAGCAGCGGCAGGGCCTGGAGGGTTGTGTTGAGCACGCCCCACACATTGATGTCGATCACGCGCCGTTGTTCGGCCGCCGGGATGGCATCAAACGCGCCGGCGCGCACGATGCCGGCGTTGTTAAACAGTACGTTCATCCGCCCGCCCGTCTGCTCCCCGAAATGCGCGACGGCGCGTCGCATGCTTGCCTCATCGCAGACATCCGCCTCGCCGGCCGAGCACCGGTTGCGGCCGATGCTTTCGGCGAGTGCCTCGGCGCCGGCCCGGTCGATGTCATACAATCCCACAAACCAGCCTTTCTCGGCAAACAGCATCGCGGTGGCCCGGCCGATGCCGGCGGCCGCGCCGGTGATGAAGATGCACGGCTGGAGCGGGGTCACGGCGGCAGGGGGTCAGGTGGTGGTGGGGTAGGTCGATTCGACCGTCATGGCCGCTTCGAGCATCGCGAAGGCGGCCTTGGCGTAGGGCATGAGCGAAAACAGATTACCCTTTTTGAGGCGCAGCTTCCCGGAGAGCAGTGTGGTCATGGGGTCGACCCGTCGTTCGAGCAAGTCGCGCCAGGCGTCGAGAGGGCCGGTCACCACATAGGGCACTTCCGCTTCGTCGCCGGCAACTGCGAAGCGGAAGCCCATGCATCGGCCGGCGTCGAGATCCAGAAACAGGGCGCGGTCCGCCGGGATGCCGTGGTCTGGGTCGGCCTCGAGGATAAACACCATCGGCTTTTTCCAGGAGGCAGCGGCTTTCTGGTAGGATTCGGACGACGCCAGCCGGCCGCACCAGTCGGCGGCCCAGGCTTCGGTAAATACTTCAGGCATGAGGTAGGATGGGTTCAGCTTCTTGCGTGCTCGATTTCCGCCTTTAGATACGCCGGCAATCGATGCGTTCCAAACGGGGGGGCGACGATATCGGTGGAACTGACCCGTTCAAAAAACGCGAGCACCTGGCTCAGACGGGGATCAAACGGGGCGATCATGAGCCGATTCATGCCCATCACAAAGCGGGGCAGCTGGATGTAGCGCGCCGTTTTGTGCGCGGCGGCAAAGGCGATATCAAACACCTCCTGGCGGGTGAAGATGTCCGGCCCGCCGATAGGGACGACGGCTTCGCCAGCCTCGACGGCGTTGACACACGCCTCCGCCAGGTCGGCTTCGTGGATGGGGTTCGTGCGCGCGGATCCGTCGCCGATGAGCGGCGCCACGCCGTAGCGGACGATACGGGGGATGACGGAAAACGCGGAGAAGTAGCCGGTAGGCTGGATAATCGAATAGGCGAGGCCGGAGTCCTGCAGCGCGTCCTCGAAGTCGATGTGCGCCCGGATGTAGGCGAGGTTGGCGAGGTCGGGCGTGCGGAAGACGGAAGCGTAGCCGAAACGCGCCACGCCGGCGGCCTTCGCGGCGGTCAGCAGGCTTAGATTACCCTTAAAGTCGATTGTCCGAAAATCGGGCGACCAGAGCATCGGACTCATCGACAACGAGGCTCCCACCGTGGAAAATACGGTGTCCACCCCCTCACACGCGGCCCGCATGGCTTGCGGATTGCGGATATCCGCCGTGACGTGATCGTCTGATCCCATCGGGACCGCCCCGGCCGATCGGCACAACGTCCGAACCCACCAGCCCCGGCTCTTGAACTGGCTCACCAGCTGCCGGCCCAGAACACCCGACGCGCCGGCCACCAGCACGCGACCACCCGATGAACCCGCCATAAAATCTGTGAGGTCGTTGAATAGGACAACGCCTCAAAGGTAAAAGGGAAAAGGTAAAAGGCAAAAGAAGAAAGGCAAAAGGCAAAAGAGCAAAGGCAAAGGGTAAGAAGTCGACGCGCACGATCGAGTTCGGTCCCCTTTTGCCCTTTAACTTTTGCCGTATTTTGCCTTTTACCTTTTCCCTTTTGCCTTACTCGGTCGCCGGGTTACCGGCGTCGTTCGGGTCCCAGGAGCGGGTCCAGGTGCCGAGGTGGGCGAGGCCGAAGGAGCCGCCACTAAATCCAGATACCAGGCTAAAGACCGTGCCGGGATTTTCGCTTATCGATACGTCCGGCCCGATGTTCAGCGTGAGGCCATAGTTTTCATCGTTCAGGTGACTGATGAATTCGTTCATCTCGTTCTCGAAATCCTCTTCTTCTTGGCCCGTCTTGCGGTGCCAGTACAGGCTGGCTTCGTACAGCTTGATGTCAAGCCCGAACGCCCGCTGGTAGATAGCGAAGGTGAGCGCTTCCATACGGTTGTAGTGAGCCCAGACGCAGTGTGGACCTGAGCGCACGTCCTGTCCGAGCACACACCCGGGGTGTGGGTC
Source organism: Rhodothermales bacterium (assembly GCA_041738655.1). Classification (GTDB taxonomy): domain Bacteria; phylum Bacteroidota; class Rhodothermia; order Rhodothermales; family JAHQVL01; genus JAWKNW01. The sequence goes on along the minus strand of JBGSPJ010000214.1, from coordinate 11,093 downwards.
TTCATCCTCTTCTGGATCCCACAACCTTTTGAGGGCGCTCAGACGGGTCACGGTGATATCGAACGTCTCGAGATCGCTGACCTGGAAGGTCTGCGTTCGTGTCGGGTTTCCGGGTACAGAATAGAGGCCGCCGAATCCGGAGCCGATCAGGCTCACTTCTTCCACTTCGCTGTGCTTTTTGAAGCGGACGAGCCCGCGGCCATGGTTGTGATTGTTGGTCACCTCCACGAAGATGCTGTCGTTCGCATTCAGTTCACCCAGTGTATCATTGAACCAGGTGTAGCCCTCGTGATCGGGAAAACCGGGGTCGTCGGCATGCCAGACAACATAGTTGCCTTCGGAGGCTGTATAGTCGTGTTCGTGGTCGCGAACCAGGCTGGCGTACACCATCTCGTTACCATAGGGCTGGGACCATGTCCCGGTCATGTCGCGCATGATCGAAAGATCCATGTGCCCCGTATTCGGCATGCCGTCTTGCAAGGCGACTAGATTGCCCTCGATATCCACGAAGCCCTGCAGGTCGATAATCGGGTTTGTGTCGCCGGCCGGCGGTTTGACGAGGATGATCCCGTCCCACTGGAACGTCACGCCTGGCGGCACGATCAAGTTACCTTCGACAACCAGGATGCCTTTTCCCTGGAAATCATTGGTGAGGGAAAGACCACCCTGGACGGTGAGCATCTCATTGCTGCCCAGCATGCCGAACGATCCACCCAGCCCATTGACGTCCGCGACAGAAGTATGCGCGGCCGGATAATACGTGGCGAACCAGTCGACGGCCGCGCCAATCTGATCGGGATACATGGCGCCGTTTATGGCATCGTAGGCGTCGCGCATCGCCTGATCGATTTCATTGACTTCGATACCGAACGGGTCGAGTTCTTCGGTCATCGCGGTGACTTGTTGACTCATACCAAGGTCGAAGTCTGCCAGCGAGCCAGACATTTCAAGTTCCGTGAACAGAACCTGCTCCAGTTCGCTCAGGCTCTGGTTATCGAGTCCGATGCTGTTGAAATCCAGTACGGCACTGGGGTCGATGGTCGGGTTGATCTTGTTGACCTTAAACTGCATCGCATTGAGCGCGAAGTCGTTCCAGGCAAACCGGCTCCGAATCTCGTGGACCGTCTGCTGGTAGTTGGCGCGCAGGGTGAAATCGAGCGTATCGTTCACGACCGCGAAGTTGACGACATCGATCTGGCCGCCACCCTGGTTCAGGGTGGTGAACGCTGGCGCCACGCCGGATCCGTTCGAGCCTACCCAGCCGGCCAGCAACAGCTTTCGCCCCTCGAGCGCGAGGTCCCGCGCGACAAGGCGCGCCCGGTTTTCATTCTCGCGGACGCCGGTCTCGTTGGAGCTCAACTGGGCGTTGTAGAGAAGCAGAAGCGTCGAAAAAGCGACGGCGATGACAGAGAGGAGTGCGCCTTTTCCCATGGGTGTATCCGAATAGAGTGTGTGGGACCAGGGGGGCCCGGAGGGGTGTCATTCCCAGTTGGGTAGGTCGATCGTCGACCCGTACCGACTGAAATTGAGCTGACTGTTGGAGAGCTGATCGGCGGCGATCCGCTCGATCCCTTCCTGTGCCATCTGCACCTGGAAGCGAACCCGCGTCAGCTCGGCCGGGCAGGTCGTCGTGGAGGTCGGGGTGAACGCGGCGATGCCGCGCTGGGCAAACTCGATGTCGAAGAACGTGACGTACGGCTGCGTCTGGCCGGTGACGACGCCGTTGATCACGCGCTGGAGGCGGTAGAGCGGGTGCGTCTGGGCGACGGCGCCCATCTGCCGGTCGATGGCCGAGCCAGGCTCGCGGATGAGCTGGTAGGTGACGAGGGAAAGCTCCGTGTTGTTGGGATTCGCTACGTCAATTGGAGCGTAGGGGTCAGAAAGCGTCACGAACGAAAAGTTAAGGGTAGTGTCACCTGAGGCCGTGGTGCTGCAGTTCCAGCCGCCTCCAGTGAATAAGGTCGGATCGAGGCTTATCAAATCGGTGTATTGCTGAAAAGTCCGCATATTCGCGATATCCTTCTCCAGCATAAACGAGATGTCGAGCGTGGCGCCGCGCACCATGGCGTTGACGGTGGTTTCGGAGGCCGACTGCACCCCGCGCACCTGCAACAGCGCGAAGATGAGAACAAGCACCGAAACGATGATGAGGGCGGCGAGATGGTCGAGTATAACTTGCATGGGCCGAGGTAGTAATGGGTAGTGCGTTCCGCGAATACCGGTGAGAAGGTGGGGCGGAGGCTACGATTTGGAGGGCTTGATCAATCTTAGACGTAATCTGAGACGGCGATCGAGCGGCGCTCAATAATGCGCACATAGCCAGAACCTATTGCTTCCTGGGTCTCGACGGTCAGGATCACGACTTTGATGAGCGACTTGAAGCCGGCCGCCGGGGTTGTTCCGGGCGATGTGGGGTCGACATACTCAACCGTGAAAGACTCGCGCAGCCGGTACGTTTCGTCGCTGAGGGTGTGTGTTATGGTAGAATCGATGTAGCCGTGGAAGTCGTCGATGTCGTCAAAGTCACCCTCATTCCCCGCCGCCTCAGGGCCTTCCACGCCGAACGAGGCGGATACCGTCAGGTCGGACACGTCCGTGTTGAGCGTGGTCATCGTGAGCCTTGCTTCATCAAAAGCGCGACTCGCGACTTCGCTGAGCCGCATCTGCGCGTAGTCGCTGGCGGCGGCTTCGAGCTCGCGCACATACGCTGTGCGCTGTAACATGAAAATGGATCGTTGCTGATTCATCGAGATGGTCGTGACAATCAGCAGGGCGCCGAGTGCGAGCAGCGTCTGTTGCATAACCGAAACGGTATGGGGAGGGGCGCGATAGAGAGGCTGGCGCGGGCCGGGGGGGGAGAGGTGCGGCGCTCAGCGTGTGCGATGCAAAAACCGTCCGCAAGATGCGGGCCAAAGAGGGGCGGGGCGTAGTTACACCTTGAAGAACCATCCCCGGCGGTACAGGGCCAGGCACAGGCTCCATTCCAGAAACAGCACGGCGAACGCGGTGACGACGCCGGCGAGCACCTCGGGGGTGTGGATCCACGCGAGGATGCCGTTGGTGAAGATGGCCACGAAGCCATTCACCCACTGTTTGCCGACGGTTTCGCTGAAGAGATAAATAAAGATGGAGTTCGCCCCGATTACAACAAAAAATGGCGCAAATCTCCTGTAGCCTTTGACATCCACGAGTGCATAAGTGGCTGCCAGCGCCACCAGGCACCAGCCTCCCGAAACCAACACGAACGAGCTGGTGCAGATCCGCTTGATGATCGGCGTGACGCCGGCCAGATCCAACCCATACCCAACCGCCAGGCCAGCGACGCCCCAGAGGATCAACGCCCGGATCTTGTCGGCCGCCGGCCGATCTTCTCTAAGCCACTTCCCCGCCAGCACGCCCCAGATCGTATGCGCCGATGTGGGCAGCGCGTTGATCGCCACCCAGCCGCCCCCGTTGATCTTATCCATCAACACGGTATCCATGTACGCCCCGAAGTTCTGCCCCTGAACAAACGGCTGGTCGAAGCCGGGGACGGAGAACGACCGGTACAAGACCTCCGTCAGGCCCAGCAGCGCAAGCGAAACGAGCAGTTGCGTCCGAAACGGAAGGTTGAACAGGAGGAAGGCGACGAGAATGGTCACGGACAGCTGCGACAACACATTCCACAGCTCCCACACGAGTTCGCCGGCATAGACACAGTGCAACCCCACCCCGAACGCCAGCAACAACACACACCGGGTGACGATGTGCTGGAACGTCTGTCCCCACGCCTCGCTGCGGTCGCGCCGGCGATGGATCGAGAACACCATCGCCACGCCGACGATGAACATAAAAAAGGGTTGGATGAGGTCCCAGAACCGAAGCCCGTTCCACGGATGATGGTGGAACTGCCGGACGATCGCCTCCAGCCAGGGCACGCCGGCCGCAGCGTCCCCCAGTGCATCGTAGACCTCGGCGGCCTCGGCCGCCAGCAAAAACATGATCAGCCCGCGGAAAACATCGAGGGACACCAGGCGATGTGCGGGCAGTGAGTCCGAGAGCAGTGGGGGGGTCATCACGGGCAGTGGGTGCAGGGAGGATCCGGTAGGCGACGGACAACGAAGTTCAGCACGGAGCGCGTCAGCCGGCGGAGAAGCGCATGCCGGCGCAATACGTTCGCTCCAAACGGCCCCAGAGAACGATAATACCACGCGGTGAAACGCCGGCCCGAGGGAGTATTCGTAAGCCGGGTGTCCCGGTAGTGCCGGAGACGGTCAGTCTCGGGGGCGTCGATGCCGTAGACGACGGAAGCAACGAAGCAGTCCACGATGATCCGCTTACAGGCAATGTTAGGGTGCTCGCGGTCGGTGAAGTACACCCGGTACTCTTCCCCGCGCGACGCGAGCACGTCCTTCAGCGCCTCGATCGCATTCACAATGCGTTTGATCTCGTGGTAATAGGCGTCGCTAATCTCCTGATAGCGACGCTGCTTGGAGCGGCAGTACGAACGCTTGAGCGTTTCCAGCTGCTCGCGGCTCATCTGGAGGGCGTCGTCCAGGATTTCAAGTTCGGCGTCCGGCTTGGGGATCTTGATCTGGATATTGGGATCCTTGTACCAGAACTGGTCAACCGGCTCCTCCTCAGTCACGGCAAAACGGCGCCGAAAGAAAAAGCCTCCTCCGCGCGGGCGTCGAACCTCCACCTCTTCGTCATCCTCCGCTCCCTCGTCATTGTCGGGGGTCGGTGACTGTCCCGCCGCCGCGCGAAGCCCCTCGATCTGCTTCTTGGTCTGATCGGACAGGGCGTCCCCGTCCTTGCCGGCCGGCGTGTTTTTGGATGGTTTCGCTGGTTCCACGGAGATTGATCGGGATGGCCGTTCACTGGGGCGTCGTGTGGGCGCAAGATACTACACGCCGGCCGGCAAGGAAACAACCGGTCCGAAGTCGCCCTCGGGAGATTGTGGCTTCGACGGGATGAAGAGGATTTCACTGCCAGGGGTTATGAAGCGGGATGAAACAACCGATATATCAGGGCAGGTCATGCTAGGATTACCCCTCTAATCGTAAAACTCCGTATGGAACAGTCGCCTTCGTGCTTCAAGATGACGTTCGGTACCATCAACTGCCTCGAACCGGGCATCGTGGAGGTCGTCGTGAACAGCGACGTCATCATGGATGGAAAGATGGTGCACGAGTGCGAGGGCGTACTCAAAACCATGAGCGGTGCCGAGGTCGGCATCCTCGTCAATAAGCAGAACCCCTATACGCACGACGAAGAGGCGCGGCACATGCTGGCCACGCTGGGCATGTTCAAGGCCATGGCCGTGTTGCTGACAGGGTGGTTCACCTCCGTGCCGGCGAAATACCTCATGTCGATTCCGGTCGATGTCACGACTCCCGTACAGATGTTCCACGATCGGGAAGAAGCCCTCACCTGGCTACGCGAACAGGTAGCGCAACCCGCCTGACCCCCATCTCCAGGTCGTGCACCGGCCAGCGTCCCGGAATACCGGTTGTCGTGTATTATCCTGATTGAGTCATGCCGGCATCCAACGTGTTGAATCCCCTGCTCGAGAAACAAGCCCTGCAACAACTAGGCGACCTCGACGCGATCCCGGCGCCCATCGCCTCGTTGTTGCGGGTTGTGAGCGCGACCTACGACCGGTTCCAGCGCGATCGTCAGCTGCTCGAGCGGGCGATGGACCTCAGCTCCGACGAACTGCTCGCCGTCAATGCGAGACTGCGCGAGGAACGAGACCACCAGGCGGAAATGCTGGTGGACCTCCAAGAAGAAATCGCCCGGCGGGAGGTCGCCGAAACAGCCCTCCGGAACAGCAAGCAACTCCTGACGCAGCTGCTCGAGGCCGTGCCTGTGGGCGTTCTGGTGGTGGATCGCTCCGGCAGTACGTATTACGTCAACCGGATGGCCAAAACCATCTGTGGCATGACACGCGAGGAATTTACACTCGATCTGCTGACGGAGAAGTTTAAACTCTTTGTGCGCGACACCCGCGCGCACTACCCGACGGATCAGCTGCCGGTAGTGCGCGCACTCATTGGTGAATCGTCCATGATCGATGATCTCGATCTCGTCCAGGATGGCCAGGTGATCCCCCTCCAGTCCTGGGCCGCGCCCGTGTACAGTTCGGACGGGACAATCGAGTACGCCATTTCCGCGTTCGCCGACATCTCGGGCCGGCTCGCCGTCGAGGAGGCCCTCCGCCGGGCCAAAGACGACGCGGACGCCGCCGCTCGCGCAAAGAGTGAGTTTCTGGCCAACATGAGCCACGAAATCCGCACGCCGATGAACGGCGTCATCGGGATGACGTCGCTGCTCCTCGATACGGCGCTTACGTACGAGCAGCAGGACTTCGTGAACGTCATCCGTTCCAGCGGCGAATCGCTTCTGACGATCATCAACGATATCCTGGATTTCTCGAAAATCGAAGCGCGAAAGCTCGTCCTGGAGCGGCATCCGTTCGACCTCCGCCAGTGCCTCGAGGATGCTCTGGATCTGCTGGTGCCGGCCGCCAGCGCCAAGGGACTCGAACTGCTCCTCCATGTCGAACACGATGTGCCGCAGATCATCGTCAGCGATGTCACGCGTGTCCGCCAGGTGATCGTCAACCTGCTTTCAAATGCGATCAAGTTCACGCCGGCTGGCGAGGTGTCGGTGCACGTGACGGCCGAACATCTCCCCCGGGATCTGTTCAAAATCGTGATCCAGGTCCGGGATACAGGCATCGGTATTCCGGCGGACCGGATGAACCTCCTGTTCGAGTCCTTCAGCCAGGTAGATGCTTCGATCACCCGTAAGTACGGCGGCACGGGGCTGGGGCTGGCCATCAGCCACCAGCTCAGCGAACTGCTCGGCGGCGGGCTCACGGTGACGAGTGCGCCGGGTGTCGGGTCGACGTTTGCCTGTACGCTGGTCGCGCCGGCCGGCGAAGCCGAAAAGCGCCCCGATACGGGCGAGTTGGCCGGAAAACGGGTGCTGATAGTCGACGACAATGTGACCAATCTGCGCATCCTCGCGCTTCAGACCAGCGCCTGGGGCATGCGGCCCGAGACGGCGTCGTCGGGGGAAGAGGCGCTGACGCGCCTCGCCGGCGAACCGTTCGACCTCGCGCTGTTCGACATGCAAATGCCAGGGATGGATGGCCTGGCCCTGGCGCGAGCCGTCGGGTCCCGCGATGGGCTGGCGGACATGCCGATTGTGCTGCTCAGCTCCATTGGTCAGAACCTGACGCACGACCGCTCGATCATCCATGCATGGCTCTCGAAACCGGTCAAGTCAGAGTACCTCCGACGTACCATCGCCGAGGCGTGTCGCGTACCGCTGAGCACCCCGCGCCTTCCCTCAGAATCGCCGCCGCCGGCGGCGCTCGCGTCCCGCGCCGGCACCCGGATCCTGCTGGCCGAGGACAACGCGATCAACCAGAAGGTGGCGACGAAGATGCTCGAAAACATGGGCCATCGCGTCGATGTCGTGGCCAATGGCCTCGAGGTGCTCGATGCGCTCGACCGCATCGTGTACGACATCGTGTTGATGGACATGATGATGCCGGAGATGGACGGCCTGACGGCGACGCGCCAGGTCCGCGCCCGATCATCGCGATGACGGCCAACGCGATGTCCGGCGATCAGGCGGCCTGTCTGGAAGCCGGCATGGACGACTATGTCTCCAAGCCCGTCAAGAGCGAAACACTGCGGGCGGCGCTCAGTCGATGGATTCCGGCCGAAGCGTGACCGTGTTGTCGCGCTCGAACGACGCCGGCGGGGCCTCGGTTGTCAGGATACGAATCGGCGTAGGGTCGAACCCGAACAGGTCCTCCGGCGAAAAGATCAGCCGGAAGTCGGTATCGGTGAAAAAGGGCTCGAACTTGCGCGCAAATTCGTCGAGCCGCTTCAGGTAATACGCGGTGTTTTCATCCGGGGCGGCGGGATCCCACTGCGCGGCGAGGCGGGCTTCGGAGAAGGAGGTGATCTGGCTGCCGGCGCCGGCGATGTAGTAGCTGATCCGATCACCTTTTCGCACCGGCTGCCCGGTTTCGTCGGCGCGTCGGATGGCCAGTTCGTAGGCGGCGGCCCGGGTCCGCTTGCCCGCCCGCACGTCCGCGAGATACCGATCGACGCCTTCCTTGAGCGTTTCGGTCTTCGAAAAGCTCTCCACATCCTCCCAGTCATGCGCCAGAATCCGGTCGCGTGTCGCCAGATACAGGGCATGGAGCGCCGCGAGGTCTTCGTTGAGCAGCAGCTGGATGGCCTCGCGCACGAACCGTCGCCCGAATCGCTCGCTGGAACGGGAGACGAGGGACGACCCCTTGAATTTGAGCCGGCCGTCGTACGTGAGGAGCGCGTAGTTCTTTTTTTTGTACGACAGCATCTTCTGGTACCGCCCGTCATACCCGATCCGGATCCCATCCGGCATCCCGGCACTCAGCCGATCCACCAGCGCCCGTTCCTCGGCCTCGCCCCGCACGTCCTCTGGCGGGATAAACAACACGCCGTCGGTATCCACTTCGACGACTTTTCCGCCGGCCGCGCCGATGGCGGCGATGATGCGCCGAAGCAGTTGTTGCCCGATCCGCGCGACCCGGTCGGCCTCTTCAAAATCGTTAAACGCCGCCAGGGTGAAGCCGAGGTTGCCGTAAAACGAGTTGATCAGAATTTTGTAGGAGTTCTGCCGCGCGTCGAGTTCGCTCTGAGCCTCGTCCGTCGCCGCGGTCTTCATGCCGCGCTTGGCCTCTAGGCGCAGGTTCGTCAATCGTCGCAGCAGCTCGGGGAATACGCGGAGGGTATCTTGCCGAGGGCGGACGTCGTAATTGAGCATGATCGAGGGGTACAGGCTCTCGACGTCCGCATACACGATGGGGCCTACGATGCCCGTCAGAAAGACATCGGTATAGCCGCCCAGGGTCTGGGTGCCCTGCATGGCCCGGGGGATGGCGTGTTTTTGCCTGATGTATTCACGGATAAACAGGGCCTCGATCTTGGCGGCCGGCCCGGTGCGCGCCACCTGCCCGTAGGGCATGGGCACCATCTGGCTGAGGTAAAACGTGGACCCCGAGAGGTGTCGCGCGAGGCGTTCGGTCTCGGTGACGTCGTCGTACGCGTAGTCCACGAGGAGGTCCGGCTGCTCCCGCCACACGCGGCTGATGTCGTCGCCGGCGATGTAGGTGCGCTCGGGGCCGGCGAACCCGAAATACTTCGCGGCGGCCTTGAGGCCGTAGCCGGGCAGATCGCGCTTGAAGACATCAAAGGCCATCACCTGGAAGTAGGTGTCCACGACATGCCGGCCGGCGATCTCGAGCGCGGGGAAATCGATCGCGCGCTCGGCAAACCGGATGCTGGATGGGAAGACTCGCGGAGGCCGGCCGTCCCGCCCGATGGCCAGCGGAACGCGGTGCAACGCGCATCGCTGCATGATATAGGCGAAATCGAACGCAAAGATATTGTGGCCCTCGATGACATCGGGATCGCGCGCTCGGATAGCATTCACAAGCGCCTCGAGCATTTCGCGCTCGGTCAGATGCCGGCGGTCGACCATGTGCCGCCACCCGCGGTTGTCCGACAACGCGATCAGGATGATTTCATCCTCTGCCCGGGTAGCCTGCGGGAAGCCGCGGGAGGAGTACACCTCGATGTCGAGCTGGAGTCGGTGCAGGTCCTCGAACCCCATCTCTTTAAATAGCGTCCGCCCGGTCTGGATGAGGTACTGCTGGCTGGGGTTCGGGACGAGGTACACGGCATTCGCGGCGCCGGCCTGCTTGGCCAGGCGCTCGGCGTGGCGAAGCGCATCGCGATAGGCGGCCCAGGATTGAAACACCACAAGATGCCGATAAGCATTGCCACCCGAGAGCGCCTGGCTGCGGTAGCGTGCCTCCGGAAAGCCGGCGAGGAAGGCGGCGTCCGATAAAAAGAAAAATGGGTAGAGGGGGACTTCTTCGGTATCGATGTGATGCCCATCGGCCGTCCGCGTGTACAAGACGACCCGCGCCGGGGTGGACTGGTCCAACCCGATCGGATGCACGGCTACAAGACGCGGCGTGGGGTCCGCCCCGTATAGGGCGATATCGGATGCGGCGCTGGCGCCAGTGGGGAGGGCCGTTTCAGACATCATACGGGCGGGGTTCTCGGGGAAGACGACCACCCAGAATACGGTAGGGTGGTGACAGCCCTGTGGCAGCAGGGCGTTTCACGTTGCGCGTTTTCTCGTAAATCGATTGACCTGGTTGGGCCAGGTGGCGGAGCGACACTCCAGGTGGCGATGCGCAACGAGCCAACGTGTGACGGCAGATACGTTTTCCGCCCGGATTTGGCGTATACTCCGTCTGCCGCCGGTTCGCGGTCCAGGTTATTAACGACAGGTAAACAGAAGCGTGCCCCACAGTAGCATACCCGGTAACAGCATCTCCGGCGCTCGGCTGACGGTGTTGGACGTCGGCCGGCGGTTTGGCCGGCGCTGGTTGTTTCGCAAGATATCGTTCGATCTGAACGGCGGCGAGTCGATCGCCGTGACGGGGCCCAACGGGTCGGGCAAATCGACGCTGCTCCGCATTCTGGCGCGCCTGCTCCAACCTTCGGAGGGCGAGGTGCGGATGGCTGTGGAGGGGCTGGAGTTGGACCGCGAAACGCATCCGTTGCGGACGGGCTTCGTCGCCCCGTACCTGAACGTGTACGATGGGTTCACGGCCCGCGAAAACCTGGACTTCCTCGCCTCGGCGCGGCGTCTCGCCGGCGGGGAGGACCGCATCGCGGAAGTCCTGAACCTCGTGCAACTCGCCGACCGGGCGAACGACCGGGTGGCCACGTATTCGTCGGGCATGAAAGTGCGTGTCAAATATGCCGCCGCCCTCCTGGCTCATCCCCCGTTATTGCTTTTGGATGAGCCCACGACCAACCTCGACAGTCGGGGCGTGGCGATGGTGCACGAGGTGATGGACGCGCACATGGCGCGCGGGGGGATGCTGATCGTGGCCACGAACAACGCCGACGAAGCGCGCTGGTGCTCCCGACAGGTGGCGGTGGACGCGGGTCGTTGATCGTCATCCGGCCGCGGCGAACGCCAGCGTGGCCAGATGCACCTCGCGAACACCGGCCACACGCAGCGCC
>JBGSPJ010000205.1:0-3468 GCA_041738655.1 Rhodothermales bacterium | reverse complement strand
GACGTGGCGCCGGCGAGCCCCGCGCCCGAGGGTGTGTTCACCGTCGGATTCGTGGGCACGCTCAAGCCCTGGCACGGCCTGCCCGATCTGATCGACGCCTTTGCCGTCCTCCGCCTGGCCGCCCCGAATGCGCGGTTGTTGATTGTCGGCACCGGTCCGGAGCAAACAGCTCTTGAACAGGACCTCGCGGCTCGCGGCCTGACGGACGCCGCCGTGTTCACCGGCGCGGTGTCGCCGGCCGACGTGCCGGCGTACCTCGCCAGCATGGATGTGGCCGTGGCGCCCTATCCAAAAATGGACAATTGTTATTTCTCGCCGCTGAAGGTGTTCGAATACATGGCCGCCGGCCGCGCCGTCGTCGGGAGCCGCAACGGGCAGCTCGGGACGATCATCGACCACGGTGTCGACGGGTTGTTGTACGAGCCAGGCGACACCAGGGGCCTTTCCGTGGCGCTGGTACGGCTCTCTATCGGGACGCCGCGTTGCGTCACCGCCTGGGCGCCGCGGCGCGGATTAAGATTCTGAGATCGCACAGCTGGGCGGCCACCGCCGAGTGTATGCTCCGCCTGGCGTTCAGCACCTTTGCATCGATGGGGGTGGCTGCCTGATGGGACGTCCTAAATCACTCCGCGCCGCCGCTCCGGGCTTTATGCACATGATGCGGCACTTCCGGCCGTATCTGCGCGAGCACCGCGCGCTCCTCTGGGGGTCGTTCGCCGGCCTCTTCGCCGCCGTGTTCTTCAAGGCGCTGGAGCCCTGGCCACTCAAGTTCGTGTTTGACTATGTGCTGGCGCCGGATCCGGCGGCGGCCCCGCTGTATGCGTGGCTGCAAAACACCTCGCCGATCCAGCTGCTGGCGATGTCCGCCGGCCTGGTGATCCTGACCATGAGCGCCCGGGCGTTTTTTGAGTACATCTACAAGGTCGGTTTCTCGCTTGTCGGCAACCGGGTGCTTACCACCGTTCGCGCGGCCCTCTACCGGCACATCCAGCTGCTGTCCCCCTCGTTTCACGACCGCAACCGGAGCGGGGACCTGTTGATCCGCGTGATCAGCGATATCGGGATGTTGAGGGACATGGCCGTGACGGCGCTCATGCCGCTCATCGCGAGCATCCTGGTGTTGCTGGTGATGATGGCGCTCATGTTCTGGATGAACTGGCAGCTTGCCCTCGTCTCCATCGTCACGATCCCCTTGTACTGGTTGCCGACGGTGCGGCTGAGCAAGCGGATCCAGGAAGTATCCCGCGACCAGCGGCACCGGGAGGGCGACATGGCCTCGACGGCGGCCGAGTCGATCGGCGCGATCCGTGTCGTCCAGGCATTGTCCCTTGAGGGCACCTTTTCGAAGGCGTTCACCGGGCAGAACGCCGGCAGCATGAAAGAAGGCGTGCGCGGCAAGCGCCTGGCCGTGCGGCTCGAGAGCATGGTGACCGTGATGATCGGGATCTCGACGGCGCTGGTGTTGGCGTACGGGGCGTGGCTGGTGATGCACGGTTCGTTGACCGCCGGCGGCCTGCTGGTCTTCCTGGCGTACCTCAAGTCCGCCTTTAAACCCATGCAGGATTTCGCCAAGTACACCGGCCGGCTGGCCAAGGCCACGGCGGCCGGCGAGCGTGTGATCGAGCTGCTCGAGCGGAAGCCCGATATCATGGATGCGCCCGGCGCGAAGCCGGCGCCGGCGCTGAAGGGCGCCATCCGGTTCGACCGTGTCTCGTTCGCCTATGAAAAGGGCGGCCGGCCGATCCTCGACCAGTTCACGCTGACCATCCCGCCCGGGCAGACCCTCGCGCTGGTCGGCTCCTCGGGTGCCGGGAAGTCCACCATCGCTAACCTCCTCCTTCGCCTCTACGACCCGACGGAAGGGCGGGTGGGGATCGATGGCTCCGACATCCGCGACTACACGCTCCACTCGCTGCGCACCCAGATCGGCGTCGTGTTGCAGGATAACCTTCTGTTCGCGTCGAGTGTGCGGGACAACATCGCCTACGGCAACCCGCTGGCGGACGACGCCGCGATCGAGGCGGCGGCGCGCCTTGCGAACGCCCATGGCTTTATTACAAAGCTGAAAGAAGGCTACGACGCCCTGGTGGGCGAACGCGGCATCACGCTCTCCGCCGGCCAGCGGCAGCGGATCGCCATCGCTCGCGCGGCCGTTCGCAACGCCCCCATCCTCATCCTCGATGAACCCACCACCGGGCTCGACGAGCAGAACCGACAGGATGTCATCCTCGCCCTGCGTCGCCTGGCGATGGGGCGGACGACGGTGCTCATCACGCACGACCTCGACCTGGCCGCCAACGCGCACCAGATCCTCTTCCTGGATCAGGGCCGCGTCGCCGAAAAGGGCACCCACGATGAATTGCTGGCGCTTGAAGGCCGCTACGCCGCGCTCTATCGGCTCCAGTCGATGAGCATGGATATGCCGCGGTCCACCACGGCCGGCGTACTGTCTTGAATCCCACCCCACCCATGAATTCCTACGACGAACATATCGTGGCCCGCGACCGGGCGTTGCCCGGCCTCCGGACGGTGTTGGATCCCACGGCGTTCATGGAGATGCTTCGCCAGAGCCAATTCCCGCTCGACCTAACCGGGGCGACGATGACGTACATCCGCTACAAGCCGGGGCAGAGCTGCCTCGTCGGGTACGAGCTGGCGACGGCGGTCGGCGTGGAGCAGGTGTATACCAAAGCCTACCGCACCGACGAGCACGACAAACTGGCGAAGGCGAGCGAGCGCTTTTCGGGCGAGGGGAAGAGCGAGGGCGGCGGGTTCGTGGATGAAGCGCGGTTTCTACTGACTTCGCGGTTCCCGCACGACGCCAAGCTGCGCGCGCTTCGGCGGCTCAAGACGGCATCCGATCGGTCGCATCTGCTGGGAGAGATGTTCGGGAAGTCGACCCCCCTGGCGGCCGGCCATCTCGATCTCATCCGGTACAAACCCGAGCGGCGGTATGTCGGCCGGCTCGACGTTGACGGTGCGCCGGTGGCTGTAGTCAAGTTTTATACGGACTCGGCTTACCCGGGTATCCGGGCGCGTTCATCGGCTTTCCAGAACGCCGGCCCGCTGCGGGTAACGCCGTTGGTAGGGCATTCGGACCGGTACCACGCGCTGGCATTTGAGTGGCTGTCGGGCGATCGGTTGACGGAGTCGCTGGTGGCCGGAACGACGGATCCACGCGTCGTGGAACAGGTGGGGCTGTCGCTCGCCCTTATGCACGGCCAGGCCGGCGAAGGGCTGCCCGCGCGCACGGCGGACGACGAGCGCCGGCATCTGGCCGGCATCGCCGAGAGCCTGGCGTTTCTGCTCCCCCGCCAGGCCGCGTATGCCGAAGGCATCGTGCGTCGGATCCAGGAAGGCATGATCCATCTGCCCCGCGTCGTACGGCCAACGCATGGCGACTTCTACGCCAAGCAGGTATTGATTCAGGGGGATGAGATCCAGCTGCTCGATTTCGACGAGAGCGCC
>JBGSPJ010000200.1:0-3743 GCA_041738655.1 Rhodothermales bacterium | reverse complement strand
GCCCCGGGCGAGGGCCGGCTTGAGGATGTTGGCCGCATCGACGGCGCCCTCGGCCGCGCCGGCGCCCACCAGGGTGTGGATTTCGTCGATAAACAGCACCAGCTCGCCGCCCGAGTCGGTCACTTCCTTGACGACGGCTTTGAGCCGGTCTTCGAACTCGCCGCGATACTTGGCGCCGGCGATGAGCGCGCCGAGGTCGAGCGCGAGAATGCGCTTCGACTTCAGGTTCTCGGGCACGTCGCCCTGGACAATCCGGATGGCGAGACCCTCCGCAATCGCGGTTTTACCCACGCCGGGTTCACCGATCAGCACGGGGTTGTTTTTGGTTCGCCTGGAGAGGATCTGGAGCACGCGGCGGATCTCCTCGTCCCGCCCGATCACCGGGTCGATCTTGCCTTTCCGGGCGAGGTCGTTCAGGTCGCGTGTATACCGCTTGAGGGCGTCGTACCGATCCTCGGCATGCGGGTCGGAGGCCCGCTGGCCGCCCCGGATGTCCTTGAGCCGCCCGAGGATGCTTTCTTTATCCACCCCCTGTTCACGCAGGAAGGTGCCGAGTTCGTTTTTGCCTTCGGCGAGGCCGATCAGCAGGTGTTCGCTCGCGACATATTCGTCCTTCAGCACCTCCGCTTCGGCGAGGGCGCGGTCGAACACCTTTTTGAGTTCCTGACCGATAAACTGGCCCGAAACGCTGGCGCCAGTGACGACAGGCAGCTTGGCCATCAACTGATCGGCCTTGACCTCCAGGAAGCCGGCGTTGACACCCAGCTTATTAAAAATCGACTGGATGACGCCGGCCGAGTCGCTCTGAAACGCCTTCAGCAGGTGAACAGGCTCGACGCCCTGGTGGTTGTGGGAAGCGGCGATTTCGGTGGCGCGCTTGACGGTGTCCTGCGCCTTCACCGTAAATTTCTGCAAGTTCATGGCCTACGCACGCGGTCTGATGGAGCATTCGCGATCGGATTCGCGACACCGGGCAGTGGAACGAAAAGCATACCACGGGGCGATGCGTGACAGATTGACAGCCCGAGCGGGAAGAATCGCCGTAAAGGCCGGCCCCTTCGTCCGCCCCTGGCATGCGGCGCCGGCGCGGCGACACGTCCGTGGCAGGAAGGGCCGTCAGATATCGGCCAGGACGTCCGCCAGGCGGTAGGCGGCGAGGGCGGCGCGACGTTCGGCGATCTGTTTGGCGCGCATCGGATAATCATCCGGCAGCACCGGCGCCTGGTCGCGGCGCGCTTCGAGTTCGCCGGCGAGCGTTCCGTTTAGATAGACGGCCTCGATGCATAACTGCCGGCTCTCCATGGCCCACGCCATGGGGTCCGTCGCCTCCCGCAGTTCCAGCAAGGCCAGCCGCGTGTAGGTATGGCCGAGCAGCGTGGTCTGATTCCGGATTTCGCGCACGGTGTCGGACGTGCCCAGCAGCTGATCCCAGAAGGCGTGCAGGTTCATGCCGGCGCGGTTGGGGCGGGGGCGGATGAAGAAGTCGTTCCCGCCGCGATCCCCTTCCGGATAGACATCATTGACCAGCGTGGCCGCGTGGAGCGGCTGATGGAGATCCCCGATCAGATGCAGGAGCCAGCTGAGATGCACGGCCCGGTCAATCGCATCCTCGCGCGCGCTGCCGAGCACGCGCAGGGACTCATCGATACCAAACAGCACATCGTTTTCGGGCGTGAGCGTCTCCGCCATGGCAAACGAATCGGGCCGGAGGGGGAAATTGGTGTAGTGCCAGGTGGCGCGGTCGTACGGGTTGCCGCGCCGGCGGATCTGGTCAGGCCAGACGCTCGCGCGCATGAACAGGTACTCGCCGATCTCCATCTCTACCCCGATCCCCTCAAAATCCTGCTGCCACGCATCGTATTCCGGGTGATGGTACAGCAGCGCGGCCCAGGCGGCCTGCCGGTCGGCCGGCAGGGACCGGTAGGCCAGCGCCGCGATCATCATATGGCCATGCCCGCTCCAGGCCGCGACAGGCGCGGGCGCCAGAGCGGCGATGGCGATGAGCAGGACGAGCCAGAGCGGCGTGTGCCGGCCGGAGCGGGCCGGCGTGGCATGGGGTTGGATGGGCATGACGAGCGATGCGGAGCGGGGTGAAAGCGGGATCGAAGGGAAAGCGAACGTATGGGCGGGTGGTGGGTTTCTACGCACGCGACATACAAAACCTGAAATTGTGCGCGTTCTTGCGTGGAACCCGACGCCACGTTGTCCTATTTTCGTGCCATGGACCTGAAAGAGCTATTCAAAAAAATCCGTCAGATCGAGATCCGCACCAAGGGGCTCGTGGAAGACGTTTTCGGCGGCGAGTACCATACGGCCTTCAAGGGGCAGGGGATGGAATTCGCCGAGGTGCGGCCGTATCAGTTTGGCGATGACATCCGGAGCATCGACTGGAACGTGACGGCCCGGACCGGCGAGGCGCACATCAAGAAATTTGAGGAAGAGCGCGAGCAGACGCTCATGCTGCTCGTCGATGTCAGCGGATCGGAGGATTTTGGGACCCAGTACAAGTTCAAACGGGAGATCGCGGCCGAGATTTGCGCGATCGTGGCGTTCAGCGCCATCCGGAATAACGACAAAGTGGGGATGATCCTGTTTTCGGACGACGTGGAGCTGTTCATCCCCCCCAAAAAGGGCCGGCGGCATGTCCTCCGTATGATCCGCGACCTCTATGCGCACCCGCAGAGCAACCGGGGCACCGCCATCAGCACCGCGCTGAACCGGGTGCTCCATGTGCTGAAGCGGCGCTCGATCGTGCTGTTGATCAGCGACTTCATGTCCGACGCCTACGAGCGGCCGCTGCGCGCCGTCGCCTCCCGGCACGACACCATTGCCATCCACATGCAGGATCCCCGGGAGGAGGAACTGCCCGCGTTGGGTCTGGTTGACCTGACGGACGCTGAAACGGGCGAAACGTATACGTTCGACACGCGCCACGCCGCCGCCCGGGAAGCCTTCACCCAGCATGCGCGCACACACCAGGCACGCACGATCGAGTTGCTGCGCCGGCTCCGCGTGGATCGGGTCGGGATTGCGACCGATGAAGGGTATGTCGAACCCCTGATCCAGTTTTTCCGTCGGCGGAGCAAAAAGAGTTGATGGGATCATACCCGCCCACCATGCCGGACATGTCGCCACTGCTGAAGATCGTTCCCAGGAGCCTGATGGGCTGGACGCGGGCCATCGCGGTGGCCCTCGTGCTGGCCGGCGCGATCGATTCGGTGGCGGCGCAAGACGTGCGCGCGTACATCTCGCGCGATACGGTGTCCGTCGGCGACCGGTTCACGCTCTCGGTCGTGGCCGAACACGCCGGCGACGCTTCGCCCCTGTTTCCGCCCGGCGAACCCGGCGAGGCGTTTGGCGACCTCGACGTGATCTCCGCCTCCCCCCTCTTCACCCGCCTGATCGAAGGCTCTGGCGGCCGGCGACAGGATAGCATCCTGTACCAAGTCACCACGTTTGCGCTCGACACGGCCCGTGTCTCGGCGATTCCACTCCTCTTCGTGGGCGGCGCGGACACCCTGGTTGTCCAGACGGACTCCTTTTTTGTGCCCGTACGTTCGCTTGTGCCGGCCGAGGCCGAAGGCATCCGAAACCTCGCCCCGCTGGCTACCTTTCCCGTGGCCGTTTGGCCGTGGGTGCTGGCGGCCCTGGTGATGGCCGGCCTGGGCTATGCGGCGTATCGTTATCTAAACCAAACGCCCCCTCCGGCGGCCGTCGCGACGCCGGCGCCCGTGCCGGCCGAG
>JBGSPJ010000163.1:0-3917 GCA_041738655.1 Rhodothermales bacterium | reverse complement strand
ATCTGCCGCAGATGTGCCGCCTCGTCGCCGACGAACAGGGCAGCGGCGCCTTTCCCGCTGGCTTTTTCGGGGGCAGTGTCGGCAAAGGCGTTACCATACGTAGAAAGCCGCTCCACCAGCGCCTGAAGCCGCTCCGGCGCGAGACCCCGCTCGACCAGCATCCCCCGCGCGGCGGCCAGCGCCGCCGGCAATGGCTGATCGGTCACGCAATGAGACTCGCACATGCCGCAGTCCGCGCAGGCGAACATCGTGGACGCCGAAGTCTTGCTCCAGGCAAACAGCCCGCGCTTCTCCGACGCCACCAGCTGCCCCCAACCGTGCGGCGTATGGGTCTCCATAAAAGTCACATGCCCGACCGGGCACATGTGCCGGCACATCAGGCAATGACGGCAGTTCTCGGTGGTGTTGATGATGCTCATGGCGGTTGGCTGAGTTCCATGTTCGAGGTTTAAAGAGTAAGGTTTCAAGTTCAAGGCATTTACCCTGACCGTTACTCCTTAAACTTCAAACCTTGAACCTTAAACCGATTAAATGCCGAACCCGACTTTACCGGGGTTCATGATGCCGTTCGGGTCGATCGTCTTTTTGAGCGACTCGAGGAACGGCCAGGCGTCGCCGTACTGCCGGCGGACGAAGCGGGACAGCTTGAGGCCTACACCGTGGTGCTCGTTGATCATGCCGCCGTTGTCGAGCGCCGCGGAGACGGCGGTGTTCCAGACCCGGTTGTGGAGGCGGAGCGCCTCGCGGGCGTCGGCCGGCGGCTTCTCGATGATGAACCGGGAGTAGACCATCGTGCCCCAGTGCCACCAGTGGGAGAAGTGGCCGATATAGGTGATCCCCCATTCCGCGTAGGTCTCCTCGACCGCCTTCTTCTGGGCCCAGTAGATCTTCTCCATCTTATCGTAGGTCGCCACCGTTTCGGTGGTGCCATACATCCAGGGCATCTTGAGGCTGCGGGGCGGGTAGTAGAAATCGTACCGGTGATTCCACCATTTCTCGCCCGGCTCGCGGCCCAGATCCCGGGCGCCGAGCTTCGTGCAGATGTCCATCGCCTTCTGCTCCTGCAGCGCCGCGATGTCCGGATCCCCGTCAAACCCGATGACCATGTAGGCGCCTTCGAACTCGTAACCCAGGATGGACTTGATGAGCATCCGAGTGGAATTCACGTCGTAGAGGCGGATGACAAACGGCTGGAGGCGCCGGGCCATCAACAGCCGGCCGGCCTCGATCGCCTTCGAGAAGTCATCAAACAACACCGCGCGAAGGAGCCGGGTCTCGGGGAGGTAGTCGACCTGCATCGTGGCCTCCGTGATGATCCCAAAAACCCCTTCCGTGCCCAGGAAGAGCCGCGCGAAGTCGGGCCCCCCGGCATGGTTCGGCACCGATGGCGTACGCATGACGTGGCCGCTGGGGAGCACGACCTGCATGCTCATCATCAAGTCCTCCGCCTTGCCGTACTTCGTGCTGATGGTCCCGCTGCCGCGCGGCGCCAGGTAACCGCCCAGCGTGGCGCAGTTCGCCGAGGCCGGATAGTGCGGCAGCGTGAGGCCCTTTTCGTTGAGCGCCCACTCGAGCTGGGTGCCGTTGATGCCGGCCTCGGCCGTCACCGACAACGTCTGCTCGTCGATCTCGATGATCCGGTTGAGCCGCTTCAAATCCACGATGATGCCGCCATAAATCGGCAACGCGCCACCCTGGGTACCGGAACCGCCGCCCCAGGGAATCACCGGCAACTTGTATTTGTTGGCGATGATCATGATCTCGGTAATCTCCTTCACCGAACCCGGGTGCACGATGAAGTCGGGCGGACGGAGCACCTCGCCCCGGTCCATCCACATCTGCGGCATCCACGACCAGTCGACGGAATAGATGAGCTTCTCCGCATCGCCGATGGTGATGTGGTCTTCCCCGACCACTTCTTCCAATTCACTGCGGATCATCTCCTGCTGAAAGGCGCTGAGGAGCATAGGGGAGCCTGGGTTCAGTACGCGGCAGCACCCCGAAGGGGGGCCTTCGGGGGCGGCGGCGAATACGGTGGGTAGAGGGTGGTGGGTGATGGGACGAAGCACTTCTCGCCGGCCAGGAACTGGACTCGAACCGGCACGCATCGCCCGATACCCCGCGCCGCGTTTCCAAGGAGGACGAAACTACTGCGGCTAGACGCGAGGTATATTTCCTGTATACAGGGAGGATACAATGAATTCCGATTCGAGTCAAACCGGGGAGAAAATAAGCTCGCGGGCCGGGCCATCGTTTGATCATTACGCACGATTTCCTACTCTTCATGCCCACCCGCCATCCCGCGACCTCCCATGCGCCCTCTCGTTGTTGCCTGCCTGTTTCTGCTAATCGTCGCGCCGCCGGCCGACGCACAGCCTGCCTTCGAATTCGAACACGGCGACCGCGTCCTGTTCATCGGCGATGGCCTCTTCGAGGTCGCGCTCGACTACGGCGCCATCGAGAGCCTGCTCGCCACACGCTGGCCGGATCGGCACGTCACCTTCCGCAACATCGGCTGGTCCGGCGATACGGTGTACGGCGAAGCGCGGGACCACTTCACGAACCCGCCGACGCCGTACCAGCACCTGATGACGCAGATCAAAACGGCGAAGCCGACGGTCGCCTTCGTGGGCTACGGCTCGGGGCTCGCCTTCGCCGATGACGCCGGCTTCGCCACGTTCGAGACCGGCCTCGAAGCACTCCTCGACACCCTCCTGGCCCTGCCGGCGCGGGTCGTCCTCCTGGCCCCGCCTCCCCACGAGCCCGAGCGGTCGCCCGTGCCGGACGTATCGGCCTACAACGCCAACCTCCGCCGGGCGGCCGACCTGATCGGCGCCGTCGCCACCCGCCGAGGACTCGCGTTTGTCGATCTCTTCGCCGGCCTCTCCGCTGCCGCCCTCCAGCCCGATCGTGCCATAACGTCCAATGGCATCCACCTGAACGCAGCCGGCTACCAGCTGGCGGCCGATCACATCGCCGCCTCCCTCGGGCTGCCCCGCCCGGTAGAAACGATCTCGATCGACATTTCCGAACAACGGCTCGATGCCGGCTTCGGCGAAGCCACGCCACTCGATCTCTCGCCGGAAGCCGTCCGGTTTGAATTCCAACAACCCATCCTGCCCGTCGGCGCCGAGGCCAGCCAGCCGGCCACCCTCGCCGTCCAGGGCCTGCGCCGCGGCCGCTATGCGCTGTATATCGACGACCAGAAAGTCGCCTCCGCATCCGCCGACGCCTGGCGCGCCGGTGTCGCGTTCCAAAACGAATCGGAGGCCCGCCAGGCACTACGGCTCCAGACGTCGATCCTGGCGATGAACGACCTCTTCTTCCAGCAGTACCGCCCGCAAAACGAAACCTACCTCACCGGCTTTCGCCAGTACGAGCAGGGACAGAACGCACGGGAGTTGGACCTCCTCACGCCGCTGATCGGCGAGCTCGACAACGAGATCGGCCGGCTGCGCGTCCCGCGCCGTTACACGTATCGCCTCGTCGCCGAGTAACGCAACGGTTTCAAGACAAGCGTGACGTAACGCCATCAAAATGCAATCGGCCATCCAGAAGCCCCGTTCGTGACTGATTTCCCCTAGTTGATTCAGTAACGAACCGTAATCGGCACAGCCGGCCGATAGAGGAGCCACTCACGTTTACAGCGGATGCCGAGCCGCTGCGCCAACCGTAACACCCGCGTTACGGCTCGACAGCATGACACCACGCCAGCCCATACCGTCCATGACCGCGAGCGAAGCGAGCTCACCAACCAAAGCAAACGCCATCGCCACGTCGATCCCCGAAGAGGGGGGGAGGATCTCCTATGCCTCGCCGGACGATCCCTGGTACAAACGCGCCCTCATTCTCGGCATCGAGGCGCTCGCCGGCAGGCCCGATATCGAACGGCGCTACCGGGCGCTGCGCCGGCAGCT
>JBGSPJ010000152.1:0-4947 GCA_041738655.1 Rhodothermales bacterium | reverse complement strand
CGGCGCCGAGGTGACGGCCGTTTGCGGCGGGCGGAGTGCGGATCTGGTCCGCTCCATCGGCGCGACCCATGCCATCGACTATAAAAGGGAGGATTTCACCCGGAACGGCCAGACGTACGACGTGATCGTCGACACCGTCGGCACGGCCGCGTACGCCCGCAGCAAAGGCTCCCTCGCGGCCGGTGGGCGGCTCCTGGTTATCCTTGGTGGGCTTTTGGAGTTGCTGGCCGCGCCGTTTATCTCGATGACGGGCGATAAAAAAGTCATCGCCGGCCCCGGCGCCGAGCGCCTGGAGGATGTCCAGAGACTCGGCGAATTGGCTGAGGCCGGCGCGCTAAAACCCGTCATCGACCGCACGTACCCGCTTGAGCAGATCGTGGAGGCCCATCGCTACGTCGATTCTGGGCGTAAGCGGGGAAGTGTGGTGGTTGTGGTATAGAGAACTTATGGGCGATTTGGGCATGAGAAAGGAAGTCTAACAGACCGTGACTGTTGCCATGAAATATCTCATTGTGATCGAGCCCACGCATACAGGGTTTTCTGCCTATTCGCCGGATCTACCCGGATGCGTGACGACGGGGGCCACTATACCCGAAGTGGAGCAAAACATGCGAGAGGCCATCTTCTTTCACGTAGAAGGCCTTCAACGCGAAGGGCTGCATGTGCCCGAACCTTCCAGTGTATCCCGGTATATCGAAATCGCGGCGTAGCGTATTCACTCGCCTGTATTGCTCCCCCATGCGTACCGGCTTCCTGTTGCTGCTTGTCCTCCATGGACTCATCCATTTTATGGGATTCGCGAAAGCCTTCGGCTACGCGGAGATCCCTGCCCTGACACTCCCGATCTCGCGAGGCCAGGGGTGGCTGTGGCTCGTCGCCGGCCTGGCCATGCTGCTCACGGCCGGCTGCCTGGTATTCGCGCCGCGGCTCTGGGGCGCTGTCGGACTCCTCGCCGTGGTGCTTTCTCAACTCGCCATTGTCTCTTCGTGGGGCGACGCAAAGTTCGGAACGATCGCCAATATCCTGATCCTTGCCGGGAGTGTGATAGGATTTGCCGCGCAGGGGCCGTTCAGTTTTCAGGCGGAATACGAACGGGCCGTCCATGAACGTCTCGCGCGGCCGGCCCAGCCGGCGGTGCTCACCGAGGCCGATATCCAGGCACTGCCCGAACCCGTTCGTAGATACCTCCGCGCCGTGGGGGCCGTCGGTCAGTCGGCGGTCCACCATGTGCGGACGGTCTGGAAAGGCCGTATCCGCGAGAAAGCGGACGACCCCTGGATGAACTTCACGGCCGAGCAGGTGAATGTTATCGACCCGCCGGCCCGCCTATTTCTTCTCAAGGCCACCCGGAGCGGGCTGCCGGTCGATGTCTACCATGCTTTCGAGGACGGCGCCGCGACGATGCGTGTGCGCCTCCTGTCGCTGTTCCCCATGGTGGATGCCCGCGGGCCGGCGTTGACCCGCACGGAGACGGTGACCGTATTTAACGATATCGCGCTCCTGGCCCCTTCCGCGCTGGCTGATCCCGGGATCCAGTGGGAGTCGATCGACGAGCGCTCCGCTCGCGGCGTTTACCGCCTCGGCGAGAATACCGTCAGCGCGGTGTTTACCTTCAACGAAGCCGGCGAGTTGATGGATTTTATCTCGGAAGACCGGCAGGCTTCCTTGGATGGCGGCGTGTTGACGTCTATCCCATGGTCCACCCCGATCGCCGGCTATCAATCGTTCGGCCCGCGAAGGGTGATGACGCGTGGGGAGGGGAAGTGGCACCCGGCGGCCGGCGCGTATACCTACATTGATCTGGAATTGGTAGATTGGCAGGTGAATCCGAACCAATAAAATGGTCAAACAGCCCATGGAAAAACGCACAAAAGACAATCCCTGGCTCCTCAAAACGCCCCCCCTCACGGCCGATTACCAGATGTACGTCGACACCAAAGACGGAAAGGAAATCATCGTCTGCACCGTCGGCACCACCGTGTTGCACTACGACTACCGGTGTCTGGCGGACCTCCACGCCATGCTCAAACAACACGGCGACTGGATGGAGCTCGGCAGCAAGGACGAGAAGCAGGACACCACCCCCGGCACCGTCGAACACTGGGGCCGCTCGCCCGACAACCCGGTCGGCGGATGGTACGGGCTTAAAAAGGGGTTTCGGGGCCGTTTCGGAATGTACGTCCCCCCGCTGATGGAGGCGCTTGGACTGGCCGAGGTGGAGCACAACCCGCGCAATAATCGGATGCGGGCGAAATAAAGCCATGCTGGGAGGTTCAACGTCGACGTTGAACTAGAATTCCCTCCGGGCGTAGAGCAGTAACAGAACATCCTGGCAATCGAATGAAAGCGAAAGTAACGAAACGGGGCGTCCACGTACCGCGCCGAATGCTCGGGGAGATCGAAGAGGTAGAGATTCGGAAGGAGAACGGAAATGTTGTCCTTATCCCCCTACCGTCGATGGATCCGCTTTTTGGCCTTGGAGAAAATCCAGTTATTGGTCACGTATCAGACGCATCCGAAGAGCATGACCGGTATCTCTACGGAAATCAAGAATGAATCGAACATTCCTCGATACGGGGTTTGTAATCGCTCTTGAGATGTCTGATGACCAGCACCATGAGCGAGCCCTGGCTTTTTGGCGTGAATGGATAAGGGAGAAACCTCATCTGGTCACAACCTCGTTCGTGTTCGACGAAATTGTGACCTTTTTTAACAGCCGAGGCCGGCATGCAAAAGCGGTGGAAATCGGCCAACGTTTGCGACATAGCCGGAGCCTCGATGTGATCCATGTAGATGAGGCATTATTTGAACTGGGATGGAGTTATTTCCAGAAAAGAGCAGATAAGGGCTATTCCCTTACGGATTGTATCTCGTTCGTACTTATGGGACAAGAGTCCATCTTCGAGGCGTTATCATTCGATCGGCATTTCGAACAAGCAGGATTCAAGAACTTACCTGGATTCACTTCATGACAACATCCCAAACCTCTGAAATCGCACGTCTCCTGATCACGGCAAAGGTCTGGGATACACTCTCGTTCCAGGACCGGACCCAGGTGGACGCCGGCGTCGATCGCCCGTTGATTCAAGCTCATCTGGAAAAAGCCTGGCGCTCGGAACGGTTGAGTTATGCGATGTTGATCGGCTCCCTTGTTATCACCGCGATCTTTATCGTAACCTGGGGCCTGCAGTTTGGATCGACTTCGAACTGGGCGTATGCGCTGGCAGCCGTCTGGCTCGCGTGGCCTTTCGGGGCCGCCTACTCCTATGCCGAGGCCAAACGGATTCGCGCGACCTGGGAAGTGGTGGACACGCTGTTCACATCATCCGCAAGCGCACTTGGAGCAAGCCCGATCGCCGAAGAGGATCTGGTCTTTCAACACCATGCGGGGTAGAGACGCAAAATTTGAGTCCCTACAGGTTTGGCGATCGGTTGAGCGAAATAGGTTGCAGCGACTATTCCTGCCGCCACACCACCCCCAGCATCACGCCGGCGTTGTCCGCATACAGCGCCCCTTTATCCAACGCCAGCGCGGCGGTGAACGACAGGTTGTACGCCGGCCACAGCGGCCCCTCCGCTTCGAATAACGCCGACACCTGATCCCGCCGCGCGGTCCGTCCGCTCACCAGCCGGTTGCTGCCCGGCGCCTCGAACACCTGATCCGCCCCATAATTCCGGCTAAAGGTCGCCAGCGCCCGGTACGCCACTGGTCCGATCCACCCCTCGATGCCGGCGTGGTGCGCCAGCACGATGTTGTTGATGATGCCCCGCCGCCGGCCGTCCGCCGCCAGCAGCGGCACCCCGATCGTCCGGCCCCGGTACGTCCACCCGCCCCGGTAGAGCACGTTGTTGTAGTAATTATCCACTCCAAACATCTCCCCTTCGCTGTATTTCGCCCCCTGGCGCTTCGTATTGACATGTTCGTACAGGAAGCCGGCGATGAGGCCGCGCCGATCCTGCCGTTTCAGGCTGAACCCCCACATCCCGTCCCAAGGATTCCGGTACCGCAGCGAGGGGCCCGTTTCGATGTAAAAATGGCGGTAGATGAGCCAATCCAGTCCCAACACCTGCATCGTCACGCTAAAATCGTAACTCCCGATCGTGTTGCCGAGGACGTTGACGATCTCGTTCTCCGGCGCTTCCTCATTGCCCTCCTGCACAAAAAAGATGCGCCAGTAATTGTCGAATCCGCCTGGCAGCTTGCCCAATCCCGGGTGGGTGCCGGCCCAGATCACGCTGTGCGTCACCCCGCCATGGAGCTGGATGGGCGCTT
This sequence comes from Rhodothermales bacterium, assembly GCA_041738655.1. Lineage (GTDB taxonomy): Bacteria > Bacteroidota > Rhodothermia > Rhodothermales > JAHQVL01 > JAWKNW01. The sequence continues at coordinate 674 of JBGSPJ010000152.1, read as the reverse complement.
TCTCGGAAAAAAGCCGCAGGTAAAACGACTTCTCGTGGAGCAGGGCATTCCGTACGAAGCGGGACGGCTCGAACCAGCCATGGGAGAGATGCCCCTTGATAAACGCGAAGTTTCGCGTGCCGGGTATCGCGGTGAATTCGGGGATGGCGAGGGTGATCCGCGGTAGGGGCGAGGTGTTGGCGCTCCACACCATCGAGCCGGCCGATAGCGTCGGGTCCACCACGCCAAGCGTATGCTCCCACCGGCCGGCGCTCAGCAAAAAAGCCCGGTATCGGGCGTGGACAAACCCCTGATGGATGTTCAGGCTGGAGGTCTCGCCCAGCCGGCCCAGCACGTCGGCCCCATACGCCACCTGAAGGCGCTTGCCCGCCGTGAAGTCATGGTTCGCCGATAGCCGAAGCGCCGACTGCGCCCCGAACGGGTCGACGATTCCATACCGGTTAGCCGTGAGGTAGTAGGGGAGGGGATACGACCCCGCGCCGGCTCCGAAGAGCGAGACTGCGTAGTCGGGCCGCTGCGCCGCCGCCGGCATCGCCCCGATCGCCAGGACCAGTAGGCCTATCCGGGTCGCGGTGTACGTAGCGCCACCTCCAATCGCCCTTCGCGCGCATCGAACCAACAGCCGGCTCCAGTAATCGATCATTCGGGGGCCCTTGTGAGAATAGAGCTTGTGA
>JBGSPJ010000118.1:0-9768 GCA_041738655.1 Rhodothermales bacterium | reverse complement strand
GCGGCTGCACTCGTGGCCGACACAGCAACCGGCGCCTCAGGCGCCGCCGAGGCCGCCGCTGCAGGCGCACTACCCGAACCGTTGTACCGCGCCAACACGGCGGAGATATCCTCCCCTTTTTTGCCGAGCACCGCGATGAGGGCACCAATGGGCACGGCCTCGCCTGCCTGCACCATCCGCTTGAGCAGCACCCCGTTGTCGTAGACCTCGAGGTCCATCGTCGCTTTGTCCGTCTCCACCTGAGCGATCACATCGCCGGCCGAAACGGCCGCGCCTTCTTCTGCAAGCCACGCCACGAGGACGCCTTCCTCCATCGTGTCGCTCATTTTCGGCATTTCAATCGGTAAGGCCATGCGTGAGAATGTTCAATGTTTAATGTTCAATGTCCGATGTTTAATGTCCGATGCACGGGGTCTCCCCTTAAACCTCGAACCTTTAACCTTAAACCCTACCGATACAAGACCTGCCGGCACGCCTTATACGTATCCTCGGCGCTGGGCATATAGAAATCGATCAGGTTCTTCGCGTACGGAGCCGGGGTATCTTTTGCGGTGACACGCAGGATCGGAGCGTCCAGGTAGTCGAACGCGTCGCGCTGGACCTGAAAGCCGATTTCCGAGGCGATGCTGGCAAACGGGTTGCTTTCATCGACGATCACAAGCCGGTTCGTTTTCTGGACCGAGGCGATGATGGCCGGCATGTCGAGCGGGCGGATCGTGCGCGGGTCGATCACTTCGGCGCTGATACCGTCTTTTTCGAGCATCTCGGCGGCCTTCATCGCCACCCAGTAGCTTTTATTGTGAGCCACGATTGTGACATCGTCCCCGGCGCGGCCGATGCGCGCCTTGCCCAGCGGGATGAGATAGTCCTTGGCATCGGAGACCTCGCCGCGCAGGCCGTACATCTGCTCACTTTCCATAAAAAGGACCGGGTCGTCATCGCGAATGGCCGATTTCAGAAGGCCCTTTGCGTCGTCCGGGTTGGAGATCGAGACGATCTTGAGGCCGGGGATGGTCGAGTAGATCGACTCAAACGCCGTGTTGTGAGTGGCGGCCAGCTGGCCGGCGGCGCCGTTCGGGCCACGAAACACAATCGGAAATTTGAACTGACCGCCCGACATGTAGCGGATTTTCGCCGCGTTGTTGATGAGCTGGTCCATCGACACCATCGAGAAGTTAAACGTCATGAACTCGATGATGGGGCGCAAACCGTTCATGGCCGCGCCAATGCCGAGACCCGCGAAGCCATTTTCCGCGATCGGCGTGTCGATCACTCGTTTGGCGCCAAACCGGTCGAGCATGCCTTCGCTCACCTTGTAGGCGCCATTGTACTGGGCGACTTCCTCGCCCATCAGGAACACCGTTTCGTCGCGCTCCATTTCCTCGACCATGGCGGCGCGGATGGCCTCCCGAAGCTGTAATTCTGCCATTTCTATCGTCGTTCAGTGATGGTAAAGCCGTGTATCAAATGCTGTATCCCCGTGCTGTGACGCCGCACGGCCGCACCCGGGGTCAACCCAGGGGCGCCCATTGCCGCGCCGGCCAATCAGGTGGTGAACGGGTAATCCTTCTGCGTGTAGATGTCTTCGTAGATCGTCTCGAGGTCCGGGAACGGGCTGTTCTCCGCGAACTCCACGGAGGCGAGCACTTCGATGTTCACCTCTTCATCGACCGCGTCCAGCGCCTCGTTCGTAGACAGCTTATGCTCGATCATGTAGCTTTTGAGGCGGATGATCGGGTCCTCGTTCTTCTTGGCGTCCATCTCCTCCTTCGTGCGGTAGTTCTGCGGATCGCTCATCGAGTGGCCGCGGTAGCGGTACGTTCGGATTTCCAGCAGGGACGGCTGGCCCGTGCGCGCCATCGCGATATGATCCTGCATCGCCTTGTACACAGCGAACACATCCATCCCGTTGACGAGGGAGCTGGGGATGTCGTAGCTGAGCCCCTGTTTGTAGAGATCGGGCTCGGCAGCCGCGCGGTTCACGGCCGTTCCCATCGCGTAGTGGTTGTTCTCGATCACGAAGATGACCGGTAAGTCGTACAGGCCGGCCAGGTTCGCCGCTTCGTGGAAGGCACCCTGATGCACGGCGCCGTCTCCGAAGAACGTGAGGCATACCGTGTCTTCCCCCTTGTACTTGTTGGCGAAGGCGAGGCCCGTCCCGACCGGGATGTGGGCGCCGACGATGCCGTGGCCGCCCATCATCTTCAACTCGGCGCTGAAGTAGTGCATGGAGCCGCCCTTCCCGCGCGAACAGCCGCCGATCTTGCCGAAGAGCTCGGCCATGCAGGCATTGGTATCCATGCCGAGCGCCAGCCCAAGGCCGTGATCGCGATAGGCCGTGATCACTTGATCTTCGCCGATCCGCATGGCAAACGCCGTCCCGGTGGCGATGGCTTCTTGCCCGATGTACAGGTGGAGGAAGCCGCCGATCTTCTGCTTGCCGTACATCTGCGCGGCGCGCTCTTCGAACCGGCGCTGCAACAGCATATTCCGGTACATGGCCATCACCTGCGCCTCGCTAAGCCCGAGTTGCTGGTGGGTGTACACGCCCGGCTGATAGGTCTCGAAGGACACATTGAGGTCCGGCGCGTTGGCGAAATCCACGCTGTATCCGTTCACCTTGGTGCCGCCGGCGGTCGTTTTTTTCCGGGCCGGGACGCTTTTGCCATTGGAAGGAGAACCCGTCCGCTTGGCCGTTTTCTTATCGCTATCGCTTGCCATATCTACTCTTCTAGTGGTTAAACGGTCAGCCCTGGGCATACAGCGGCCGATTTCAGTGCACCGGTAGAGCGCACAGTAACTGAGGACGTATCCCTTTCGTCACGCCGCGACGGGCGCAAAAAAAGCAAAGCAGGATAATTTAGGCAACCGAAAGCTAAAATTCTGCCGGCGGCCAACTGAGAATCTTGAGTTACGCGTGAAGTCTACCCCCCAGCCTGCGTCAGGCTCCCATCGGACGACTCCCTGGTGCATTTCGTTACGCGGGGAGTTTTTACTCCCCGGGGATACTTTTGATGTCCGGATGCGTTCGAAGCCGGGGCGATTGAGGTCGTATTCATACATCTTACACATTTCCCACGATTGATCGGCCTGTAACAACTTGCGGTCTGCGCATACGTAGTGCCATGACTCTAGCATCGCCCTCGGGAGCGTCATCCGACTCGACACTCGACATTGATGCGATACTGAAGGGGGAACCCCGCGCCTTCGAAGTGCTGGTGCATATGGAAAGCCCCCGACTTTTTCGCATGATTCAACGCATCGTCCAGGATGAGGACGAAGCGCGCAGCATCATGCAGGAAACGTTCCTGCAGGCCTACAAACGCCTCGCCACGTTTCGCAAGGAAGCCAAATTTACGACCTGGCTCTACGCGATCGGCCTGAATCTGGCCCGTGCGTCATTGCGGAAGCGCCGGCGATACGATATGCTGGAGGAGGATAAGATGGATCGGCTACAGCCGGCCTTCGAGTCCGGCATGCACACGGAGAAGTTCGACTTCTGGAACCCCCAGCGCCTCGCCGAACAGAACGAGCGCCGGAACCTGGTTCACGCCGCTATCGCCGAGCTCCCCCCCGATTACAGGCTGGTCATCACATTGCGCGACATCGAAGAATTATCGACAACCGAAGTCGCCCAGGTCCTCGACATCACCGAAGGCGCTGTCCGTGTACGGCTCCATCGCGCGCGTCTGGCCCTGCGAACATTGCTCGACCGCTATTTCCGCTAAGCCGGTACGTTTTTAAGCCCTGTCTCTGACGCGCCCACATGACCCTGCTCAAAAAAATCCGCCACCTCTTCTCGCGTTCGCTCTCCTGCGAAGAAGCGAATGCGTTTATCGCGGACTACCTTGAAGGGCGGCTCGACCCCACGTTGCGGTCCCGCTTCGAAGCCCACCTCCACATGTGCCCCGCCTGCACGCCGTTCTTGGAGCAGTACAAACAGACGGTAGAACTGGTCCGCGACGACGGACAGATCGACGTGCCCGCCGGCCTCATTGAACACACCCTCTCCTTCCTGAACGAACGCCGCATCCCGGGTGCGGAAGGCGCCGCTTCCTGAGCCGTTGCGGTTCCCGTCCCGCGCTCGCTATATTGGCGCCGGCTTGACAGGGTACGTGACCGCGAACCTCGCGGCTCCCGGCCACGGCCCGGCCCTCTCCGTCCCCCGCTTTCGCCAACGGCCCACGCGAGGATATGTCCGGACGTTCTGTGGTCCTGATTCCAACCTACAACGAAGCGGCCAACATCGGCGGCGTCCTCGAACGGGTATTGAACCTGCCCGAGCCGGTCTCTGTCCTCATCATCGATGACGGCTCGCCAGACGGGACGGCGGATATCGTCCGATCCTTCCAGGGCCGCTACCCGGATGCGATCGACCTCGTCGAACGATCCGGCAAACTGGGGCTTGGAACGGCCTATATCACCGGCTTCCGTCACGCGCTGGCCCGCGGATTCGATTGCATCTGCGAAATGGACGCCGATCTGTCCCACAACCCGGACGATCTCCTCGCGCTCATCCGCCCCGTCTGTGACAACGAGGCCGATCTGGCCATCGGTTCGCGCTACATCGAAGGGGTGCGCGTCATGAACTGGCCGCTCAGCCGGCTCATCCTGTCCTATGGCGCCGGCATCTACACCCGCGCCATCACCCGCCTGCCCGTGCAGGACGTCACGGCCGGCTTCAAGTGTTACCACCGGCGGGTCCTGGAAGCGATCAACCTCGACGCCGTCCGCTCCAACGGTTATTCGTTCCAGGTGGAGATGAAGTACCGCGCCTGGCGCAAAGGCTTTCGGCTCGTCGAGATCCCCATCGTCTTCACCGAACGGACGGAAGGGCAATCCAAGATGAGCCGCAGGATCGTCTGGGAGGCCATGCGCAAGGTCTGGGAACTGCGCTTCCGGGATGCCTTCCGTCGTCTTTGAACGCAATTCTTGAACGGCCGGCGTTATCCGCTCTTCTTTGCATTAATTTCTTCCGCCTTGCTGCCCCGAGCCGCTTCGTTGCATATCTCCGGCGGCAGCACGTATCCCAGTATTGCTTTTTCTGTTTGTGCCACCGAGAAGTCCGGAGCGAAATGTCTACCTATACCCATCTCAAAGCCCCCGCGCAGGGAGAGGCGATCACCAAAACCGGCGACAGCCTCAACGTCCCCGATCGCCCTATCATACCCTTTATCGAAGGGGACGGCACGGGCCCCGATATCTGGCGTGCCTCCAGGGTCGTCCTCGACGCGTCCGTCCAGAAAGCCTATGGCGGCAAGCGTAAAATCGAATGGTTCGAAGTGTACGCCGGCGAAAAAGCGTTCGCCACGTTTAACGACTGGCTCCCGCAGGATACCCTGGACGCCATCGAGGACTATCGTGTGGCCATCAAAGGCCCCCTCACGACGCCCGTGGGCGGCGGCATGCGCTCGCTCAACGTGGCGCTCCGCCAGAAGCTGGATCTCTTCGCCTGCGTACGCCCCGTCCAGTACTTCACCGGCGTACCCTCTCCCGTGAAGCAGCCTGAGCTGGTGGATATGATCATTTTTCGGGAGAATACGGAGGATATCTACGCCGGCATCGAATACAAGCAGGGTACGCCCGAGAACACACGACTCATCGCGTTCCTCCAGAAGGAGCTGGGCGTCACCTCGATCCGTTTCCCCGAAACGAGCGGCATCGGCATTAAGCCTGTTTCTGCCGAGGGCTCCAAGCGCCTCATCCGCGCCGCGATCAACTACGCGATCCAGGAGAAACTGCCCAGCGTCACGCTCGTGCACAAGGGCAATATCATGAAGTACACGGAGGGCGCCTTCCGGGACTGGGGCTACGAACTCGCCAAGCAGGAGTACGGGGCGACTGAAGTGGACGGCGGCCCCTGGTGCAAGCTGCCCAGCGGGATCATCATTAAGGACGTCATCGCGGACGCCTTCCTCCAGCAGATCCTTACCCGGCCGGCGGAATACTCGGTCATCGCCACGATGAACCTGAATGGCGACTACATCTCCGACGCGCTGGCCGCGCAGGTGGGCGGCATCGGCATCGCGCCGGGCGCCAACATCAACTACGACACCGGGATGGCCATCTTCGAGGCCACGCACGGCACGGCCCCGAAGTATGCAAACCTGGACAAGGTCAACCCAGGCTCGGTGATCCTCTCCGGCGAGATGATGCTGCGCTACATGGGATGGCGGGAAGCGGCCGACCTGATCGTGTCTTCGCTGAAGAAAACCATCTCACAGAAACGTGTTACGTACGACTTCGAGCGCCTGATGGAAAAGGCGACGCTACTCAAGACGAGCGAGTTCGCGAAAGCGATGGTCGAGAATATGTAAGCGTGCCGAACACCCGATCGTACGCTGACACTAGCCTGGGGGCCGAAAACTCCCAGGCTAGTTCGCTTTTGACCCGCGCAAGTCCCGCAGCGCCCATAACGCTCCGGGCAGCGGGGTCGTCCATGAGGCGTTCGATGGCAGCGGCAAAGCCGGCCTCGTCGTTGTCGGGTACATACAGCGCCGCATCGCGGGCCGTAAAACGGTGTTCGGGGAGATCGAAGGCGACGATGGGCTTGCCGAAGGCCATGTACTCGCTCATTTTGATCATCGTGCAGTGGTCGTTGCACGGATTGGACGGGTCGGGGTCGAGCCCGATATCCATCGAGGTGAGGTAACGCCCGAGTTCCGCCTTCTCCACCCAGCCGGTGAAGCGGATGTGGCCGGCGACACCGAGGCGATCCGCGAGTTCGCGCACCCGCGCGAGGTCATCCCCTTCCCCCATCACGATGCAATAGAAATCGTCGCGTTTGCGGTCGTGCAGCAAGTGCGCGAGTGCCCGGACGAGGTAATCCAGCCCATCCTGGATCCCGATGACGCCGGCGTACCCCAGAATGGTCTTGCCCGAGTTGACCAGCTCCGGGAACGGCTCGTAGGCCCCGATATCCTTCAATAACGGCCCATTGCGTACGATCGTGATGTCGGCCTCGGCCCGTTTGCCGCGCTCTATGGCCAGGCGCTTAAACGACTCGTTGGTGGCGATCACGTGGTTGGCCGTCCAATACGTGCATCGCTCGAGGAACCGCAGGGCTCCGTAGATCACCCGATTCCCCTCCCCGCCTGTCCGCGCGAGGTACAATTCGGGAGACACGTCGTGATGATCAAAGACAAACGGCTTGCCCAGTATCCGGTAAAAGAGCCCCACGGCAAACAGGGTATCGGGGGGATTGTGGGCATGGACGGCGTCGAATCCCTCCCGCCGCCAGACGCGGAGGGACATCCAGAACGCGGCCATAGTTGAGTAGATGAACTCCCACGCGAAGCCCAGCACGCTCGTATTCGACCGGGGTGGTGGGTAGCGGTAGACGGACACGCCGGCCACCATTTCCTGGGGCGGTTGATCGGGGTCGCGTGGCGCGATGACCGTTACCCGGTAGCCGGCATCAACGAGCGCCAATGCCTCCCTTCGTACCCGTGTATCACCCGGATAGGGGTTATTTTCGAGCAGCATGAGGATTCGGGGTTTCACCGATTTCCTCGATCGTTCAGCTTCAGACATCAACAAACGGAGCATTGCGGCCAGCGCACGGGCATCGGTATGCGCCCGGAGGTAGCCGTCGTTACGACGTAAGGGGTATACTGGGGAACCGACCCGAAGAGGTGGGTCGACAGGCATGATGTCGGCTCACGGAGTACATCGTTCCGTTTCGCGAGCGCCACGGTATCGCGCGGGAGAATATTCTAGTGAAGCGCGCCCGCGGCAGTGCCGGCGGCCACCACATCCTCCAGCATCGTGTCGTAGGCGCGGGCGTGGACGCGCCAGTCGAGGCGTTCGGGGATATCGTGCAAGGTTTCGGGCGGCAACGGCCGTTCCTCCCCCTTCAGGATGCTGGCCAGGATGCGAAAAAGGTGTTCTTCGTCGTCGTATAGGGTTGGTGCATGGAGCAGCGGCCGATGGAGCGCCGGTGGGATGAGCTCCGGGTAGCTGAGGCGGTTGGGGAGCAGCGGGTGGCAGCCGCAGTAAATGGCCTCCAGGACCGCGATCCCGAAGAACTCGTGGATCGCCGTGGATACGATCACATCCGCGCGGTGAAGGAGGGTGCTGTACTCCTCGAAGTTCTCGGCGTAGCCATAATGGAGGATCCGGTCGGCGTAGCGTTCAAAGGCTTTCTGGAACTCGTAGGGCTGTTCCTCGAAGTGTTCGCCGGCCAGGATGAGGCGGAACGTGCACCCCACGTCGTCGAGCCGGTTCATCAGCCGGAAAAACGCCTCGGGGTTTTTGTCGTATTCCCACCGCTGATTCCAGAGGACGATGGGCATGTGGGCCTGGGCGCGTCCCCGGGGGGGCAGGTGCCGGCGGTAGTCATCGTGGGCGCGGAGGTCCATCCCGAGATGGAGCACGGTGCTTTTCCGGCGGATTTCCTGGACCCCGTTGAGGTGGTTGTAGTCGGGAAACGCGCGGAGCAGGACGGGGAGCGCCTCCATGTACTCCTCGTAGTGGAAGCGCGAGTTAAACACGATATGGTCGGCGGCGAGGCACGAGAGGTAGTTGATGTAGGCGTACGTATGGTCGCGTTCGACACCGGGGCGCAGCGGGTACGTCAGCTGGTTCTCGTGCAGGTAGAGGACGACCGGGACATCGCCGAGGTGGGGTCGGGTGAGCGCGAGAAACGCCGGCACATTGAGCATGTCCGTCGCAAAGATCACATCCGGCTTACCCTCTTTTTCGATCGATTCGAGGGCTTTTCGCGCCATCGTAACCGCTCCGCCGTGCATGCGCCACTTCCAGAAACGGGCGGACATCGTAAGCGGCTGAAAGGTGTGCCGGCTGTGCCGGATCAACCCGTCGAGGAAGTTGCGATGTGAACCGCCATACCAGGGTTCGATCGCCAGTACGTTCAGGGGCGTTTCGCGCATGCGAACTCGGGAATGGGCGAAGAGCTCAAAAAAAGTAGCGTTGGAAAGGTATGCCGAAGGATCCGCGTACGTCTAGGAAAGGAGACTAGGTGTCCTCCCCCCGGGATTCCTGGGCGGCTTCGATTTCGCGGATGAGGACTTCCTCTTCTTCGATCGTGGTAGGCCGGACGATGCTGACCGCGCGCACCTGCAATTTCTCACGCAGATCGCCGTCGCGCACCTCTTCCGCCGTGACCGCCTTTTCTTCACCGGGGTTCAGCCGCAGCGGCCGGGTTTTCATGGCGATGTCCACCGGACGCGAATTCGTATTCTTTATCACCATCCCCCGGCGCTGCTTGGAGATAGACATATTGTGCACCTGATTGATCGGATCGACAACGGATGAGGCGCAACAGTATACGACTTTCCCATTGGTTTAGAACGCAACCTTTCGGCGCTCTACATCCTTTTCACAGAGTGCCGCTACAAACGGCTCTGGGGCTCGTTTTTCCGCTATTTTGTGTCGGCTGCCGCGCGCGGGTCGTCGAGCGACTGCTTCCGCTCTGCACCGCCTGCCTCCGCGCGATGCCCCTGGCGGACGCGGAAGGGATCCGTGCGCAGTTCGACCGACTCCCCGCCGGCGTCGGCCGGCCCGACTCTTCGTTCGCGATGTGGGCGTTTGTGCAGGATGGCGCCATCCAGCATCTTCAGCACGCCCTAAAATACGGCAACCGTCCACTTTACGGGCACGCGCTGGGCCAGCTGCTGGCGCCGGCGCTGGCTGCTCAACTTGGGGGACTCCTCGGGGACCGACGTGTCGATGCGGTCGTCCCGGTGCCTTTGCACCCGTCGCGATTGCTGGAACGGGGCTACAATCAGAGCCAGTACCTGGCCGAGG
>JBGSPJ010000104.1:0-7376 GCA_041738655.1 Rhodothermales bacterium | reverse complement strand
ACGCCAGCCGGGCGCCCGAGTCGGAGCCATCGGTGTTCGTGTTGAGTCGGGAGGATTTTCATGCGGCCGTTCGCGACGCGCTTCGCTCCTATAGACGGCCTGGCCAGCTGAGGGAAAACCCGCTGCTTCGCTCCCGCCTGGTCGTCGACGCCTGCCGGCACGATGCCGATGTCGCCGACCGGATCGAGGCGCTCTGCACCCTGCTGGGTGATGCTGCCGCCGCGCTGGATGCGACACCGCGCGACCGGAAGCTGTTCAAAGCCGTCGAAAAGACCTATCTCAAGCCGGCGCCGTCCCAGGAGCTCGCCGCCGAACAGCTGGGCGTTCCCTACAGCTCCTTTCGCCGCCACCTCGCCGCCGGCGTGGAGGCCATCGCGGAGGCGCTGTGGCAGAAGGAAATTGGATGAGGAGGTTTTGAGCAGAAGGTGAGCAGGTTTTGGTCTGGTGGGTAAGCGGAAGAGGCCGGTATTCTCATCGCGTTAACGTCGCTCCGGTCGGGGCGACCCGTTTCACCCGATTGAGATACCCATGAAACGATACCAACGCTACCTATTCCCTCTGGCCCTCGGCGCGCTCGTCGCCGTCGGTCTCTGGCTGCCCGATTTTGGGGACGCCTCCAGCCATCGCGAAGCGCCCATGATCAGCAATGATCCGCTCGCGGACAACACCGATCTCTATGCGTTCCGCTCGCCGGACGACCCCGAGACGGTCACCATCATTGCCAACTACATCCCGCTGCAACTGCCGGAGGGCGGCCCGAACTACAGCACGTTCGGGGAGAACATCCGGTACGAGATCCACATCAAAAACAAAACCTCGGTGGGCATGCTCGGCTCGGCGACGGACGACATCACCTACCGATTCACGTTCGAGCAGGAAAACGAAGACCCCACGACGTTTTTTAATATCCGACTCGGCAAACAGAACCTAAAAACGACCTACACCGTCGAGAAAAGCACGGACGGTGGTGCGTCGTTTACGACGATTCTGCAGGATGGCGTCGTGCCTCCGAACCGCATCGGGCCGCGATCGCTCGGTGGCGATGCCGGCCTCGGATCAGACTATGCAAGTCTAGTGGACGACGCCATCATGACCGCTTCGAGCGGCGAGGTGATCTTCGCCGGCCCACGCGACGACGCGTTTTTTGTTGATCTTGGCGGCATCTTCGACCTGGGTCAGACGCGCAGCCAGTATGGCATGGATCCGTCCAACGCCGACAATGCTCGCGACGCCGTCGCCGGCTTTAACGTGCACACGATCTCCCTGAAGATCCCCATAGAAAACCTGCAGAAGGATGGGTATGGGACGGATCAGTCGGAGAGCATCCTCGACCCGAACTTCGTGATCGGCGTCTGGGCCTCGGCGAGCCGGCCGCAAATTACCACCCTCTCGCCCGATGGCGCCAAGCCGACGTATTCGGGGCCCTGGGTGCAGGTCAGTCGGCTCGGGATGCCGCTCACGAATGAGGCGGTCATCCCCATCGGTGAAAAAGACCGCTGGAACGCGGCGACGCCGTATAGCGAGGCCGAGCAGACCTTCATCACCTACTTCGCCAACCCCGAGCTGGGGCTGTACATGGACGACACCCAGTTTGGCGGCGCCGTGCCGGCGCTGGCCGCGCTGCGGATGCCGTCGATGTCCTACCCCGCGCTGGGCGACGTTGATGGGGACGGGATGCCCGGCCTCAACTTCCGCAACGGGAAGGACGGGGCGTTTGAAGTGACGAAGATCGATCCGCCGCTGGATCTCTCCGGCACCGCCTTCGCCGTACCGCTCGCGACAGGGCTGGTAGGTGAAGGGCAACCACGTCTCGTAGACGTCTACCCGATCTTCTACTTCGGGGTACCGAACGCCATCCCCTATCAGCTGGCTACCGGGAAGACCGGCGGCCCGCTGAGCGCCGGCAAGCCGTTCATTCACAACTTCCTGCCCGTGACCCAGGGCCCGGAGGGTGAGCTGTACGGCGGCGACATGCTGCGGCTGAACATGGCCACGCCGGTGACCCCGCGTTCGGGTGAGGAGTTCGACCTGTACGCCCGCCAGGGGCTCGTCCGTACCGCGGTCCTCGGCCTCACCGCCGCGCCGTACAACACGACGTCGGACGTCGAGTTCATCCCCCACATGGACGGCTTCCCGAACGGGCGCCGGCTGGAGGATGACGTGACGACGATCGCGCTCCAGGCGGTCGGCGGCCTCGTGCTGGCGGCTGTCGGGCTGCCGTTCGACGACGCCACGGCCGGCGACTACAGCGACCTCGCGTCGCAGCAGCTCGTCGATGCCCTCAACTATACCGCCGGCCCCGTCGCGAACGACGTCCGCCTGCTCGACGAATTTCCCTACCAGGCGTCCCCGCACCGCGGGTACGACTACGTCAAGCAGCTGACGGCGATGGATCCGTCGGACACGCCGGTGAGCATCGAGGGCCTCGGCGTGGCCGTTCCCACCGCGTTCATGCTGGATCAGAACTACCCGAACCCGTTCAACCCATCGACGACGATCTCCTACCAGGTGACGCGTCCGGGCAACGTCGCGATCCGCGTGTACGACCTCCAGGGCCGCGTGGTCTCCACCCTCGTTAACCAGGAGCACGGCACGGGCAACCACCAGCTCAACTGGGATGCCTCGGCGCTGCCGAGCGGGACCTATTTCTACCGCCTTGAGGCCGACGGAAAGTCGGTCCAGACGAAGAAGGCGATTCTGGTGAAGTGATCCGGACGTCATCCTGAGAGACTGCGAGGGATCCTATACCGACTAGAGACATCCTCCGGCACAACCTGTCCAGCCGGCATGATCTGGAATGTATTCGCGATCCCGTTGCCTTGTGCCGCTTGAAGGCCCCTCGCTACCGCTCAGGGTGACATGGAGTGTTATTAGCAGCCCTTGCGATCAAGACGTGAGGGCTGCTACTGACATCGATTTGTGATATCTAACCCATCCCATCCCATGAAAACGCAGAAGCTCATCTCCCTCACAAACGGCCTCGCCCTGGCGGGGGTAGTGATCATCGCCGGCTGGCTGGCGTATGGCTGGCTTCGGCCGGCGGAGGCGCCCGATGTCGCGCAGGTCCCGGCGACGCCGGCGTCGCTGTTTCTCAACGCCGAGTCGTCGGCGGCTTTTTACGAGGACCGCATCCGGAAATCCCCCGATGACCTCGAAGCGTACACGCGCCTCGCGCAGGTCTACCTCCAACTATCGCGGCAGACGGGCGATGAGACGCGCTTCGTGCCACTCGCCCAGGAACGGATCGAGCAGGCGCTCGCCCGGGATTCGGAGGATTATTATGCCCGGGTGCTGCATGCCTCGTTGCTGAACATCCTTCACCAGTTCGACAAGGCGCGGGTGGAGGCGGAAGCGCTGGCGAAGGCCTATCCGCACGACTCCGCCGTGCAGGGCATTCTGGTTGATGCCCTTGTTGAACTCGGCGAATATGAAGCCGCGGTGGCGGCAAGCGACCGCCTGCTGGCGATGCGGCCGGGGCTGGCGTCGTACGCCCGGGCGTCGTATCTGCGCGAGCTGCACGGGGATGTGGCCGGCGCGATCGAGGCGATGGAGTTGGCCGTCGAGGCCGGCGTGCCGGGGCAGGAGGATCGCGCCTGGGCGCTGATGCACCTCGGCACCCTGTATCTGGGTCAGGGGGATCTGGTGAATGCCGAGAGGGTGTTCAACGGGATCCTCGAAGAAACACCGGAATACGCGCAGGCGCTGGCCGGCCTGGGGCACATCGCCCACCTGGAAGGGTCGACGGAATCGGCAATTGCCTACCTCGATCAAGCCTATGCGCAGGAGCCGCGCGGCGCCTTCATGGAGACCCTCGTGGAAGTCTATGCCGCTTCGGGCGATGAGGTGACGGCTAACCTGTATCTGGACCGGGTGGATGCCGGCTACCGTGCGGCCGCCGAGATGGGCGAAAACAACCGGATGGAGTATGCCGACTTCCTCGCCGACCGCGGCGAGCGACTGGAAGAAGCCCTGGAACTGGTGGAAGCTGAAATCGAGCGCCGGCCCGGCCATCTGCACGCCAACGAGACCCACGCCTGGGTGCTCCACAACCTCGGCCGCTCCGCCGAGGCCGTTGCCCCCATCGAACGGGCGATGCGGCTGAACACGGGGGATGCGATGGTGCACTTCCGCGCCGGCCACATCTACCGGGCCATCGGGGATACGGAGTCCAGCGAGCGCCATTTCCGGAAGGCGCTGGAGGGCAACCTGTACATCGAAAGCCTGACGGCGGCCGAGGAGGCGCGGGGGATCATAGGGGGGTAACAACGGGCCACAAAGCCCAGTCATCCTGAGCGTCAGCGAGGGATCTTTAGCCGATTAGAGGCAACCCCGGGCACCACCTGTCCAGCCGGCACGATCCGAGAGGTATTCGCGATCTCGTTGCCTTTTGCCGCTCGAAGACCCCTCGCTACCGCTCAGGGTGACATACCGACCGCGAAACCCTTCGGTCATCCTTTTGATTCGGGAGGTCGTTCGACAGGCTCACGATGACCATGGTTGAAGAACCGAATCTCCCCATCCGCCCCAATCTTCACCCACGCCCCCGCCTCGATCCGCCGGAAATCCGCCTCGGACAGCGCCACGATGGGGATGGGTTTGCCGTACATCTCGTCCGCCACCACAGACGCGAGGGCCATGAAGGTGTCCACCTCGCGGCTGACGATGGCCGCGGGGGCGACGCCGGCACGGACGGACTCCAGCAGGATGGCTGTCGATGTGCTCGAGCCGCGGGTGAACGGCACGACGAGCACCCGGCCGGCGGCGATCTGCCCCGAAAGCGGATGCCGCCGGTCGATAATTTCGCCTGTTTTCTGGTCGTACCCGCCCCAGAAGCTGATCGGTTCGGTGGTGACGAGCGCCGGCCCCTCGGCGCTGCCCGGGACGACCGGGTGTCCCTGGATTAGCTGTTCCATATCGAATCGTCTCGGAGGATGCGGCCGGCCACGGCGGAGTCGACACAGTCGGCCAGCCGGCCGTAGGCGATCTGCGTGTTCAGGAGGCCGGGGGAGTAGTAGGCGTATTTGGCCGAGTTGGTCATCAAGTGTTTGATCGCTCCTGACAACATGGGCGTGGTGAGCGGGCAGGTGTCCACCGTGATCCGTCCTCCGAAGGCGCGGTAGGCATCGAGGAGTCCGGCGCGGTCCGCGATCTCGCGTACGGCGCGGCTGCAGGTGACGAGGAACACCACGTCCGGATGCTTTTTCCGGCCTTCGACAAGCGCGGCCAGCTTCCGAAACTCGTCGACGGACAAATGCGGGCTGCCGAGGACGACCATATCGAGCCGGTCGCCCTGGCAGGTGGATAACTCGGCGCGGGCCGTGGCCAGGGTGTCGAGGGTGATGCGTATTTCAGCCTCAGGGGGGCGTCCCTGAAAGGCCGCTTCACGAGTGGGAGCTTCAGGCGTGATCCCTACCATGTGGTACAGCGCCACGGCCCCGGCGGAGGCCGCGCCGGCACAGACGGCCTTGTGCTGGTCTTCGGTGGGCGTCACCTCCAGGCCCTCGATGACCGGGATTTTGTTGGGCGCGAGCCGGCCGATGAGGTGGCCGAGGACGGGGTAAAAGGCGTCGTCCTCCTGGAGCCGGCGGGGGATGCCTTCGAGGCGGAGGAGCAGGTGGCCGGCGCGGTTTTGTGTGAGATGAAGCCCCGTAGCCGGCGCGCGGCCCGTGACGGCGCAGCAGATGTCGAGCAGATCCGGGTACCGCTCCGTCCGCGCCCCGATAACCGAGTTAAAAAAGCAGATCGCGTTGGATTCGCCCGACGCGATCTGTTGTCCGAGGACCGGGCGGTGTTCGGTCTGGTACGGCGCGCAGGTCCAGGTCGGGATGGTGCCCATCGACTGGTAGGCGACCATCTGGCGGTGGGCTTTGGCGGCGTGGTCGGCCGGCACATCCCACTCCTGCCACCCGTGTTCATCGACCCCGCTGACGTTGAGCGTGGAGGGCACCCGCACCTTCGCGCCGAGGCTCGCGAGCCGCTCGGCGAACTCCATCGTCGCCTCGCCCATGTAGACAGTGCTGTCGATGTGCGCCGCGCTGATGTCCAGCAGGGCCGTGGCGCCGTAGACGGGCATCATGCGGACGAGGATCGACATCGCCATCTGCGCGGCGGGTCCGTGGGCGCCGGCGAGGCAGGCCTGGTCGTAGTCGGAGAGGTGGAGGGTGGGCAACGCGGTAATTGGTTCTTGAGGTCGAATGCGATGGCGACGCAGGATACGTCAAATCTGCCTTAAAACATCAAGCAAGGCCTGTATTCCTGGAAATCGTTCTCAACGCATCCACTTGAACCGTTCAACTACTGATTCGCTTAGATTTCTGACCACCCATGCCTCAATAATGATAACGTGCTTGGAGGAAATCGATACGGTCTCCAGATACAACATACACGATTCGGTGCTCCTGCGTGAGGCGGCGTGACCAGACACCAGAACCTAGGTACTTCAACGGCTCCGGTTTCCCGATCCCTTTGAATGGATCGCGTAGGATCGCTTGAACCATATCCAGGGACCGAAGAGCCACTTTCCTGTCAATATCGACCCAATGGCGCAAATCCTCGAGAAACTCAGGCTGAAAAACGGCGTCACGCTCGGATTTCATTCTTCAAGGCCGAGGTCTTCTTTCAACGATGCAACACTGGCCGGCTGCCCCTCCGCATTTCTCGCCCTTGCCAGCGCGGAAAGCAGCCTCTCGGCGTTTCGGGGCGAGCGCAGCAGATGTGCCGTCTCCATGAGGGAAGCGAGTTCGGCGGCCGGCATCATGGCCATGTCTTCGTTATCGCGCCGGCGGATAATGATGGGCTCGCGGTTCGCAACGGCCAGGTCCCAGAGTCTGGCGAGGTTGGCGCGCGCTTCGGTATAACTGACATCGATGGACATGGGGTCATCCGTACAGGTTATAGCTACACAAAGGCTTCCAGGCCCGAGATGGTTCCCTGAAGAGGATCGGCTATTCGAGCTTACCGGCCAGGTACACCGTGTCACGTGAGAGATCGGGTCCGGCCTCCCAACACACCCCGCCCATCTCGTCGGGGTGGACCGCCAGAAACGCATCGGGATTGGTAATTCATGCGAATCAGTAGTTAAATGTGCTCATAAAGAAAGCAGAACGTCATCCCCCGGTCAAAGCTGAGGGCTCTGGCCCCCGACCCATGAACCATAGTAGGCATAAGAACACCTCAGTTTCGGTTCCTCACGCGACTTGGTGCAACCAGTACAACTCGTATGGATCCCCGATCAAGTCGCATAGGCGTCAAGGAAATAACGGCAATCTTCAGAAATGATCGGTTTTACAGCAAAAATCCCTCTTTCATTGTCATCCCCGACCCCGATCGGGGATCCAGCTGAATTGCAACCCTGCTGGATCCCGCATCAAGTGCGG
>JBGSPJ010000087.1:0-3528 GCA_041738655.1 Rhodothermales bacterium | reverse complement strand
CCGTCGCCGGTGCGGTAGGTGCCGGCGCTGTGCCAGGCCATGCGGATGAAGAGCGGGCCGTAATGACCGAAGTCGGCCGGCCACCAGTCCTGCGAGTCGGTCATGAGCGCCGCAAGGTCCTGCTTGACGGCCGCGAGGTCGAGGGAGTTGAAGGCCTCGGCGTAGTTGAAGTCCTCACCCATCGGGTTGGACTTCTCGGAGTGCTGGTTCAGGAGCTCGAGCTTGAGCTGGTTCGGCCACCAGTCGCGGTTGGAGGTCCCGCTGCCGGCTCCATGGTTAACAGGGCATTTGGCTTCCATAGGTCGTGCTCTCTACGTATCACTGAGGGGTTACACATCACGGTGGGTTCCGACGGAGATGCCGGCGCAGAGATACGGCTGGGCCGTGCTGACGTTCCAGTTCTGAAGGGCGTGGATGGGAGTTGCTGGAAAGGCCTTACAGGCCAGGTAGGCGGGGCCTTACGCGGGAGCGTTCTATTGCGGGATGATGGCGTGGCGGCGATATTCAGGAGACCTTTCGGGTCTTGAAGACCCGAAAAGTCTGGCTTCGGCAAAGAAAAAAGCATCCCTCATGAACATTCTCCTTTTCGGGGCCACCGGCATGGTAGGTCAGGGCGTATTGCAGGAGTGCCTGCGCGCCGGCGACGTCGCGCGCGTGCTCACGGTCGGCCGGCAGGCCACGGGGAGGTCGCACCCAAACCTGCAGGAACTGGTGCATGCGGACCTGCGGGCCCTCTCGCCCGTGGCCTCCCGTCTGGAAGGCTTCGACGCGTGTTTCTTCTGCCTCGGCGCCTCCGCGATGGGGCTCGACGAGGCCGCGTACACCCGCATCAACCACGACATCCCCACCCACGCAGGCGCGCTGCTCGCCCGCCTCAACCCGGGGATGACGATGATCTACGTCTCCGGCCAGGGCACCGGCAATTCGCTGCAGATGTGGAGCCGTGTGAAGGGGCAAACCGAACAGGCCCTCCTCGCGATGCCCTTCAAGGCCGCGTATATGTTCCGCCCGGGCGTCATCCAACCGGTGGACGGGGTGCGCTCCAAGACGGCGTGGTACAATACATTTTACACGCTGTTTGGGCCGGCCATGAGTCTGGCTCGCCGGCTGTTTCCGAGGCAGATCCTCACCTCGAAGGAGGTCGGGCTGGCGATGCTGGAGGCGGCTCGGAGCGGAGCGCCAAAACGGATCCTGGAGCCGGGGGATATACGGAATCTGGTTGATGGATGATCGTCAATTGCTGATGATCGATGGTCAGGGTTGCTGAAAAACGCTAACAATCGTGGCACTGTCACCCCGCACTTGATGCGGGGTCCAGCAGGATTGCAATTCGGCTGGATCCCGGGTCGGGGCCCGGGATGACATGCTGCCTGTATTGATAGTTTGGGAATGTTGTTTACACCCTTTGTTGGTGGGCGATGATCGTTGGTCAATCAAACAGTGGCAACACAACCAACAGCATGATCGTCCACACCGCCGCCAGGCCGGCGACCATCCCGATCGACGCGCGCAGCACCGGCATCCAGGGCTGCCGGCGATGGATCCACAACCGCACCCCGCTTGACACCAGGATCGCCAGTGTCGTCACGTTCCAGCCGATGACGGTGAATCGATTCGGCGTCAGGCCGGCGTCGAGCGCTCTGCTCACCACGGCCGCCAGCGCATAGGCGTTCAGGATGATCGTGAGCGCCCCAAGCGCCAGCACGGCATACCGAAGAAACGATCCCCGGCCGGCCTCCACGGGGCCGGATATCACCACTGTCAGCAGAATCAGGATGGCCACGATGGTCGCGTTGTAGACCAGCAGCACCTCCCGCTCCTCGAATGCCTTCCAGAAGTAGGCGGGGATGAACCACACCACGTACACGACGAGCACTCCGAGGGCAAGCGGAAGGATCAGCCGGGTGAGGATGCGCAGCGTGCGCGTGAGGCCGGCGTTTTCGTCCTGCATCGACGGGGAACGGGTGGCGTCGTAGGCGCTCCCGATGGCGAGCAGGGGGATCGTGCCGACACCCAGGGCCACGACCACGATCAGTTCTTGCTCCGGCAGATCGATCCCCAGCACCTTGAAGATGCCCACCGTGAGGCCGACAAACAGCACGCCGGCGCCGAAAAAAATCCCGCCCGTCAACACACTTTCGGCCGACTTAACGAGAAAGCCGTAGGCCTGCTTCTCGGGTTGCTGGTACCCGAGACAAAGGGCCACGCCAACAATCGCCCAACACAATAGGGGAAGATGAACGGCGACCATGTCGGGCACATCACCCGTCTCGCCACCAAATACCAGCCCCACATACAGCGCCAGCGCAACGACGGCCCCCGCGGCCACGGCGTAGCGGTTTATGTTCTCAGTTGCACGCTGAACCCAGGCCAGGTAGCCGAGGAGTCCTAGCGCCATCAAAGGACCCCAGCTCACCCAGAACAGCGTGTTGGCTTCGCCCGGAGCCGGCACCGGGGGTTTCCCACCCGCCAGGATAGCGCTGAGCACACCGAGTAGCACACTCCCTCCGATAAGCGGCAGCCAGCGCCGGTCACCGCCGGCAGCCGTTCGCTCGACCGCTACATCGAGGCGATGCGCCCATGCCTGGAGAAGCACATCGCCGGGCTGCGCTTCGGCGCACTGCCGGAGTGCGTCTCTAAAGGCCGTCTCGTTTCCTTCCGCCTGGGCGGTGCGGTACAGGCGTTCGAGACCCGCCGGATCTCCGATCGCCGCCGCGATGTTTTCGTTGAGTGTCATGATAGGATGTTCGTTAAATGGGATACAGAACAGGGGGAGATCGTACATTGCCCCAATATGCCCTCGGGACGCGTGAGCGGCATGAGTGATCTGTGAGCATTTCATAAGCATCGTGCAGGATTCTCTGATCTACCGCTTCAGCCGCTTCACAATCGACGTCTCCAACCGGGAGTTGTCGGTGGAGGGCGTGCACCTGGATCTGAACACCCGGTACTTCGATGCGCTGGTCCTGCTGGTGCGTGAACAGGGCCGGCTTGTCGACAAGGATCGTTTTTTCCGGGAAGTGTGGGACGATGTGGTGGTCAGCGATAGCGCCCTTACGCAGTGCATCAAAGAGATCCGCCGGCAGCTCGGCGACGATGTCGGCAACCCCCGGTTTATCCAGACCGTCCCCCGCCACGGCTACCGGTTCATCGCAGAAGTAACGGTCGAACGCCGCGACGCCGCGATTCCCACATCGGAGGCGCCGGGGTATGCGACGACGTCATCCTCTGCCGCTCCACAACGTGCTGAGGTTGTCCCATCCACCGATGTCCCGATTCATGCCGGCGCAAACGCCACGGCCTTCTCCCAGGCCCTGGCCACCGCCCTGGCCGGCACCCTCGGCGGCGCGGCGGCCGGGCTTGTAGGTGGGCTCTTGTACGGGTTCGGCGTTGCCAATGCGCCGGCCGGTGAAGGGCTCGGGACGGCCTCGGTGCTGCTGGTGCTGATCAGCGTCACCGGATTTCTGGGCACCGTCGGCGGATTCGGGATCGGCGCGGGGATGGCGGCGGCGGACCAGGCTTCAGGCG
>JBGSPJ010000077.1:0-9936 GCA_041738655.1 Rhodothermales bacterium | reverse complement strand
GCCCCGGTGTCGCTGTTCCATAGGCGGGCAGTGCCGTCGTAGCTCCAGGTGAGGATGCGTGATTCGTCGCGGGAGAAGAGGGCGCCATAAACTAAGCCTTCATGCGTAAAAGCGGGTCCGATCTGTGCCCCGGTGTCGCTGTTCCATAGGCGGGTGGTGCCGTCGTAGCTCCAGGTGAGGACGCGCGTTTCATCTTTGGAGAACAGGGCGCCATTGACGCCGGCTTCATGAGCGAATATAGGGTTTATCCCCAGTCGCGAGAGCTCCCAATGGTGATCCTGAATGATCGCTCGGGTGACGGCCGTATCCGGTGATATGGCTGCCGCCTGACTGAGTAGATGGACAGTGCGCAGAAGGTCGGACTGCTCGCGATACCGTTTGCCGCTGTCCCAGTACGTTCGCGCTAGCCGGAGGCTGGATGTATTCTGTGCCTGGTTGAGGCGGAGCGCCAGCAGGGAAATCGCAACCAGCGCGATGGCCATAACGCTGATCACCGCGGCAATCAGCCTGCGCCTGTTCTGAACGGTGTGGTTGCGATGGGTTGCACTGGCGCGGATATAGGCGGCTTCAGCCGCTGTTAGCTCGGGGGCCCTGGCGGCCAGGTATTCCTCAGCCTCGAGCAGCGGAGAACCCCGAAGCAGGGCATCGACTTCTTTCCCCGTGCGGTTGTATTCGGCCAGGGAGCGGGCGAGCCGGCTCTGCCAGAGCAGGAACGAGCGGTCCGTTTCGATCCAACTCCTCAGCCGGCCCCACTTCTCTATAAGCTTTTCGTGGGCGACCTCGATCGTCTCCTCATTCTGTTCTGTATCCCGGCCGGTGGTGAGCAGCCGGGTCTGGCCGTCGGCCAGGGTGGCGATGACCAGCTGGATATCGCCGGCATCGGCCTCCAGGGTGGAAAGTTCTCCCAGGGTGGCGCGCCGGCGTGTATCGAGCGCCCCCTCGCCGGGGTGTACGAGACGCAGAAAGAGCCGGCGGGTGAACTGGCGCTGGTTTTCGGTAAACGTGGTAAAAACCTCCTCCGCTCGACTCGCGATGGATCCCGTGAGGCCACCCATCGCCGTGTAAGCCTTCAGCGCCAGCTGGCCTTCGTGGGCGGCTCTGGTGAGTTCGAACAGCGCATGTTGCACGAGAGGTAGCGAGCCGGGTTCATCGCCGGCGTCGCGCAGGATCGTCTCTACCAGCCCGGATTCGAGCGAGAGTCCGCTGCGCCGTGCTGGCTGTTCGATCGCCGACCGGAGGTTTTCTTCGTCCAGGGGCGGCACGAGCATCTGCGCGTCGGTTATGCGCGCGGCGAGCTGAGGATACTTCGCGCATCGGCTGTAGAAGTCGGCACGCATCGTCAGGATGACGACAATACGTCCGGCTTCGATCGACGACGCATACAGCAGGTTTTCGATAAACGCCACCCGCCTGGGTTCGTCCGTGCAATTGGTGAAGATCTCCTCGAACTGGTCGACTACAAACACGGCAATCACCCCGGGGCGTGATTCCATGGCCAATTGCACTTCCAGGTGCAGGGTACGGGGGCTCGCCTGCAGTTCCTCCACGAAAGTCGCGAGGCTTTTTCGGTTGCCGTCGAAAAGCCGGTCGAGCGCGCCCGCCAGCTTGTCCAGCGGGTGGGCCCCCGGGGAAAAGATCTGAATCGGCCACTTTTCGCTCCCTGAGATCTTGCCCTGGTTTAGTGCGGGCACCAGGCCGGCGCGTACAAGCGACGATTTCCCGCTGCCAGAGGGCCCGATCACGGCCAAGAATCGGCTTTCTTTCAGGATATCGACCAGCCATTCCGTTACAGCGCCGCGCCCGAAGAAGAGGTCGGCGTCCTCCGGCTGAAAGGCCTGCAGGCCGCGGTACGGATTGTCGCCGGAAAATGCCGAGGCATGTGCCGTGTCGTCAGGCTCGATCCCCCGGATCCCACAAACTAGGAGTCGAAATGCATCTGCGTCTTCGATGGCCTCCTCGAATTCTACCCAGGAGCTGCGTGTGAGGAAGGCAGGGAGTTTTCCCCGTTTACCACGACTGGCGCCGGGAAGTCGGACCGGTATCACGCGGAATTTTTTCTTCGTGTCGGCCACACGCTGCGCGATGGCGGCACGCATCTCCTCATGCTCCCACGGGCTCAGCCCGCCCGGACCGATAAACACCGCACAGGTGTCGGATTGCTCCAGCGCTTCCTCGATGACTTCCTGCCACGGATCGCCGGGGATGATATGCCACTTGTCGAGGAAGGGATTCAGCCCTTCCTCACGGAGCCGGCGCGCCAACACACGGACGGCCCGGGCGTCTTTGCTGTTGTGGCTGAGGAATACGTCGTAGCGTTTTGGCGTGGTCATGCACCTGTCTGCGTTCCTGGGTCAGGCAGTAGTGTAAGCGATTGCTGAAAGAAATGAAATCGAGGAGACAACTCCGCAAAAACACGTGAATCACGATAGGTCGATGGGGACATCTCTGCCGAATACCTTCACCACGGCATCACGAAGGGCGTCCGGCGCCAGATGGGCGTAGCCCATCGTCGTCTTAATGTCGGCGTGGCCGGCCAGCTTTTGCACCACGGGTACCGGCACGCCGCGCATGATCATCCACGAGATGTACGTGTGGCGCAGGCTGTGGAAGCTGAGGCCGGCCGGCAGCTTCGCGAGGCGGACGTAGTGTAGGAAGCGCTTGGAGACATACTCGTCGTTCAATCGCTCGTTATCGCCATTCCGCCCGCGGCGACTCTGGAATACAAAGTCGTTTCCCTCCGAGGATCGCTGTGTATGCATGGTTCGTAACACATCCAGGGCTTCGCCGGCGATCGGGATGGCGCGTTCATGGCCGCTCTTTGTCGTGAAGTCGCCGGCGTTACGGATCGTGATAAGGTGATTCTCGAGGTCGACGGCATCCCAGCTCAGGGAGGTCAATTCGCCGAGTCGTAAGCCCGTGCCTACAGCGAAGCGGACAAGGTTCGCCAGCCAGACCACCTCGCCACTCTTAATGCTTTCGACGCGTAATGTGGCGTCGGTTTCGATGCACCGCAGAAGTTGTTCGTACTGCTGTTTCGAGAGGTACTGCTTTTCTTTGTGCTTGACCTTCGGCTTCGGGATTCGCTGGAGGGGGTTGTCACGGCACAATCCCTGCTCGATGCACCAACTGAAAAAGGTTTTTAGGCGGGTGTGATATGTGTTGAGCGTCGGCGCCGAAAGGCCACGGTCCAGGAAACGCTGCACGTGGTGTGGCTCAATCTGCTGAACCAGGCAGCCGGCTTTCATTTCGCCGGCAAAGAGATTCAATGTAGATGCATCAGCACGAATGGTTTTCGGTCGGCGGTCCTTTCGTGCCTTCAGGAATTGCTCGATCGCTTCGTCCAGCAATATTCCATTTTGGGGAGCCGCATCTTTCCATGGGTCGAACTGCCCGAGGACGTACTCCTGCTCGAGGTCCGAGAGCTTGCGCCGGGCGACGGTCTTATCGCGCGTGCGCAGTGTGACGTACTTTTGCTGCGGACTACGGTCGGGGTCATAGAAAATGGCCGTGTAGCCCGATTTGCGCGTGCGTAGATAAACGCTCGCTCGAAGGTGAGCCATGCTTGCGGTATCCTGGCCGGCTGGGGAGAGGAGGTGCCGGGCTGTGAGAGCTTGCTTGCGATCGATGCCTATCAGGCTTTGAAGCCTTGTCGATGTGTCCACATGATAGCCTACCCGTTGCTTTTTCTCAAGGCGAGGACTACCATTTTGATTCAAGCATCTCAATCCCATGCCGGCATGTCCTGGACGCTCGAACGATTACAGACCCTGCTCGAAGGTTCGACAGAACCATACGATGCTTCGAAGCTGATCGAGCTTTTGAATGGACCAATTGAGGAGAGCTGGCAAGGTCTATATGTCGCAGAGGAATCGCTCGATTTTTCATGGCTGGGGGAGCCCGATTACTTTGATGGGGAACATGCCAGTCCGTTCTTCTCGATGGGCTCTGAGGCTCTTCTCCAGCAATGGCGCGGCAATGTAGACAGTCTGTCGACTCTTCACCAGATAGCCGTAGGTCTACACAGTCAGGCAACCCAGAGAATGATGCGCCTTGAGGTTGAATTAAGGGCATTGTTGGCGGCGAAGCCTGAGCTCGACCTGGCCATGGAAATTGAAGGGCTCGACCCTGCTACTCAGGAAATGGTGCGCATCTGGCGAACGGAACTGGCGTGTCGAAAAGATCTGGGCGAACTAATCGACACGACATCAAAAGTCAAGGCGACCTATGAGGTGAAGGCGGATCGTTTAGCTCGGAGAACGGGCAAGATCAGCGAGCCCAAGCAACCTTCAGGAAAAGCTGGAGCCCCGTCCCCATGGCCGGAAAAAAAGGCCGATGCTGGTGGGAGATCACAGCGTGCAACGCGAATCCGCCAACGCGTAAGAAACGCGTACATACTCCTGACGACGCAGCGTGAATCACTGCCAGGTAGAAAGGAACTCAATGCGGCGCTTGCTGAGATGGAACGGAGTGATGCAATGGATCTGGTTAAGCAACTCGACGAGGCCATCGGTTTTGCCGGCAGTAGTGTCGAGGGCAATGACGGCCGGCTGCGGCTCATCATAACCTATCTCACCCAGTACGACCCGGATTTCCTCACTCGGGCTCCAAGAATCGAGAGATAAAGTGAGATCGCAGGAGTTATGTGGAGCGCTCCTGTCACCTCCACCACGCAGCATGTGCGCAGCCGATCTTCGCTCTGCGTTCATGCTTAGGGCAGAGGACATACGTCCGAAGCCATCCAAATCTTTGCTGTCCGGACCCTGAGTCCGGGAAGGGGCACCCTCGCATGAACGCAATCACGGGGTGTCCCTTTTTCATTTTCAATCTCGCAGAAAGTCGTGTCGCGTTCGCACGTAGATAGCTCAACTGTCACTTCGCTGCTCGAACAGAGGGTGGATGCGTGCGAGATTGAAGGCCTCATTCGTGAGGTGATACGGGCTGTACTTGCGGAAGAATTTCTCCCGCTAATCGCGACGGTTGTTCGCGCCGAGATAAATCGAGGTAGGGAGGAGGCTGAGGCGCCCCTGGATACCGACCAGACCTGCCGCCGGCTCAACATCAGCCGGCGCAAGCTCGACGAACTCGTTGCCGGCGGCGATTTGAGGCCATTGCGTATTGGCCGTAAACGCCTCTTTCCTCAGGCGCAGCTCGAGGGATTTATCCGGAATTGTTCGCGGAGAAGGTGATGCGATGGTGGATACGCTGCACATCTGGGCAGAAGAGGCGACTTTTGTGAGCAGTAAACTCAATCTGAATCTCGTCGGTCCACCTATCAATACACGAGACGAGTGCCCACAGAAGTCTACGATGACTATTCAAGTCGATGATGGAACTAGCCGTACGTTTTACAGGGCCTATCGGAGTGATAAAAAAAGTGGCGTCAGTATTACCGCAGTAGACCACAAAGTTTGGATCCAGTGCTCGTTGAGTCATCTGTTTGGCGAAACCTGCTATCTGCTTAGATCAATGACGCAGGCGCAGGCAAAAGAAAAAATCCAGGCTCTGCAGATCTACTTGCATGATGAAGTTGGGATTCGTGTCGATCTTCAAACGGCCAGAATTTCAAGAGTTGATCTTTTTCGTGATATTCAGACAGATCATCCATTCGCTGCGTACATGCCCCTGTTACAGGGCATTCGTGTAGGTCAGCTCATAAAGGAAACCCACGATTCAACGATTACCTATCGCCGAAAGAAGCGGGCAATGCAAGTGTATGATAAATCAGCTCAGCTCAAGGCAACAGAAAGGGCTGAAAATGTACCCGAAAATATTCTTCGATGGGAGTATCGATTATTGAAAGCATCTCAGGTTAAGCATCGGCTTGGGTTGTGCACGGTCGAGGAGTTGCTTTTAGGCTGGGATCGACTAAGAACTGAATTTGACAAACTTGTTCAATCTGCACTCGAGAGCACGTCGTATGCCAGTGAATATGAACAGCTGCTTGATCTCGAAGAATTGAGGATGGTATGTGAAACGAACAAGATCAAGGGTTTAACCGATTTGATGATGCGAGTAGCCATTGTCATCTCATCCCGCTATTATGGTGGGGTCGATAATTTCAAATCGTTATTGAAACGTTACGGAATGGATCGTAGAAGAGTATCCGAATTTGCGCGTCGCATGCGTATGGAGCTAAGGAAGGCCGAATCCGCTCGGACACATGACTTGCGATCAGAGCTGCTTCATAAATTGGTGGGGGCCTAGAGTAACAACATGACTCGCGCCCGGGTTTTTTAGGACAACTATGACCCAGCCACTGCAGCTGCGCGAAATAGCTGCGCGAACTCGAATGGAGCATTTTCTTTGAAAACGATCAATATGGGCCTTTTGTGCTGCGCATGTGCGCGCAATAAAAAAAGCGCGCGCTAATCACTTGGTACTGGTAATACCACCTACTCTTCAAAATAATCGCTATCCAACTGCGGAATCCTGAACGTCTTGCTGCTGACACCTACTTCATGCTCGATCATCAGAGCAGCCAACCGCTCGCCATCGATCATGACCACATTGGCTCTGCGGGCAGACTCGATCGCCGGCTTCGAAACCACCCCGGAAGTAATCAGAACTCCTTTGTTGGCGCCATTGAGTTGAAGGGCTCCGACAAAACCCTGGACTTCTGGACTTCCGACCGTTCCTTTCCAGCGCTTGGCCTGAACGTAGACTTTCTCCAATCCCAGCTTATCCAATGAAATAATACCGTCGATACCGCCGTCGCCCGAACCGCCTACGCGTTGGAGGGAATCTCTGTCGGCGCCATACCCCATCGCGAGCAGCAGATCAAGTACGAGTTGCTCAAAGAACTCCGGGGTGGCGTTCATTACGTACTCGTGGATTTGTCTGGAAACGCTTGCTCGAATTTCCTGTAGGCCTTCTTCGATTTTTTCCTCCGGGCTCCGCTCGTTCTGGTCCGACTCTATACCAGCTGTGTGATTGGATTGCGTGGATGGAATGATATCGACCAGTGGGGTATTTCTGAATGCAATCGCGATCTCGTGAGCCAGAAGATCAGGCACACCACCACCGTGTTCTTTTAAGAAGACTTTGCCTTTTTCGGTGATCTGCCAAACCCCGCGCCTCGTCGCCACCGACAAACCGCTCCGCTTCAAGGAGTCCTGTGCCCAGCCAATCCGATTTTTGTACACGGGTTGCATACCACTTGGCAAGAGCTCACGTTTGTCCTCTTCGGTCAGGCCTACCATCTCGGCAATCCCGGCATACACTTCGGCAGTCTTGACGGGACCATCCCTGCTGGCGAGTAGACGGAGGAGCGGGTCGATCATCGACTTGTAGGTGGGTATGTTCATCGGGTGAATCAGTAAATGCCTATTCGAGAAGTTTGGCCTGTGCCATCAACTCAACCCCAACGCCTTAAACGCCGCCGCCCTTAGATCCCCGTAAAAAATCGGGTCCACGTTTTCCAGGATCTCGGAACTCACATCCATAAAACTCCGCTTGTTCTCGATCGGAATCAGGACGCGCTTCGCGCCATTATCCATCGCTACCTGCAGCGGCTCGGTCAGGGAACGGAGGGGTTTGATGTTGCCCTGGATGCTCAGATCCCCCAATACCAGCAACCCGGGCTGCGGCGAGGCTTTCCGGAGGGCGGAGTAGGTGGCGACCAGAAATCCCACCCCCACCTCGGCCTCCACCCGATTGCCGAGCAGGTCGATGGCCTCGACGTGGAGATCGGTGACGTCGATGGAGTGGTCCAGCCCGTACGCGGTCTTGTTCGAGCGCAGGTAGTTGAAGGCGCGATTGATCGACTCTTTCATCGCCCCGCTCACCCCGCCGGCCAACTTGAGCTTCCCCGTCCCATTCGACACGGACACCTCCAGCCGGAACAGCCCGACCGTCCCCTCCTGATTCACGGAGGCGGTGTACACGGTCCCGGGCGCCAGCGGGTCGGCGGAGATCATGTCGCGGCCGCCCTGCTCGGGGACGCCGACAAACCGCTCCTCGCCGGTCTCGTTCGAAATGTAGCTGAACGAGGTGTGGTAATACTCGAAGCTCCCCATCGTCTTGAGCTGTTCCTTAACCCGCCGGCGCCCCTCCAGCGCCAATGCGAGGATCTCTTCCATGTCCTCCCGCGACACCTCGCCATGGGGATGCAGGATCTTGATCAGGCCGGATACGGTGCGACGCACGGCCTTCCGGTCGCGGGCATTCAGCTGGCTGCCGAGGGAGAAGTGATGGTCGATGTGCTCGGTATAGTTGTGCTTCCGCAGCTCGCGCAACGCCTCGGCCAGATAATCCACCACAAAGCCGTAGTGGCTCGTGAAATGGCTGTTGTGCATCTTCGGGATCTCCCAGCCGGGCAGGTAGAAATGCAGCCGGTCGATAAACGCCATGTCGTCGCGGATGACCTCGGGGAGGGGGGCGAACAGGTGCCCGGTTTGCACCATCACGTCGATCGGCTGCTGGGTGTTGCCGAACATGGCGATGCTCGCGTAGCCGGCCATGGCCTCGGGGCCCCGCTGAAACTGGCCGGACTCGCAGTAGGTCTTCAGCGTGGTGATGACTTCCTTGGGCATCTTCTGCAGGTCGGCCACTTCGTCGAACCCGACGACATCCCAGATCATCACCATCCCTTTCTGCCGGCCGCTCATGTGGCCAAACAGATTCGCGACGGTAGTCGGGCCGGTGAGCAGCGCCGCGTACGGGGAAATCTCCTGCACGGCGTAGCTCTTGCCGGTGCCCCGCGGACCAAGCTCGATGAGGTTGTAATTCCGCTCGCAAAGGGGGATCAGCCGGCACAGGAATAACAGCTTGAGCCGGCGATCCATCTCCGCCGGTTCGTAGCCCATGCTCCGCATCATAAAATCGATCCACTCGTCGGTCGTAAACTGCCGGCGGAGGTCCTGGTACTCTTTCAGATCGAACGTGGCGACCTGGATGGGGGAGAGGCGGTCGATCACAAACGGGTACTTCTCGTCCGTCAGCTCCCAGCGCATATCCACCAGCGCCCAGATGCCGCCGGTGAGCAGGCGCTCGTAATCGCGCACGTAACTGCTGGGGATCTGCACGAATTTGTGCCCGAAGTTGGTCACGTCGGCCCAGTAGTCGGAATCGACGAGGCGGACCTTCACTTTGTCGATGAACATGTGCCGGCCGCGCTCCTTCACGCGGCTCTGGGCCTTGGTCGACTCGTCCGGGCGGATGTAGTTGTCGGCCAGCTGGTCGTTGACAATCTCGAGGCCCATTCGGATCGCGACTTCGTCGGACGAGGCGCAGTACTTGCCGAGCAGGTACTCGAGGACAAAGACGGGCACGTTGGCGCCGACTTTTACGTTGCGGACGAGGTCCTTGCGCACGACCTTGCCGGCGAAGACGCGGTTTACCTTGTCATCCAGGGCATCGCGGAGCGGAATGGAATCGGCCGACATGGTTACATGCTGAGGTGAACGGGGATGGGATCGGTCTGCGCCAGAACGCGGCCGGTAGCCGGATCCTGGACGACGATTTGTAAGGAGGCGATTTCGTCGCGTTCGAGGATAAGGGCAATTTCCACGGCCTTCTGGGATTTGAGCCGAACGGTGCCGGCCTTCCGGTCATACGGGGCATCAATCGCCATCCCGAGGGCGCCGACCTGCTCGCCGCCGGCCACGAGGATTACCTGCGCCTCCAGTTCGTCGCCCGAAAACAGGGTGCCGGACACCAGGACACGCACGCTTGTCGTGCGATTCGTGATCCGGTCCGGGTAATTCGTCAGGGTGACGGTAAACCCGGACGCCGGCACGGCCTGCAGCGCCGGCATGCGAAACGCGAGCACGGGTACGATCAGCTCCTGCAGGCTGATCCCGCCGTGGTGATAGCTGAGGTCGCCGCCGGCGGGAAACACCCCGAGGCCCGTGGGGAAGATGAAATCGAGCTCGGTGTTATACCCCAGCTCGGCGCCGGAAACACGCACGGCGCCGGGCGGCGTGGCGCCTCCGTGGC
>JBGSPJ010000048.1:0-4786 GCA_041738655.1 Rhodothermales bacterium | reverse complement strand
ATCGTCGAGCCCGAATCCGTGGCGCCGGGGGAAGACATGCGTAGGACGACGGCCTCGGTACTGTACGCCAGGCAGACGGCCCGTGGCGCCTGGTCCGCCGCGGGGATATGGGGATATAACCGGCCCGTGGTCCTCGGCGCGAATCACCTCCATCCGGATGGGCAGGCCCACGCGCACACCCATCACTCGCCGCAACACGCGTTTTTGGGCGAGCTCGACTGGAGCGGCCGGCAGCAGGCCCTGTACGGCCGTATCGAACTGGTCCAAAAAGGGGGTAACGAACTGGGTCTGCCCACCCTGGGGGATAGAATCTTCTGGCTGGGGGGATTGACCGCCGGCACCGCGCGTCGCGTGCATAGCTACGGAATGCTCCACCTGCAGATGGGCGCCCAGGCCACCGTAAACCGGGCGCCGGATCTCCTCGAGGGGGTTTATGGGAAGTACCCGATCTCGGCGCAGGCCTACCTGCGGCTGAGTGTTAGGTGAGAGGGGTAAAAGGGGTTTAAGGTTCAAGGTTCGAGGTTCAATGTGAGAGTACCTTAAACCTTGAACCTTAAACCTAGAACAAGTAGCTCAGCCCGACCCGCACGTTTCTGGGATTCCCGGGCGTGAAATGCAACTCGGACACCGGGCCGGCTTCGCCGCGCAGTCGGGACTCGGTGTCGAATTGGGCTTCGTTCCATGCGACATCGAAGGCGTTTTCGAGCGCCAGGGTCGCGCGGACCCGTCCGATCGTGTATCCCACAAAAACATAGACGAGGCTATACCCCTCGGCCGTAACGGTGCCGGCTTCGTTGGCCGGCCGATCGCCGATGTGGGCATACCGCACACTGGCCTCCAGGCCGCTCGGGTGGAGGGCCGTCAAGCCCCCCGTCGAGGTGACCCGTGGCGCGAGCGGGATCTCGTCCGCGCCGGCCGGTTCGTCGCGGAAAAAGCCGCGGGAGAGGTTGACATCCGCGTCGGCGATGAGCCACGGCGTGAGGAAGACACGGGCCTCCAGATCGAGGCCATAACGCCGCGTGCGGCCGCTGAGCTCTGTAAATCCGCCGTCGCCGACATACACGTATTCGTTGTCGAGATCGAGCATCCAGGCTGCGGCCGCCAGATGGATGCGTTCGGCGATCCGGGCGCGGGCGCCCACCTCCGACCCCACGGCGCGCGGAAGTGTGCCGATCGTGCGCTGGTCCGGGTCGAAGTTCTGCTCGGCGAGCCGGGCGTCGATCTCCGTTTCAGACAGGCCATCGCGGGCGTACGCGCGGGCCAGGCCCCGAACACGCTGGCCGTGGATGATCGCGCGGGCGTCGTTCGAGTGGAAGCTGGAGCCGGCGTTGACGAACAGATCGATAGTGGATGTCGGTGACACCACGAGGTTGGCTTTTGGGCTCAGGATAGCCTGCTGGGCGTACCCCGAGGCGTGGGGCAGGTCGGTCGGGACGCCTTCGAGGTGATCGTCTACATCGAACGTAAAATAGTCGCCGCGGAGGCCGAGTTGGAGCCGGGCCCACGAGGTCAGGAACAGCTCCTCCTGTGCCCAGAGGTAGAAATTGCGTTCAAAAACCGTTGCGTCCACGCGTGCGGCCTGGCGGACGCGGTCGGGGCTCTTCCAGAGCGCCACGTCGGCGTCGTCAGCCCGGAAGCCGCCTCCGAGGGTAGAGCGGATGGGGATGGCGCCGAGCGTCTGAAAATGGCTGTATCGGCCGTTGACGCCGTACGTGCGCCGGTCGTCGGTCTGCTCGATCATGTCCCCGTTTTCGGGGTCTTCGAGGAAATACGTGAAGTTGGAAAAGAGCTTAAAGGTGTAGCGGGTGGAGTAGCCCTGGAGCATGAACTCCTGGTTGTCGGACCGGGCGCTGTAGGTGAGGTTGACGTCCTGCCGGCCGGTCGTCCCGCCCTCGAGGTCGTCGAGGCTGCCGAAGCGGTCGATCGCGCCGGCGTCGACGGAGCGGGCGGGGATCTGGCCGGAGGCGTCCCACGCCGAGCTGAACCCGCTCACGCTGAGGGCGATCCGGGCCGTCTCGCTGAGGTGGGTATGGGCTTTCCCGAAGATATTAAACCGCTGGAAGCCCTGGGGGCTGACCACCGGGCCATCGGTGTTGTAAAACTGGCCGGCGAGGTAGGCGCCCTGGTGGCCGCCTTCAGGCACGGGAATCTGGTAGAGGGCGGTCAGATTCGCCAGGTTGAAGGCGCCGGCCTCGACGCGGACGGCGTTGCGGTCCAGGTGGTCGCGGGTGGTGAACGCCACGGCGCCGGCGGTGGACAGGTTGCCGAATGGCGTGGCATAGGGGCCTTTGGCGACCTCGATCCGCTCCACGACGTCGGGCAGCAGGAAGTGGAGGTCCGCATACCCCTGGCCGTGGCCATGAGACACCATGTTAACCGGCATCCCATCCACCGAAATAGCGACGTCGGTGCCGTGGTCGGCGTCGAAGCCACGAAGGAAGATCTGTTCGGCCTTGCCGCCGCCGGCGTGTTGGGCCGTGACCAGGCCGGGGGCGAGCTGCAGGAGATCCTGGGCCGAGCGGGTCGGCCGGGTGCGGAGATCGAGGGCGCGTACGGAGACCGATGAGGCGGCAGAGTAGGGCCGGTCGGCCGCGGCGATGATTTCATCGAGCACGCCGGTCGCGGCGGAAAGCAAAAAATCGATCGTCGCGAGCTCATCGGCGGATAGATTCACGACCTGTTGTTGCGAGATATAGCCCACGCTTCGCGCCTGCAGCGTATACGCGCCTGCCGACAACGCGTCGATCCGGTACCGCCCCGTGCTATCGGCGACCGCGCCGGCGCCGCGTTCGGACAACAAGACGGTGGCGGCGGGGAGCGGAAGGCCGGTTTCGGCATCAAGGATACGACCCTGGATGCCGGTGGTACCCTTCTGGGCGAAAACAGGCGACACGAGCGTCAGCGCGAGGGCGATGGCGCCCGTGACACGAAGGAGCAGAGGGATCATGATCAAGAGGTGGTTCATCGGGTGGGAGACGAAACTGTGCACAATCCAACATAAACCCGACATCTGCTCAACCAGAAGATCATTTTCTGGTCAAGATCTGCTCAAGGCCGTCGTTCTGCCCCGTCTTTTTGTCCACCTAGATATTTGACCGTCGCGGCGTACCTTGTCGATGCATCTGCCTCACCACCCGGGGACCATGTATACTAAGTTCGCCGATCTACTCCACGCGGCCCGTCAGCGGCTGTTTGTCGGCCGGCGGGAGGAGCTCGACCTGTTCGACGAGGCCCTCGCCGGCGAAAGCCGGCCGTTTGCCGTCCTGTACGTCCATGGCCCCGGAGGGGTCGGGAAGACGTCGCTCCTCCACATGTTCGCCGACCGCGCCCGCCGGCGCGGGCGGAAGACCGTGTACCTCGATACCCGTTCGCTCGAAGCCTCTCCCGATGCCTTTTTGCGGGCGCTGGGGGATGGATTGGCACCAGGTGCTGATATCGATCCGCTGGCCCATCTCGCCGCGTCGTCCGACGGGTATGCCCTGTTTTTTGATACCACCGAAACGATCGGTTCGCTGGATTGGTGGTTACGCGAGCGGTTTTTGCCGGCCCTGCCGGACCGTGTGGTCACGGTCTTGGCCGGCCGGTTCAAGCCGTCGCTGCCCTGGCGGATGGATCCAGGTTGGCAGGCGCTGGTCCGGGTAGTCTCGTTACGCAACCTCAACGCTGTAGACACCAGGGCCTACCTCGAGCGGCGACAGGTGCCGGATGAACGGCATCGCGACATCCTCGAATTCACCCGGGGCTATCCCCTCGCGCTCTCGCTGATGAGCGACATGATCGAGCAGCGCGCCGGCGCCGTCGCGGCGGCCGAGCCGGATATCATCCAGGCCCTACTCACCCATTTCCTGGACGAGGCGCCTACCCCGGAGCATCGCCAGGCGCTCCACGTGTGCGCCACGATTCGGCACACGACCGAACAGGCCCTGGCCCTCTTGCTCGAGCAGGACGACGTTCACGCGTCGTTCGAGTGGCTGCGGACGCTTTCGTTCATCGACGCCGGCCCGGAGGGGCTCTTCCCGCACGACATGGCGCGTAAGGTGCTCGTGGCCGACCTCCAATGGCGGGCGCCGGAGTGGCACGCCGAACTGCATCGCCGCGCCCGCACCTATTACATGGGCCAGATGACTGGCGCGAGCGGCCCCCGGATGCGCGAGGTGCTCATCGACTTCCTGTATCTGCACCGCGACAATCCACTCCTCAAGCCGATCTTTACCCAGCTCCAGAGCGACTGGCAGGAGCAGGCAGCCCACAGTCCGATCATCGACGACGCCTTCGCCGCGGCCGATACCGAGGCGCTGGTCGCGATGATCGGGCGGCACGAGGGCGAGGCCGCGGCGGCGTTTGCCCGGTACTGGTTGGATCGCCAGCCGGCCGGCGTTCGCGTGTATCGCGACCATTCGGGGGCGCCTCTGGGTGTTTTCCTTCCACTCCGGCTTGAAGCCGATATGGGGGATAGGGATCGTGCTGACCCGGCCGTCGAGCGGGCGCTGACCTACCTTCAGCGGTTTGCGCCGCTCCGTGAAGGCGAAAACGCGGTGCTCTATAGGTTTTGGCTGTCGGATGAGACCTATCAGGGCATCTCGCTCATCCAGAGCATGTGCTTTATCCAGATGGTACGCCTGTACCTGACGACACCGGGGCTCGCGTTTTCATTCCTTCCCTGCGCCGAGCCCGATCTCTGGCAGACACTTTTCGCCTACGTCGATCTCCATCGATTGCCCGAGGCCGACTATGCGCTGGAGGGTCGCACGTGGGTGCCGTTCGGGCACGACTGGCGGGCGACGCC
>JBGSPJ010000042.1:0-3251 GCA_041738655.1 Rhodothermales bacterium | reverse complement strand
GTGCCAAACGTCTTCGCGGTCGACCTCGCCTCGGGCACTCACCGCCGGGTGACGCATCTCGTCGCCGGCGCGCGGGTCCACCAGTGGGTCCAGCCCGACTCCCTGCATCCGGCGGGATCGCTTGTCATCACTGCCGCGGCGTCCAAGGAGCGCGAGGAGGCCGATCGGATCGACGCCGGCCGGCCCGTGTTCACTGCCGAGCCCACCGTCCCACCCGCGTATGCGACGTGGACCCTTCACGAGCCGCCCGCCACCGTCCCATCGCAGATCGCACCCGATCCCTCCCTCATCACCGACCGGAGCCGCTACCGCTCGCTGCGTAACCTGACCCATGTGGCCTCCCTTGCGCTCCCCTACTACAATGCATCGGACGACTGGGGCGTGGCCGGCGTAACGAGTTGGACCGAGCCGCTGGGGAAACACCTGTTCGCCCTCACCGGCAGCCTGTCGATCCCCACCCCGCTCGACAACAGCTTCATACTCGCCAGCTACATCAACAACCAGCTCATCCCCTCGATCACGCTCACCGGCTACTCCCTCCTCCCCAGTGTGCGGGCCTACGGCGACACCTTTCTTGCGGACGGATTAAGCGGCGGCGATGTGTCGGTCGACTGGCCGCTCGACATCGGGATCCAGCCGTACACGGCCACGCGGTTCGAGGCCCGGGTGCGGTACCTCCGCTTCGATCCGCTTAATCCGGAGGAATTCGAAGCCTCGACGACCCTACCCGCGCCGGCTGAGGGCGAGCAGGCCGACTTCCGGCTCTCGTTCACCCGCAAGCGCCTGCGTCCGTACGCCGACAACCTCATCCACCCGATCGATGGCCACGGCATCCGGCTGGAGGCGACGGCCGGCGCAAAGGTGCTTGGGGCCGACACCCGGTTTCTTCGGGGAGATGCTTCGGCCTTTGCCGTGTTGCCGGCGTTTGGCTTGAGCCGGCTGTACGTCTACGCCCACGGTCAGGTGATTTCGGGGGATGTGTTGCCCCAGCACCGAGTCGGCTTCGCGCGGTACGACGACGTGCAGATCACCGCGCCCGAAGTGGGGCTTCTCGCATTTGTTGATGCCAACCGGGTGCGGGGGTATCGCGATTTCGTACTGGGCAACCGGCTGGCATTTGGGACGGTGGAATACCGGATGCCGATCGCGCCGAGCCTGCAGACCACCGTGCTCGGTTTTGTCTCCCTGGGCGCCACCACCCTGGCCCTGTTTGCGGATGGGGGGATGGTGTGGGAGGATCGGGTGCAGCAGACGCGCCGGCTGGGTGTTGGGGCCGAGGTTAAGAATGCCCTTGTGATCGGAGGCGTGTTAACGATCGCGCATGCGGTGGGGGTGGGGCAGCCGTACGATGTGCTGGGGACGGATCGGGGGTATGAGGTTTATTACCGGCTCAGGGCGGCGCTGCCGTTTTGAGGATGGCGCGGAGGTTGGGAAGGGTATCCCGCGGAGGCGCTGGGGCGCGGAGGGGGGCTGGGGGTAGAATGCAAGAAGGCGCCCGAGATTATCGGAGCGCCTTCTTACCTTTAAACCTTAGACCTGGCACATTAAACCAGTGCGCAGCCATGCGCACTCAACCAATGTGCATCTGCAGCTCTTCGCGGCGGTGTTTCTGACGGAGTTTGCGGAGTGCTTTTTCCTTGATCTGGCGGACCCGTTCGCGGGTGAGCCCGAAGCGCTGGCCGATCTCCTCGAGCGTGAGCGGGTGCTCGCGTCCGATCCCGAAATAGAGGCGGGTGATTTCCGCTTCGCGGGGATGAAGGAGGCTCAGGGCGCGTTCGATGTCGATCTTGAGCGACTCGTCCATGAGCGAGTCGTCCGGTGCCGTATCCTCATCGTCCGGGAGCACGTCGAGCAGGCTGTTATCGTCCTCCTCGTTAAACGGCGCGTCCATAGACAGATGCCGGCTCGTGTGCTGCATGGCTTCGCGGACCTTTTCGACGTCCACGTCCAGCTCGCGGGCGAGCTCTTCGATATTGGGCTGGCGCTCGTGCGTTTGGGCCAGCCGGGCGCTCGTCTTGCGGATCTTCGAGATCGTGCCGATCCGGTTGAGCGGTAGACGAACCACGCGGCTCTGTTCGGCGAGCGCCTGGAGGATCGCCTGACGAATCCACCACACCGCGTAGGAGATAAACTTGAACCCTCGGGTCTCGTCGAAGCGTTGTGCCGCCTTGATGAGGCCGTAGTTGCCTTCATTGATCAGGTCGGCCAGGGTGAGACCCTGTCCCTGATACTTCTTGGCAACCGAAACAACAAAGCGCAGGTTGGCGCGCGTCAGTTTGTGCAGCGCTTCCTGGTCGCCCTGTTTGATCAGACGCGCTAACCTGACTTCCTCTTCGGGGACGAGCAATGGGATCTGCCCGATCTCCTGAAGATACTGGTCCAGCATACGTTGCTGGCGAGGAACGTACATAGGCCTTCTAGCGGTTTGGTTGTAGCGATTGTGCGGGGAAGCTTCTCAGTTCTGGATGAGTGGAAGCGCCAAAACAGAAGCGCCGGCAGTTCCTGAGTACACAGGCGGCGAGTTAGGGCTGTATGCGCTGGATACAGCCGGGGATGCGTCCCGTTCAACCATGGGCGCGTCGATTACTGGAGGACACGTACGCACGTGCTCACAGACCGTTCCGAGACGTGTGAAGGATTCAGCGGGGGGACCGAATTCCGTTGCGGGTACCCAGTGTAAGAGGCAGATACCTGACGAAAAAAATCGTATTCCAACAACGTACACGCGGAACGAAGAACGAACTGGCCCGTGCCGGCCGTTCTCGTAAGGTTGAAGACTCGCTGACGGTGAAGGTTCCGACGGTGGGGAGGCGAGCCTCGGGGTAGTGAAATCATCGGCAATTTCGGGTGCGAAGTTAAACCCGATGCCTAATCGGTGATAGAACAGCAAAACGAGTCGCCTTCCCCATGCTTCCTACAAACGATCCTTTCATCCTCGACGCTCGCGGAAAGTGGCTGGATTGCCGGCGCGAGAATCCTGCCGGCGCGGTCATAATGGGCATATTAAACGTGACGCCGGATTCGTTTTCGGACGGCGGCCGATACGTTTCGCTCGACGCGGCCCTGGCGCGCGTGGAAGCCATGATCACGGAAGGCGCCGCGATCATCGACGTCGGCGGAGAATCGACCCGCCCCGGTGCGGCTCCCGTCTCGGTGGATGAGGAGCTCCGGCGCGTGATCCCGGTGGTCGAAAGGCTCGTGGAGTCACTCGATCGTCCTGTGTCGGTCGATACCCGCTCGCCCGCGGTGAT
>JBGSPJ010000037.1:0-7293 GCA_041738655.1 Rhodothermales bacterium | reverse complement strand
ACCTATAGCGGTAAAATCGCATGGCCGACGAGCCCAGAGCCTCTTTCGCTATGGACTCGATCGCCTCCGGGAGGCCCTCATCACGCGCACTCAACAGAAACAACTCGCCAAGTACATCCAAATTTTGTCGTGTACCTAGCCTCGAACCTTAAACCTTAAACCGCTATTCGTACCGCACCCACCGGATCAGATCCTTCAGGTTGGGCTTTTTGCCGTACATCAGGATCCCTACCCGGTAGATGCGGCTGCTGACCCACATAGCGCCGATGAAGGTGCCCATCAGTATGAGAAACGAGAGGCCGACCTGCCAGAAGGGGACTTCGGTGACGGCGACGCGGACGACCATCAGGATCGGCGAGAAGAAGGGAATCATGGAGAGCGTGACAGCCAGTGTGCTGTTCGGGCTTTCGACGAAGAACATGATAAACATAATCGGGATGATGATGAGCATGTAGATGGGCATCAGCAATCCCTGGGCATCCTGTTGTTGTTCGACGACCGACGAGACGGCGGCGAAGAGGCTGGCGTAGAGCAGGTATCCCCCCAGGAAAAACAGCACGAACCAGATGAAGATGCGCGGCGCGATCTGGGGGATGGTGAAATCGGCGGCCCGGAGCATCTGCTCCTGGCTGGCGTCGAGGGGGAGGTTGAAGTCGGCCGGGTTGAGAAAGAGCGAGACGATGCTGCCGGCAAAAAACGTCGCGCCCAGCATGAGCACGCTCCACGCCATCATCTGCACCAGCCCCACCGCTCCGATGCCGAGCACCTTGCCCATGAGCATCTCGAACGGTCGGACAGACGAGACCATGACCTCGATCACGCGGGTGCTTTTCTCCTCAAGCACACCCTGGATCACGTAGGCGCCGTAGATGAACATGGCCGCGTAGATGATAAATCCCATGATATAGCCGAGGACGGAATAAAACGCCGCGCTATCGGCCTCCTCGCCCTGTTCCGTCAGTTTTATCGTGCGGACAGCGATGTCGGTGTCGAGGATGTCCAGGATTTCCTGCGGGACGTTTTTTTCGGCCAACCGGTGCTCCTCCAATGCGCGGCTGAGAGCTCGTTCAAGACGCATTTCACCCGAAAGGCCGCTGCCTTCGACCGAGTAGTACACGGCCTCGCCCTCATCGTTGAGCAGGCCGGCCGGCAGCCACATGTAACCATTGTAGCCGCCCTCCATGACGGCCTCGCGGAGCGAATCGACCGGATCGCTCGATGCGATGAAGAGGAATCCTTCCGTGCCCTGTTTTTCCAGCCCGGAAAAGAGCACGCCCGTCTCGTCGACCACGGCGATGCGGCGCTCCTCGCTGTCCGACGCCGCAAGCCCGATCACGGCCGGGAGCACCGCGAGCGCGATCAGCATCACGGGAGCGAGCAGAGTGCCGACGATAAACCAGACGGACCGGACGCGCCGGATGAATTCGCTTTTGAGGACAATCCAGATCTTTCTCATGCGGTCTGCCACTCCCCGTCTTCTATGGTGAGGCCGTTGCCGCCTTCGACGACCGACACAAAGATATCATTCATCGACGGCTCCCGGCGCTCGAAGCGGTGAATGTCCGTCCCG
Source organism: Rhodothermales bacterium (assembly GCA_041738655.1). GTDB lineage: Bacteria > Bacteroidota > Rhodothermia > Rhodothermales > JAHQVL01 > JAWKNW01. Next base: position 5,723 of record JBGSPJ010000037.1, on the reverse strand, counting down.
GCCGCCATGGCCCGATCGAGCACGAGCGTCGGATGGTGGCCGTTCAGCATCTTGAGTTCCACCCGGTGCGCGGTGCGGGTGCGGACGTCGATCGCCCCTTCGCGTTCGAGTACATCGATGAAGGCGCCCTCGCCGCCGAACTCGATCAGGACGCGGTTGCGGCCAAAGCGCTGTTTTACGTCGCGCAGCGCGCCCTTGAGTTTGATTTCGCCGTGGGAAATCAGGCAGATGTCGTCGCAGAGTTGCTCGACCTGCTCCATCCGGTGCGAGGCGAACAGGATGATCCGCCCCTGCTGTTTGAGTTCGAGGATGACCTCGTTGAGGAGGCCGGCGTTGATGGGGTCGAGGCCGCTTAAAGGTTCATCCAGGATCAGCAATTCTGGCTCGTGTACGACGGTGCTGATGAACTGCATCTTCTGCTGCATCCCCTTGGACAGCTCCTCGGTCTTTTTGAGCGCCCAGTCGATCGCTTCGAACCGCTCCAGCCACGCTTTCACCCGTTTGTTCGCCTCGGCGCGGGAGAGTCCCTTGAGTTCGGCGAGATACACGAGCTGCTCGCCCACTTTCAGCTTCTTGTAAAGGCCCCGTTCCTCCGGGAGGTAGCCCATCCGCTCCTGGCTCCACAGCCCCACCGGTTTCCCGCTCAGCGTGACGCGGCCGGTGTCTGGCACGGTGATGTAGGCGATCATCCGGATCGTGGAGGTCTTGCCGGCGCCGTTGGGCCCCAGCAGGCCAAGCACGCGGCCCGAGTGCGCCTCGAACGAAACATCGTTTACGGCCATGACCTGGCCGTATCGCTTGCTCACCTGCTCAATCCGCAATTCGGCCATACAATCCTGTTTATAAATGCGCCCTGATTATAAAAGCGCCCTTTTTATAAAGGCGCCCCTTTTATAAAAGAGACAGCGTGGCCTGGGGAATGGGGATCAGGTAATGTTGCTCGAATACGTCCTCATGCACGCCGAAGACGCCCGTCCCACGAAAATCCACAGCCACGTACGGCCCGACCACACGTTTGACCTCGCCGATGCCGTAGTAGGAGGGCATCGGACCGTAATATACGAGCTCCCCCATCAGCAACTCCTTCTTGCGTCGTGCCCGGCGATGGAATGCCGGCACGCTCGGGAGTAGCTCCAGGCGGTACGGACTCAGACCATATTTTGCTCCTGTCGCCATCGTTCGTTCATGCGTTCAGACCGCTACATACGCACCGTACGGCGATCGTGGTTCCGCCAAACCACCCCGAGGATAACCGGAACTCCCCGTAAGATTCAAACGAATTCGTCGAAATTCGTAAAAATGAGGGTATCGGGGCGTTTCTTATTCTCAGGCATTTGGTTAGATTGAATCGGTTCGATATAAAAAGGGAAGTTCTACCCGCCCCGTCGGCGGCAGGCGCATCATCCACCCCACCAAGTCGAGTGACTACTGTCGAGCGACTGCTTCTGCACGGTCTTTTGCTTTTTATCGCGGCCACTCCCATCTTCGTTTTCACGGTTCATGAAGTACCCGACAAAAATTGTGGACAGACAAGTAGGGCGTAATGCTGAGCTCTTCGCCCGAGCCATCACCAAGCTCGAAACGCCCGAGCAGCGGTATCCGTACCTCCGTATCCTGATCAGCATCGTCGAGCAGGCCCATCCCGAGTGGAATCAGGCCCCTCAGAAAGACAAGCAGATGGGTCAGATGATCTCGAAAATGTGCGACGACCTGCTCGAAGTGGATGAAGTCGCTGAAGTCGTCCGTGTGCGGGACGAGGAACGCGGCTTTTTCTACGACTGATCGCCCGGTTATTCAACGACCGATCTTACCGACGACCGGGGTGGGCACGACATATCGGGCCCCTACGGTTCAAAAACCGGCATCCTGGCCCGCTTATGATGTACGATGCGCCGCATCACTTCACGATGCGGCCCGGGTTGTTTCGGATAAAGCTTTCCCAGTTCTTGTGCTGGCCGGCCTGCCGGCTGCTCTTCCTGTGGCCGTGGCACAATGCCACCGCCAGGGCGTCGGACGCATCCAGATCCAGCGTCTCCTCCTCTCCGATGGCCAGCAGCTTGCGGATCATGTAAGCCACCTGCTCCTTGGCGGCATTCCCGTTGCCGGTCACCGACAGCTTCACTTCCTTCGGGGTATACTGCACCACCGGCAGTTCCCGGTTCAGCACCGCCAGCATCGCCGCCGCCTGCGCGCGGCCGAGCTTGAGCATGGACTGCGCGTTGTTGCCATAGATCGGCATCTCGATCGCGCACTCATCCGGCAACGCCCGCTCAATCACCTCGGTGACGCGGTCGTAGATGTGCTTCAGCCGCCACTCATGACTCTTCGTCCCATCCAACTTCAACACCCCGTACTCCACCAACCGCTCGGCGCCCCGCTCGATCGCTATCACGCCGTACCCGGTGAACCGGGAGCCAGGGTCGATGCCGAGGACTAGCAAAGGGGTTTAAGGTGAAGGGTTTAAGGTTCGGGGTTTAAGGTTTAATGTGGAGATCCTTGAACCTCGAACCTTAAACCTTAAACCGTTTCAGCTCATCGCCTCGATCGTCGCTTCGTCGAAGTTCAGGGTCGTGGTGACGGCCTGGACGTCTTGCATGTCCTCGAGCATCTCGATGAGGGTGCCGAGTTTTTTCGCGACGTCGGGGTCGACGGAGACGGTGGTGGTCGGGACGCGGATGAGGGTTGATTCCGACGGCTCGATGCCTTTCGCCCGGAGGGCGGCCTGGACGGAGCCGAAGGATTCGAGGGGAGTCGTGATGGTGAAGGTATCGTCTTCGAGGACGAGGTCTTCGCCGCCGGCGTCCGCCACGAGGTCGAACAGTTCCGCTTCGTCGAGCCCTTCGGCCGGCAGCTCGATGGAGCCCTTGCGGAGGAACAGGAACGCCACGGAGCCCGTCTGCCCCATGCTGCCGCCGTATTTGTTGAAGACGTGGCGGACGTCCGCCACGGTCCGGTTGGTATTGTCGGTCAGGCAATCCACAAAGATCGCGACGCCGCCGGGGCCGTAGCCTTCGTAGCTCATTTCTTCGTAGTCCGCGCCGGCGATTTCGCCCGTGCCGCGCTTGATGGCGCGCTCGACGTTGTCCTTGGGCATGTTATCGGACTTCGCCTTGTCCACGGCCAGCGCGAGCCGGGCATTCATCGACGGGTCTCCGCCGCCCTCACGCGCCGCGATCATGATGTCGCGCGCGATCCGCGCCCAGGATTGCGACCGCTTGCCGTCGGTGACGGCCTTCTGGCGCTTGATTTTAGACCATTTACTGTGGCCAGACATAGTCCACGCTACGTTTTTGGATGGTAATCGTTGATTCGGACCGGTAGTACCCGCGTACCGTGCGCTCGGGTCCCGGTTATCTGACCGCAAAGGAGATCACTGAGCGGACGGCCTCTTCATCCAATGTGGGATATTCCTGCAAGATCTCATCCAACGTTAGTCCCTCCGCCAGGTTTGCCAGCACCGTGCGTACCGTCACACGCGTACCCTTCAGGACGGGTTCGTGGCCACAGATGCGCGGATTACGGTCCAAGTAAGCTTCATAATCGAGATGCATTTCGCGTATCCATCAGTTGTAACTTGTAATGCATCAGACACTTTTTGTAGCTGGACCGTTTCTGACTATCAGGCCCCTCCGCGCCCCGAGGAGGGGCAAATCCCGTCGGCGCGAAGCGGTGACGGGATGGGGAGGAGCGGATGGATGCCGGGTGGATGAGTCAAACGGTATCCCCAGTCGCTGCCTGTATGTTTTCAAACTCGGCGGTCAGGTCGAGTTGCAAAAAAATGATCCGCGTTGACGCCGGGCAGTACTCCTCCCCGTTCCGACATCGATAAATCGACGTCGGAACTCGCCCCTCCTCAATCGAGGAGGGGCCTGATTTGTCAAGCAGCAGCGCCCTGATTTGTAAACTGTCCGAAGTATTAAACTTGGGGACATGTGGCTTAAAACGTCAAGAAGATACGACAGGTTCAGCCTCTTCGATACTGTGCCCAGATGATGGCAGCGCGCGATTGGTGGGGACGAGGGCCTGAACGGTTCTATTAGGAAACCAGCACTACAACGACTGGTTAATTGAACACCCAAAAATCAGTTGATCCATGCTTACGCTCCAGGCGTCACATAACGGTTCAGGCGTTTAAAAGCCATTCTCGCAACACGAATACGTTTCATATAGAATCGTATCTGTTCAAACTTGCTTCATCGTAGCCTATCTCCCCATAAAGCAATGCTTCAGCGCCTTCGCAACGTTATTCTCGGCGAACACCCCCACAATACCATCTTTTCCTACAACTGGCATAATGTTCGGCATATCCATCGGTTCTTACAGGCTGCAGCATCCCGGCTGCATGGGCGCACATTATTAATAGCCGATATTGGGGGGGGGGTAATTCGCCCTATTATGAGTACTTCCGCCTAACTGCGGAATCGTTCATTTGCGTGGATGTAGACCGGCCGGCTGCGTCAGGAGATAAGCGCCCAATCACGTTCGTCACAGGAATGGCCGAATCGATCCCGTTGGAAGACGCATCAGTCGACCTCGTGCTCTGTAATCAGGTCCTGGAGCATGTGACGGATCCGGTGGCTTCTGTTTCCGAAATCTGGAGAATCCTCAAGCCCGGCGGCATCGTGCTCGGCAGCGTCCCCCACATCAGCCCGGTGCATCTCGAACCCTACGATTTCCGGCGGTTTACCGATCTCGGGGTTGCTCAATTGTTTGGCAACCAGGGGTTCAAGGAGATCCAGGTAGAGGGCAACGGAGGAGCGTTTTCCGCGGCTACCCTGTGTATCTGGATGGATCTTTTGTTGACCGCCCGGCAGACCGCCCGTCCCCAGGGATTTCGCGCCAATGTCGCGCTGCTGGTTTCGCCGCTGGTCGGGATTTCAAACGGGATGGCACTGGTGCTGGATGCCCTATTGAGCCGCGGCAACCGTTCGCCGGCGAACCTGTGCTGGTCGGCCAAGAAGCCTGTGTAGGGTTAAAACAAGATTACCAGCACCGAAATCACCGCCGCCGCCACCATGCCGGCGCCGGCGAGCCAGGCGAGGCCTACCCCGATCAACACCAGCGGATTCACCATCCGGAACAGGACGCTGTACTGCACGAGCAGGTCCTTGCTGCCGGACACGAGACCGCGAAGGTCGCGGATGGCGCTTACTAGTTTCAAGGCGCGCTGATCGGTCGGGGCGTCGCTGTCTTTCATCGCGGAGTGCCAGGCGGAGGCGGCGCTGGCTCGGCCTGCGCCGGCTGTGGCAGCCAGTCGCTCTGGGAGGCGGATGACGGCGCCCAGGCCGAGGTAAAACAGGTAAACCACGCCGGCCGGCACCAGAAACGCCATTCCCAGGGTGCCGATGGCGGCCCATGCCGCCGTGCTTTCGTAGTCGAACGGATAAAACAGCGCCCCCCAGAACACGACTCCCGCCCCGGCGAATAGGCCGGCGGCGACGCGCACCTTCCCCACCAGACGCTGAGCCCGGGCGGCCGCGGCCAACAGCACGCGCTCGAGCCGGCCCTCGGGGGTTGGCTCGGGTGTGGATGTCATCGGTGATGGAGGCATGGATTCGTGATGGGTTTGGGCGGACACGATGTATGTCAGGCGCTGTAGAGTTTTAACTATGTTTTGCGCTGTAGACTTCTAGCAGTTGCTCTTTGACTTAGTGATAACGCCCACAGATCGTGCTCGTTGATGAAGGAGGCACTGAATCGTTTGATTTCCTTGCCCACTTCGT
>JBGSPJ010000036.1:0-7172 GCA_041738655.1 Rhodothermales bacterium | reverse complement strand
CAGCGGCCGGCCTCACGGGCGCCGTCATCAGCAGCATCGGCGCGCGGGTGCCCACGGGCCCAACTATTGTGCTTTGTATGGGGATCGTCATGGCCGCATCGCTCTTTCTGGCGCCGAAACGAGGCATCGCCTGGCGGTGGTACCGGAGTCGGCGGAACGCCCGCCGGCTGAGCCTGGATGCCGTCCTCCTCGACCTGTTCGCGCTCGCGGCGCAGCACGATCGGGCATCCCACCCCCACGACGAGGGCGTGCTTAATGTGATGAATGCCCTTTCTGCGAACACCCGGGCGAGCCTTCACCGACTCGCCGAACGCGGGTGGGCCCGGCAGGTGGACGCCAACAGCTGGGCGCTCACGCCCGACGGCGTCGCCCATGCCCGCATGGCGTTGCGACGCCTCTCGGCCACACCCACGGATGGAGAGGACGCAGCATGAGCGCCGCCCAGCTCGAAATCCAGCTCATCGCCGTCGTCGTAGCCGCCGCCTGCGCGCTGCCGGGTGTGTTCCTGGTGCTGCGACGGATGGCCATGATGAGTGACGCCATCAGCCACGCCATCCTGCCCGGCATCGTCGTCGCATTTTTTGTCACGGGGGATCTCAATCACCCCCTGCTCATCGTGGCCGCGGCGGGGATGGGGATTCTGACGGTGGCGCTCGTTGAGGCCATCCACCGAACGCGCCTCGTCCACGAGGACACCGCCATCGGGCTGGTATTTCCCGTGATGTTTAGCATCGGCGTCATCCTCATCGCCCGGTACGCCGGCAGCGTCCACCTCGACACCGACGCCGTGTTGCTCGGGGAGCTGGCCTTTGCGCCGTTCGACCGGTTGAGTTACGCCGGCTTCGACCTCGGCCCGCGCGCCCTCTGGGTGATGTCCGCCATCCTCACGACGAGTGTCGCCTTCGTTTCCCTGTTTTACAAAGAGCTGAAGCTGGCCACGTTCGACCCCGGCCTGGCCGCGAGCCTGGGTTTCGCGCCGGCGCTGCTGCACTACGTCCTGATGGGCATCGTGTCGGTTACGGCCGTCGGCGCGTTCGACGCCGTGGGGTCGATCCTCGTGGTGGCGCTGATGATCGCTCCGCCGGCAACCGCCTACCTGCTCACCGAACGCCTCTCCCGGATGATCGCCCTGAGTGTCGGCGTCGCCTCGGTGGACGCGGTCGCCGGCTACTGGCTGGCGTATGCGTTCGACACATCGATCGCCGGGTCGATGGCGACCATGGCCGGCCTCACGTTCCTCGCCGGCTTCCTGTTCGCCCCGGGCCGCGGCCTCATCGCGCTCGCGACGAGCCGGCGCCGGCAGAAGCTGGAGTTCGGGGCCCGGATGCTGACCATCCACCTGGCCCACCACGAGGATACCCCGGAAGCACCCCGGGAATGCCGCGTGGGGCACCTGGAAGAACACCTGAACTGGGATCCCGATTACGCCCGTCGCGTGGTGCGGTATACGCGAAACGCCGGCTTGATCCATCAAACCGGCGATTTGCTCGGGCTAACGCCCGCTGGGCAGCGCTTCGCGCAACAGGCGGTGCTGGAGGTTTAAGGTTTGATGTATAAGGTTTAAGGTAGGTGTCTCGGACTGAAAACGTTCAACGCACCAACGTTCAACGCGCTAACTCGCGACGGGCATGGTGGTGATGAAGCGTTCGAGTTCCTGGCGTGCCTGTTGGTAGGCTTCTTCGAGGGCGGTGGTCTTTTCGGCGGCGATTTCGCCGAGGTGGCCCTGCCGGCCCAGTTCTTCGATCTCCTTGCAGAGGCGCGAGGTGATCATGGCGCCGAAGGTGGCCGCGCTTGATTTCAGCGTGTGCGAGGCGCGCATGAATTCCTCCGTATCGCCGATCTCGAGCGAGGCGCGTACGCTGTTCACCAGTTCATCGCCATCCACCAGGAAATCACCGATGAGGCCCGAGGCAAACGAGTAGTCGTTGCCGAGCATCTCCAGCAGTTCCTTCAGCACGGCATGGTCTATGGCGGTGTTGGCGAAGGCCGGATCGGCATCGGCCGGCGTCTGGCCCTTGTTTTCCCGAACGGGGACACGCGCGAAAGCCTCCTTGAGGTCCTCGATGCGGATGGGCTTGCTGATGTAGTCGTTCATGCCGGCGGCGATACACCGCTCCTTATCGCCCTGCATGGCGTTGGCCGTCAGCGCGATGATGAAGGGCCGGCGCTCTTCCGGAAACACCTCCACGATAAGGCGCGAAGCCTCCAGCCCGTCCATCTCCGGCATCTGCATATCCATCAGGATGACGTCGTAGGGCTTTTTTTCAAGCGCTTCGAATGCCTCGCGTCCATTCTGGGCAATATCAGCCTCGTAACCCATGCGGCTGAGCATGCGCAGCGCCACCTTCTGATTGACGGGATTGTCCTCGGCGAGTAAGATGAGCATCGGGTTGACCGGAATGGAGGTAGTGAATGCTTCGGCGAGCATCTGGGGGGACTTAGGGGGGTATCGACCGTCCGCCGAAAAACTTGAATGGGTCCGGCCGAACCGGAAATGAAAACGTCCGGGCGGCGCCGCCCGGACGTTTCATGGGTCATGTATGTAAGCGCGTCTGGGCTGGGTCCTGCTGTTCGACGCGTTATTGCCTATTTGCCTGCGGCATCGGGCGGGGTCAGTTCTCGGTACAGCATTTCCTGCTCGAAGAATCGGGTGAGGAAGTGTTGCACAAAGGCGGACTCCAGGTTGAGCCGGTAATACACGGTCTGCGCGTCGCGGCGGTAGTCCACGAGCGACTGACTGCGCAGTTTTTTGAGCTGCTGGGAGATCGCCGGCGAGGTCAGGCGCAGGATACTGGCCAGATCGTTGACGCGCACCTCGCCGTTTCGCCACAGCAGGTAAAGGATGGACATGCGCGTCGGATTCCCCGCCGCGTTCATCACCTTCGTGAGCATGTCCAGCTGCTTATTTTTGCGGAGGGTCTGCTCCAGCGCCGCTATTTGCCACGGCGCCATGCCCGATCCCTCGTGGGACGTTCCGTTTTTGTACTCGCTCATGCTTGAACCCAGCTTAAATGTGAACCTGGGTTGAGTATCGTACGTCGCGCTATGCCCTTAATAGTTAATTAAGCCGGAGACTAAAACGAAAAGGCTCGAGGCCCCGCGGATACGTCCGCAAGACCTCGAGCCTTGATCTCGGAATGTGCTAACGTTAGACCTGAGTCAGCACGGCTTGTTGATCCTTGATGCGGCGGACCATCGCGACGGCGAAGCCTCCGGTGAGCACAAACAGGCCTAACCACACAAGATTGATGAATGGTTTTTCGTGGGCTTGAATAACGACCCAGTCCTCCGCAGCGACACGGACGCCTTCGACGACGAGGTTGGCGCTGCCGTTATCGACGTTCATGCCGGAGAAGGTGACCGCGACGCCCCAGTCGTTCATCCGGTTCTGGATGTACTGCTGCCGGCCATTTTCCATCACGATATAGATGGGCCGCAGTTCGTGGGTTTCGCCGGTCTTCAGGTTGGTCATGTCGAGCACGGCCGACACCGCGATCGCCGTGGAGTCCGGCACGAGGTCCGACTCTACGTTGGTGTCGAATGTCCTGAATGTAAGCTGATAGTCTTCGTTGCCGAGCGTCCGGCTTTCGCCGCGCTGGAGCGTGAGCGCACCGCCGGCGGCCTGGGTCTGTTCGGGGGTCTCGAACATGAGGTTCGGCGAAACCGCGACGAAGAGATCGCGCTCGTAGAACATCTTCACGTCCGGGTGCTGGATCCACTGGTCCTTGTTGCTCTTGTAGACCACCGGTTTGAGCGTGAACTCGCGGCCGCGCGCGTCGACGATGTCCATGATGTATTGCGGCCGGCCCTCGGCGTTCGTCTCGGTCCCCGAGTAGGTCATCGTGTAGCCATCCACCGTCCGTGTCTCGCCCCGGTTCAGGATGAAGTTCTCGCGGCCGGGTTCGGAGAGCAGGGTGTCGAAGCTGCTCGAGGCGATGAACCCGAGGATCATCATCGTCATGCCGATGTGCGCGATGGCGCCGCCGGCCATCCGGAGGTTTCCGCGGCCGATGCGCCAGAGCACCTGGCCATTGCCGTACAGCGCGAAGAAGGAGACAAAGACGAGCAGCAGCAGCAGAATGCCGCCGCCATAGACCTGCCAGTAACCGCTGAGGCCAGAGAGGATGCCGGCCTCGTGCAGTCCGGTCGCCGCCGACACGCCGGCGTCGGCGAGCGTCGTCGTCCGCTCCACAAACGGGGTGAAGATGAGCACGGCGATGGTACTGATCACGGAAAGCACCACCGGGCGCAGCAGCACCACGTTCACGTTCTCGACGGACATCTTATTCCACCAGAACAGCTGCCCGAGGCCGGCGAGAAACATGAAGCCGATGGCCAGCGGTAGCGTCCACGCATTGTAGAACTCGATCGCCACGGCCGACGGGCTATCCCGGAATAGGCGCCCAAGAATCGGCGCGCTGGTACCCAGAACGACTACCAGCGCCACGGCGCACAGGATGAGCGCTCCAGAGAAGATCATGAACTCGCGCGACAGCACACTGGGCTCCTTCACCGGTTTCGGCAACTCGCTGTAACGGTATATGAAGAGCCCGAAGCCGACCACGGCCATCGACAGGATCCAGATGACGAGTTGGAGATACAGCCCGAGGTCGACAAACGAGTGGACCGACACGTCGCCGAGGATGCCGCTCCGCGTGAGGAACGTCGAATACACGACGAGCATGAAGGAGAGGATACACAGGAACAGCGCCGCTTTGTGCGAGGCGCCGCTCCGTTTCTGCACGATCATCATGTGCAGCGCGGCCACGCCCGTGAGCCACGGCACGAGGGACGAGTTTTCGACCGGATCCCAGGCCCAGTAGCCGCCGAAGGACAGGGTTTCGTACGCCCAGTAGCCGCCCATCGCGATGCCGACCATCAGGATCATGTTGGCGCCTATCGTCCACGGCAGCGCCGGCTTCACCCAGGTCGTGTACTTCTTGAGCCACAACGCGGCGATGGCGAAGGCGAACGGCCCGATCATCGACGTGAACCCGACGAAGAGCGTCGGCGGGTGGATCGCCATCCAGTAGTTCTGCAGGAGATCATTCAAGCCGCTCCCATCCGGCGGCACGAATCCTTCCGGGGTATTCGGGAATTTCTCGTAGATGGTCAGGAACGGTGAAGCCCCCACGGTGATCGACCCGAACTTCAGCCCCACCACCATCGAGATCAAAAAGATCTGGCAGAAGGCGAGCACCGTCATCACGGCCGACTCGTATTCGCGGCCGGCGAACCGCATCAGGGCCAATCCCATGAAGCCCATCAACACGATCCACAATAAGAACGAACCCTCCTGACCGGCCCAGAACGCCGACAGCAAGAAGTGCGTCGCGAGGTCCCGCGAGGATTGCTGCCAGACGTACGCGTACTGAAATTGGTGGGAGAAGATGAAATACGAGAGGATGATCGAAGCCGTAAACGCGGAATAGGCCACCACCCGCCACGAGGCACGGCCCAGCCATCGCCATTCCGCCTCTTGCAGGGGCCGCTGAACGGCCAGGAAAAAGCTTACGCCCGATACGGCGCACCCGAGAAAAGACAGAATGAGCAGTAATTCGCCAAAGACACCGAGCATGGGATTCTAACAGTAAGGCGAGAGAGAGAAACGTAGGGGATTGAAGCCGAAGGCGGGTAGAGGGTTCCAACAAAAGCCTCCGTCTGGTATGAGAATCAGTGCGAAGTTTCTTACCAACGGATATACGGCATTGATCAAAGTGATACGAAACGCCCCGCCGGCGCCACCAACCCACCATTACTTCAGCCGCAAACCGCGATGATTCGCTTGGCACATCGTTTGTCACACCCCCCGTACCCCCCTCCTCGGTACTCTATCGCCCCTCCCGCACGACATGACGTCTATTCCCCTCGCCCTGTCAACCCCCATCGGGTTGCCCACATCCTCCGTTCGTTGCATGATTTCCCGCTCGCTCCTCCGCCTCTCGCTTGCTCTTTTCGCCGCGTTCGCGCTGCTCGCGCCGGCCGCATTTGCCCAGTCCGACGAAGTGATCCTCACCGTCTGCACGGTCGACGCCTCCACCGATGCTCCGCTTGAGCAGACCTTCGTCCTCGCGCGTTACCAGACGCAGCCCTCCGCCACCGGATTCACCGATGGCACTGGATGCGCCCGTCTCGCCGTCCCCACCCGCGCCGGCACGGGCACCGGGTCGGAGGATGAGACCGCGTTCCTGCATGGATTTTCGATCGATGTCCCCTTCCCGCACCCGGTCGCCAATCACACGGTGCTCCCCTTCCAGCTCGATGCGCCGCAGGCGATCCGTTTTGCCCTGTACGACCTCCTCGGCAGGGCCGCGATGCCCGAGATCGACGCCACCCTGCCCGCCGGCAACCACGAAATCGCGCTCGATCTCACCGGGCTTCAGGCCGGCCTGTACCTCTACCGCTTCACCGGTGAACGCGGCGTAGCCAGCGGCCAGCTCGTCAAGATCGGCGGGGGCGCCGGCATGCCGGCTTCCGCCCGGCTCCAGGGAGGCGGCATCCCGCTCGCCCCGGGGAGTGCCTCGCCGTCCGCCCGCGGCACGCAAAGCGCTATCGGCGTCCGCATCGAGGCCCAGCGCGACGGATACCTCACCATCGTCGATGAACGCGAAATCAACGACGGGGATCGGGTAGATCTCCCGCTCACCTCGATTGCCACCGGCATTCCGCCGGCGCCCATTCTCACCGCGCCGGTCGATGGCGCCGTCGACGCCCCCGCCGCCCCCCTCGCGCTCGTGTGGGAGACCGTCGCCGAGGCCTCGTCCTACACCGTCCAGCTTTCGAAAGCGGCCGACTTCTCGAGCGTCGAGCAGCAGGTGGAAGGCGTCGCGACGCCGGCGTTTACGCTCACCGAGTTGGACCTCGACGCCACCTACTACTGGCGCGTCCACGCCACGGCCAACGGCGTCACGGGCAATTGGTCCGCCACCTTCCACTTCACCACCGAGGCCGACCTCGCGCCGGTCGGCACGCCGGTCCTCGTCACGCCGTCCAACGGCTCCATCGACCTGCCGACCTCGGCCGTGGGCCTGAGCTGGACGGCCATCACCGAGGCGACCTACGACCTCCAGATGGCGCTCGCCAGCACCTTCGACACCCTCGAGCGCCAGAGCGCGGGCCTGGCCGGCAACGCCTATGTCGCCACCGACCTCGCCGCCGGCACGACGTATTAC
>JBGSPJ010000017.1:0-39641 GCA_041738655.1 Rhodothermales bacterium | reverse complement strand
GCGATCCTTCCTCGGCGGCGTTTGGGGCACGGCCGCCGGCCGCCGACCGCTACGTTGTTCCGAGCCGCTTCATGCGGGATGGATTGATCCGCATCGGGGTCGATCCGGGTCGCATCGCCGTGGCGTACCCGGGTACCAGCCCTGGTCATCCCCCGGCGCCGACACGCCCGGCTTCGTCCTCCGTCGCCCCTGTTCGGCTGATATCGGTGGCCTCGCAACTGCCCGTCAAAGGACTGCTCGAAGCCGCCCAAGCCCTTGCGCTACTCTCGAATCGGGACTGGCAATGGGATATCGTGGGAGACGATTCGCTGGACCCGGCGTACAGCCGCCGCCTGGCCGATGCCGTTACCTCGGGACCGCTGGCGGGGCGTGTGCAGCTGCTGGGTCCGCGGACGCATGCGGAGGTTTTGCACCTGTTCGCCGGGGCGGATGTGCTGCTCGCGCCCTCCCGGTTCGAGTCCCTCGGGATGGCCGTTCGCGAAGCCATGGCGGCCGGCCTGCCCGTCGCGGCGTTTGACGTGGGAGGCATAGCCGAAAGCGTGACGCACGAAGAATCGGGCCTGCTGGCCCCGGCCGGCGATTTTGAGGCGTTCCGTGTCGCCGTGGGTCGACTCCTCGACGATCCGCTCCTTCGATATCGCCTGGGTGCTTCCGCCTGCCAGGCCGCCCGGGCATTTCCGGGATGGAGCGACACGGCGGCCACCCTGTGGCGTCACCTCATGGATTCCCCCTGAATCGCCCCGCCCGAGAACAGCCAGTGGAAGTACCGCAGGAACGAGTACACCAGCGCGGCTGTCCCGGCCTGCGCCAGCCCGGTCGCCAGCCCCGATGGCAGCAGGTAGACCGCGATAAACGAAAGGATACAGGTGGTGTAAATGTACCGGGCCCAGCGGGATCGGTATTCTTTTCTGGGCCCCCCGGCCGGCATGAAATGCATCGCGAGGACAAACAGGTACCGCAGGGCGCCGGCCACCAGCACCCAGGCCCCGAGCAGGTGTTGCACATGGAGGCTGAACCCGAGGAGCAGCACGAACAGGGCGTCGCTCTCCTTATCGAAATACTCTCCGAATAGCGAGGTCTCCCCTCGCCGGCGGGCGAAGAAGCCATCAAGCCCGTCCAGCCCGAAAACGGCCAGCCAGATCAACACGAAGACCGGATGCGGGATCACATGGTCCGCCGCGACCGCCGCGGCGAGGCAGACGGCGAGGCGTATAGCGGTGACGGTATTGGCCACCCCGAACCCGCCGGCGGGTGTCCATCGCCCGCGGAAAGCGATCGTCAGGGCGCCAAACGAACCGGCGGCGGCTAGGACCACACCAAGCGATCGATCGACGGCGAGGGATGCGGCGCCGGCGCCGAGCAGGACAATGGCGTGCAGGAAATTCCAGCGCTCGATGCGCTCGGCTTCATTCATCGGGGATAGGTGGATACTTGCATGAACAAGGTACGAAGATTCCCTGCACCACCCGGCGGCCGGGATCGCCGGCCGACGATCGGTGTTTCGGGATCCACGTTTCTCGCGAGACACCGTCCCGATCCCGAAATGACCTCCCGCAACCACCTCATCCGACGCGAACTCAAGGAGACGCTGGTACTGGCGCTGCCCGTTGTGGGCTCGCAGCTGGGCCTGATGTCGATGGGGTTTGTGGACACCGTTATGGTGGGCCGGCTCGGACCGGAGGCGCTCGCCGCGGTCGCGCTCGGGAGCACCCTGTATTTCTTGCTGGCGATCATTTGTATGGGCGTCGTGTTCGCCGTCGGGCCGATGGTGTCCCAGGCGTTTGGCGCGGAAGAGTACGACGTGATCGGGAGGAGTGTTCGTCAGGGCCTCTGGATGGGTCTGGCGCTGGCCGCTCCGTCGGTTCTGCTGTTGACGAACGCCGACGTTGTGTTCGATCTCATGGGCCACGATCCGGCCACGGCGGAGCTGGCGACGGCGTATCTACGCGCCATCGTGTGGGGATTCGTTCCTTTTCTCTGGTTCGCCGCGTTGCGCGGGTTTGTCGAGGGTGTCTCGCGGCCGTTCCCGGTGACCGTCATCACGCTTATTGGTCTGGGGTTGAACATCCTCGCTAATTATGTGCTCATCTATGGGAAATTTGGGTTTCCCGAGCTGGGTCCCGTGGGTGCAGGCTACGCGAGCGCCATCGTCTTCTGGTTCATGTGCGTCGTACTGGCTGTGATGGCGAGCCGGCATCCGACCCTGAAACCCTTCGCCGTATTCTCGAATCTGCGGCTGCCGGATCCAGAGTATTTCCGCAAGCTTTTCCGCATTGGCTGGCCGATCGGGGCGCTGCACGGGGTGGAGGCCGGCCTGTTTTCGGTGACCGCGCTCTTGATCGGAGTGATCGGCACGACGGACCTCGCGGCGCATCAGGTGGCCATCCAGTTCGCCGCTTTTACGTTTATGGTGCCCCTGGGCATCGGGATCGCGACGTCCGTGCGCGTGGGTCAGGCAGTGGGGCGGGGGGATCCGGTGGGCACACGCTGGGCGGGGTATGTAGGCATTACGCTGGCGATCTGCTTCATGGGGTGCGCGGCCATCCTGCTTTGGGTGGCGCCGGAAGCGGTTGTCGCCCTGTATCTGGATATCGACGACCCCGCGAATACGGAGGTTGTGGCGCTGGCCGTGCGGCTGCTGGGGTTTGCCGCGCTCTTTCAGGTATTTGATGGCGCCCAGGTGAGCGCCGCCGGCGCACTGCGGGGCCTGAAGGATACCCGGGGGCCCATGGTCATCGGCATCCTGTCGTACTGGGGCGTCGGGTTGAGCACCGGGTGCATCCTTGGATTCTGGTTCGATCGGGGCGCCGTCGGTTTGTGGACGGGGCTGGTGCTCGGGCTCGTGTTTGCCTCCCTATCGCTCATCTGGCGGTTCGCGTTTGCATCCCGGCGGGCAAGCAACCGGATGCTCGATTCGCCGGCGCCCTGAGCCGATGGTCGGGCAACAATGACGCAGCCGCCTAGGAAAAAGTGTCCGTCAAGAGGCCGGCCACGCGGCAGGCCGGCGCCCGGTTGGCGACCCGGGAGCTTTGAATTCCGTTTGTTCTGCGTGTACAGCGGAGGAGGGGGGCCTCATCCGCCCATCGCGGCGCCGGCCGGGCACAGACGTTGATAAGGGGCTTCCTGCTTGTCTCCCGACAGCCCCCCGAGCCTCGTGGCGAAGGGGTTTGAGAGTGAAGGTTCAATGAGTTTCAGGAGGGCGTGAAACTATAACGATGCGCTTTCTTTTTACTCGAAATTCAATCGAAACTGGGTAAAATATCCATTCGATTGGGCTAAATTCGCAGCCACTTATTTTCTGGATGTGCGCACCGAGAACAGGGATCCTCTTCCACGCGCCGTCAGCGATTCCATAACCTGTGTCATGAACTCTGTGTCATGAACTGAGCGTCGATTCCGAATGCCGCAGTCCTTTTCTAAGGGGGCCAACTCGTTGCCGGCCCTATCCCTTGTCGGAGCCCTCTTTAGTGGCGTTTTTCTTATCGGGTTCGTGTGGTACTATTTTTCGCCCGAGTTCATCGACGTAGGGCATGCCCCGACGCAGCCCGTGCCGTACAGCCACCGGCTGCACGTGGGGCAGTTGGGTCTCGATTGCCGCTATTGTCATACAAATGTCGAAGTGTCGCCGCTTGCCAATGTGCCGGACACGCAGACCTGTATGAACTGCCATACCCAGATCAAGCCGGAATCGACGAAGCTGTTGCCCGTTCGGGAGAGCTGGGCATCGGGCGAGCCGGTGGAGTGGGTCAAGGTGAACTACATGGCCGAGTATGTGCAGTTCAGCCACGCGGTGCACGTCAACCAGGGAGTGGGCTGCGAGACCTGTCACGGTCGCATCGACCAGATGGAAGTCGTGTCGCAGGTGGAACCGCTCTCGATGGGATGGTGCCTGGAGTGTCACCGCCAGCCTGAGCTGTACCTTCGGCCGAAGGAGGAAGTCACGACCATGGGGTACGTGCATCCGGCGGATTTTGTCCAGCGCAATCTGGATCGGGTGGCGAACGAGGGGATCACGCCACCAACGAATTGCTCGGCCTGCCATTATTGACCTGTACTGTCTGGCAGGGTGACGTGGTCGGGAGCCTGCCCGGCTTTTGGCTGAAAACTCCGGCGCATATTGTCTGAAACGATAGCCAGTTATGATCGAATTACCCGTGATTGACGCCGCTTCGCCGGCCGTGGGAGACCCGAAGCAGCACTTCTGGCGCAGCCTGCAGGACTTGCGGCAGGATCCGCATTTTAAGCGCCTGGGCCATGAAGAATTCATGCCGGGGGCAAGTGATGCGCCGGGCGGAAGCTCCCGACGCCACTTCCTGCAGCTCATGGGCGCCTCCATGGCGCTGGCCGGGTTGACGGGGTGTCGCCGGCCGGTGGAACTGACGCTACCCTATTCGCGGAAGCCTGAGGAGATCATCCCCGGGATTCCGCTTTTTTACGCGACGGCGATGCCGTTCCGCGGCGTGCTATCGGGCCTGCTGGTTCAGAGCTTTGAGGGCCGGCCGACGAAGGTCGAGGGCAACCCCGATCACCCGGTGAGCCAGGGCGCGTCCGGTCTGTTCGAGCAGGCGTCGGTCTTGAATCTGTACGACCCGGATCGCTCCAAACACGTCTTGCACGACGGGAACGAGGCCTCGTGGGGGGATTTTGTCGCGTTCTGCCAGGGCTTCCTCGCCCAGGCCGCGACGCGTAAAGTGGCTGTCTTGTGCGAGCAAACCTCGTCGCCGACGCTCAACGCGCTCCGCGGCCGGCTCGCGCAGGTGTACCCGCAGCTTCGCTGGGTGACCTACGCCGCCGAAGGAGACGATCCGTCTCGGATGGGGATGCAGGAAGCCTTTGGCATGGCGCTTCGCCCGTCGTACCGCTTCGAGTCCGCGGAAGTGATCGTCAGCCTCGATGCCGACTTCCTGAGCCCGGTCGACCGCAACTTTGTCGCCAACACGCGGGGATATGCCGCGAGCCGGCGGATGACATCGCCGCAGGACGACATCAGCCGCCTCTACGTCGTCGAAAGCACCTACACGGTCACCGGCGGCACGGCGGACAACCGGCTTCGTCTGCGTTCCAGTCAGATCCCGGCCTTTGCCGCTGCCCTGGCCGTACGGCTGGGGGTGGAAGGCGTGCAGGGTGTGGGCGCCGAGTTTATCGACCATCCCTACGTGCAGGCTATGGAGCGCGATCTGCTCCGCGCCGGCTCGAACGGCGTCGTGCTCGCCGGCGAAACGCAGCCGGCGTCGGTTCACGCCCTCTGCATGGCCATTAACAAGCGGCTCAGCAGCATCGGCAATACGGTATTCCTCTACGAGACGAATGAAGAGGTGAAGCCGGCGCAGGCGGAGCAGCTTCAGCAGCTCGTGTTCGACATGAGCAATGGCTCGGTCGATGCCCTCCTGATGATTGGCGTCAACCCGGTCTACGATATGCCCGGCGAGATCGACTTCGCCGGCGCCCTCCAGCGGGTGCCCACGACGATTCATCTCGGTACCCATCAGGACGAGACGGCGGCCGCCAGCGGGTGGCACATCCCCCTCACCCATTATCTGGAAGCGTGGGGCGATGGCCGCGCCTACGACGGCACCCTCTCGGTCATTCAGCCGCTCATCGCGCCTCTGCACGATGGCAAGAGCGAAATCGAACTCCTCCATACCTTCGCCACCGGCCTCGATGTGTCGGGCTACGACCTGGTTCGTGAGCAGTGGCGGACGGTGCTGCAGGGGGATTTTGAGATGGCCTGGAAGAAGGTGATCCATGATGGATTCCTTCCGAATAGCGGTTTTGCTGCCGTGGACCCCGCCCTGCGCCCCGTTTCCGGCGCCAGCCCGTATACGATTGGCGGCGACGAAATCGAGGTGGTGTTCCGCCTCGACAATAAGGTGCTGGCCGGTAGCTTTTCGAACAACGCCTGGTGCCAGGAACTGCCCGACCCGGCGACCAAGGTCGTGTGGGATAACGTGGCCCTGATGAGCCCGGCCACGGCCGATCGGCTCGGGCTCGAAGTACCCTACGATAAGGGGATGCACTACGCCGACGTCGTCGAGATCGCGGCCGCAGGCGGCGCCGTCCAGCTGCCAATCTGGATCCTGCCGGGCCATGCGGACAATTCCGTCACCGTCACCCTCGGCTACGGCCGGCAGATCGTCTCGCACCGGCCGGAACGGATCACGAACTTCTTTGATACCGACGACAAAACCGATATCTACGGCAAAGGGGCGGTCGCGACGGGAGTCGGCGTAAATGTCACCTCGCTCCGTACACCGGGCGCTATGCGCATTGCAACGGGGGCGACAGTCAGAAAAGTATCGAGCGGGTACCTTGTGGCGACCACGCAGGACCATGGCTACATGGAAGGCCGGCCGTTTTACCGCATGGCCACGGTCGACACCTACCGCGAAGACCCCGGTTTTGCGGCGGATGCCATCAAGACGCTCCCGGGAGGCGAGCCCTGGACGGATTACCCCGCATTGTGGCAGGAACGCCATCCGACGACCGAGCCGGCGTTGAAGGACAACCCGTACCACGCGTACCAGTGGGGGATGGTGATTGACCTCAACACGTGCACGGGCTGCAACGCGTGTGTCGTCGCGTGCCAGTCGGAGAACAACATCCAGGTGGTCGGCAAGGACCAGGTAAGTCGCGGCCGCGAATTGAGCTGGCTCCGCATGGATCGCTACTTTGTGAGCGAAGCGGGGCAGGAGGCGAACCCGAAGATGGTCATGCAGCCCGTAATGTGCATGCACTGCGAGAACGCCCCGTGTGAATCCGTCTGCCCGGTAGCCGCCACGGTGCACTCGCCAGACGGCACCAACCAGATGATTTACAACCGCTGCATCGGCACGCGCTATTGCGCGAACAACTGCCCGTACAAGGTGCGCCGGTTCAATTTTTACAACTGGTCGAAGACGCTGCCGCTCGAAGTGCACATGGTGCAGAACCCCAACGTGACGGTCCGCTCGCGCGGCGTCATGGAGAAGTGTTCGTTCTGCATTCAGCGCGTGCGTCAGGCGAATATCCGCACAAGCCTCGAAAACCGCGCGATCCAGGATGGCGAAGTGAAGACGGCCTGCCAGCAGGCATGCCCCGCCGGCGCCATCGTATTCGGCAACATCAACGACCCGAACAGCCATGTGTCGAAAGCGCGCCAGGACAATCGGCGTTACGAGATGCTGGCCGAGTTGAGCACGAAGCCCCGGACCTCCTACCTGGGGCGCGTGATGAATCCGAATCCAGAACTCGAGGCCGCCACGGCCTGATCCGCCAGGATCGGCTTCGACGGTTCACCCGCTACCCAGCGTATTAGCAACAGAACGTATCGTGAGCAAACCAGCAACGACACACGGAGAGGGGCTTCACGTCGATCCCCCGCTCATCACCGGAAACCTCTCGTTTCGCGACATCACCAACATGGTGTCGCTGCATACGGAGAAGAAGACGCCGCTGGCGTGGTACGCCGCCTTTGGCTTCGCGAGCAGCATCGCGGGGCTGCTGCTCATCATGATCGCCTACCTCGTGTGGAACGGCACGGGCGTCTGGGGCCTCAACAACCCCGTCGGCTGGGGATGGGCCATCGTCAACTTCGTGTTCTGGGTGGGTATCGGCCACGCCGGCACGCTGATCTCGGCCATTCTCTTCCTTTTCCGGCAGAAGTGGCGGACATCGATCAACCGCGCCGCGGAAGCCATGACGCTGTTTGCCGTCATCTGCGCGCTCGTTTTCCCGGGCATCCACGTCGGCCGGATCTGGGCGGCGTACTGGATGCTGCCGATCCCGAACCAGATGGACATGTGGCCGCAGTTCAAGAGCCCGCTGCTCTGGGACGTGTTCGCGGTGTCGAGCTACTTCATGGTCTCGCTCGTGTTCTGGTATGTCGGCCTGATCCCGGACCTCGCGACGCTGCGCGACCGCACCCGTAAAGTATGGCGCCACAAGGTGTTGTCGTTTTTCTCGATGGGTTGGACCGGTGCAAACCGGCACTGGCGCAACTACGAAAAGACCTACCTGATCCTCGCCGCACTCGCCACGCCGCTGGTGCTTTCGGTGCACTCGGTCGTGTCCTTCGACTTCGCGGTTTCGGTCGTTCCCGGGTGGCACACGACCATCTTCCCGCCCTACTTCGTCGCCGGCGCCATCTTCTCCGGCTTCGCGATGGTGGTGACGCTGATGGTGATCTCGCGTAAGGTCTACGGCATTGAGAACCTCATCACGATCACCCACCTGGAGAAGATGAACATCATCATCCTGGTGACGGGCACGATGGTGGGTTTTGCCTACATCACCGAGTTCTTCATCGCGTGGTATTCCGGGGTGCCGTACGAGTTTTACGCCTTCCTCAACCGCGCGACGGGGCCGTATGCCTGGGCGTACTGGACCATGATGTCCTGCAACCTGCTCTTCCCGCAGTTCTTCTGGATCAAGAAGCTTCGCCGGAGCATCCCGTTCATGTTCGTGACGTCGATTATCGTCAACATCGGGATGTGGTTCGAGCGGTTCGTGATCACGGTGATCTCGCTGCATCGGGATTACATGCCGAGCGCGTGGGATTATTACTCGCCGACGTTTGTCGACGTCTTTACGTTTGTCGGTACGTTTGGGCTTTTCCTGACGCTCTTCTTGCTCTTCCTGCGCTGGGTGCCGATGGTGGCCATCGCGGAGGTGAAGGGCGTGATGCCCGAGGCGGATCCGCACCATTACGATGAACACCACGGCGACGGCCATGCCGGCCACGCTGCCCCCCAGGTGACGCCCGGCGGACATTGAGCCCCGGTAGTTCTTCTGGAAATCGGTTTTGACGTCACGCGATCTTTCGAGCCATGTTTAAAAAACTCATCCGCTCCTCGAAGACCTCGATGGGCATCTTCGACAGCAATGCCGATGGTGTCTACGGCCTGCTCGCCGAGTTTTCGAACCCGAGCACGCTGCTCCACGCCGCCGCGGACACGCATCAGGCCGGCTATACCCATTACGACGCGCATAGCCCGTTTCCTATCCACGGTATGGATAAAGCGATGGGGCTCGGCAATTCGAAGATCGGGTATGTTGTCATCCTGGGTGGAGCGACCGGGCTTTCCCTGGCGACCTGGCTCCAGTGGTGGACGTCGCAGATCGATTACCCGATCAACATCAGCGGCAAGCCGTTTTTTGCGGTCGAGCCGTCTATCCCCGTGATGTTCGAGCTAACGATTCTGTTTTCGGCCTTTGCGGCCGTCGCAGCGATGTTCGCCTTTAACGGCCTGCCGCGTCCCTACAACCCGCTCTTTTACTCGGAAGCGTTTACCCGGGTGACGGATGATGGCTTTTTCCTCCACATCGCGGCGTCCGACGCGCAATTCGACCAGGAGAAGACGACCGAGTTTTTGAAGCGCATCGGCGCACTGAGCGTCGAGGTCATTCACGACCGTGGCGTGGCCGATATGGGCGGCACGCCCGCGCCGGCCGTCGCGGCTCCAGCGGCCCACTGACGTACCGAGTAATTCACGATCCGATCGATCGATACCGATGAAGCGAATACAGATGAAGCGAATACTGGCGTCATACGGCGTAGTGGCCAGCCTCCTGGTGCTGGTCGGATGCCGCGGAACGGAGTCCAGCAAGCCTCCGATCCACATCAATCCCAACATGGACCGCCAGGAGAAGTTTATCGGACAGCAGGAGAACCGATTCTTCGAGAATCGGATGGCCATGCGGCCGCCCGTTCCCGGTACGGTGGCGCGTGGCTTCCTTCGGGAAGACAGCCGGTTTTATTACGGCCGCGAGGCGAGTGGCGCGCTGGTAACGGAGCTGCCGTTGCCTGCCACGGCCGACCTGCTGGCGCGTGGTCAGAACCGGTACAACATCTACTGCGCCGTATGCCACGGCCAGGCCGGCGATGGCAAGGGCATCATCATGGTGGGCAACGGCGGGGCCGGGTATGGCTATGTACCGGCGCCGGATTTCCACGTGGATCGCCTTCGCACGATCGAGGACGGCCACATTTACGATGTCATAACGAACGGCATCAGGAACATGCCGGCGTACGCGCCACAGATTCCCGTCGCCGACCGTTGGGCCATTGTCGCCTATGTCCGCGCCCTCCAGCGCAGCCAGAACGCGCCGGCGACCGATGTGCCGCAAAGCGAACTGAGCCGGCTACAGGCCGGCGGCTGAAACCCCTTCACGGATCCGACTTCCTAGCGAGCGCGGGCGAACGTCCGCCGCATACTGAGTTTCCATGGCAGAGATCAAATCCAATTCGCCCCTGACCTGGCTGGCCGACCCCTTTCGGCCCACCGGCACGGATACCGACGCCACCTATCGATTCTCCGGTGGCTCGGCGTGGTGGCTCGCGCCGCTTGCGGTCGGCATCGTATTGCTCGTCGTCACCGCGATCGGCGGGGGGGCAGACCGGCCGCAGTTCTTTTTTTCCTATCTGATCGGCTGGGTATTCTGCCTGACCATCGCCCTCGGGTCGCTCTTCTTCGTGCTCATCCAGCACCTCACGAAGGCCGCCTGGAGTGTGGTCGTGCGCCGCATCCCGGAAGCCCTCATGTGGACTTTCCCCCTGCTCGCGCTGCTCTCTTTCCCGGTGATTTACGGGATGCACGACCTGTACCACTGGACGCACCACGAACTGTTCGACCCTTCGAACCCCGCCTACGATCGCGTGATCGCCGGCAAGGAGGCCTACCTCAACGTGCCCTTCTTTCTGCTCCGCCTTCTGTTCTACTTCTCGGTATGGACCCTCGTCACTTACCGGCTCTACAGCCTCTCGCTGCGGCAGGATGTGACCGGCGACCCGACGATCCCTGCCCGTCAGCGGAAGACCAGCGCCTGGGGACTCCCGCTTTTTGCCATTACGACGGCGTTCGCCGGGTTCGACCTGCTGATGTCGCTCGACCCGCACTGGTTCTCCACGATGTTCGGCGTGTACTTCTTCGCGGGTTGTTTCGTGAGTGCGCTTGCTCTCATTACCTTTACGTCGCTCCTCGTGCAGAAGTCCGGTAACATGTTGTCCAATGTCGTCACGCAGGAGCATTATCAGGACCTCGGCAAGCTTCTTTTCGGCTTCACGGTGTTCTGGACTTACATTGCCTTCAGCCAATATATGCTGATCTGGTACGGCAACCTTCCGGAAGAAACCGTGTGGTTCCGGCATCGCCTGGAGCACGGGTGGGAGTACCATAGCGCGGCCCTTCTTGCGATGCACTTTATCATCCCGTTTGTTGTCTTGATCTCGCGCGGCGCCAAGCGGAACCCGGCCGTGCTCGGCTTCATGACCGTCTGGATGCTGGTGATGCATTGGTTCGATTTGCACTGGATCGCAATGCCCGTGCTCGACATCGCGCGCGGCGGCCATGCCGGCTTCCACTGGCTGGATTTTACCAGCTGGCTGGGGCTGTTCGGGGTCTTCTTCGGGCTGTTTATGTACCGTTTGAGCCGGCACAGTCTCGTGCCTGTGAACGACCCGAATCTGCAGAAGTCGCTCCGGTTCTCGAACTCGTAATCGTCCTCCTTGCCAGGTAAATCGCAGTGAACCCTACTCCTCCTACAGCGCATGAAGCGCACGAAAACCACGGCGGCCCGACCGATGTCGAGAACGAAGGCATCAACGCCGGCTTTGTATTCGGCATCATGCTGGGCACCATCGTCATCGTCATCATGCTCGTAACGGTGGGGTTTACCGTTACGGGGGTGAAACGCCTTGAGATTCGAAACGCCGCGACCGCCGCCATCCAATACCCCGAACTGCGCGATGTACGTGCGGCAGCCACGAGCCGGCTCACGCACTACGCAGCCGTCGATGCCGCGAACGGGGTCTACCAGATCCCCATTGCGGAGGCCATGAAGGTGATCGCTAATGAAACGTATGCGCAGGGCGCGCAGCCGGCGCATTCGACGGAACTCCGTCTCGCTCAGCCGATTAAGTAACATTCATTACCCCGGATACGACAGCGGCATGCCGCGAGCACCTCGCCCCATAACGATCATCCTGCTACTGGCCCTGTTGGCGGGCGTCAGCTCGGAGGTGGCATTTGCCCAGAAATCGGGCGAATTGCCGGCGGTATTCGATGGGGTCGGGCTGGATCAGCGCCTGGGATTTGCCGTCCCCGATACGCTTGTGTTTTTCAACGAAGCCGGCGAGCCCGTTACGCTGGGTAGCTTTTTTACCACCGGAAAGCCGATCCTCCTTTCGTTCGCGTACCATACCTGCGAGATGTTGTGCAGCGTCCTGTTGACGGGGCTCACGGATACGATGAGCCAGTTGGAGTGGACGCCCGGGGTGGAATTTGACGTGCTGACGGTCAGCATCTCCGCGAAGGACACGCCGGAGGTCGCGGCGCGTCAGAAAGCGCACTATGTCGAAATGCTCGGGAAACCCGAGGCCGCCGAGGGATGGCATTTTTTGACGGGGAGCGAGTCCTCCATCCTGGCTCTGACACAAGCCGTTGGCTACCGGTTTAAGTGGATCGAGGAGATCCAGCAATATGCCCATCCGGCGGCGCTTACCATTTTGACGGCAGATGGCCAGATTTCCAGGTACATTCAGGGACTCAGCTTCGAGCCCCGGAATGTACGCCTTGCCCTGCTCGAAGCCTCGGACGGAACGATCGGATCCCCGATCGACCAGGTAGTTCTCTTCTGCCTCGCGTACGATCCCGACGCCAATTCGTACGTGCTGCAGGCGACTAATGTAATGAAGCTCGGAGGAGGACTGACCCTTTTGGTCCTCGGTTTCGTGCTGACTTTGTTCTGGCGACGTGAGCGGTCGCGGCTTGCCGCGGCGGCTCTCAACTAACACCAATACCATGGAACCTAAAGGAACCCTCTGGCTGCCCCCTGCGGAATCGACGCTGGCGCCGGAGATCGATAGTCTGTTTTATTTTGTCTACTGGATCAGCGTGATCATCTTCGCACTCGTGGTGATCGCCATGTTGATCTTCGTAGTGAAGTACCGCCGGCGCAAGGCGGACGAGATGCCGCCGCATGTCGAGGAAAACAAGCTCCTGGAGCTTTCCTGGATTGTGGTTCCGACCATCCTCTGCCTCATCGTTTTTACATGGGGCTTTCAATCCTTCCTCCGCCTGGGTACCGCGCCGCCCGATTCGTACGAAATCACCGTGCGCGCCAAGAAATGGCTGTGGGAGTTTGAGTATCCGAACGGCACCCGCGCCACGAACGAGTTGCGCGTCCCGGTCGGCCGGAACGTCCGCCTCGTGATGAGCAGCGAAGACGTGCTCCACAGCTTCTTCGTGCCGGCGTTCCGCGTCAAGCACGACGTGAT
Source organism: Rhodothermales bacterium (assembly GCA_041738655.1). GTDB lineage: Bacteria > Bacteroidota > Rhodothermia > Rhodothermales > JAHQVL01 > JAWKNW01. The sequence continues at coordinate 26,389 of JBGSPJ010000017.1, read as the reverse complement.
GCCCAATCGGTACACGGCCGTGTGGTTCAATGCGACGTCCGAAGGGGAGCAGCATATTTTCTGCACCGAATACTGTGGAACGCAACACTCCGGGATGCTGGCCAAGGTCATCGTTCTGCCGCAGGAAGAGTTCACGGAATGGGTGGAGTCCGGCGGAGGTAAGACGGATGACTTGCCGCTACCTGAATACGGCGCCATGCTGTATCAGCAGCAGGCCTGCTTCACCTGCCACTCGATCGACGGCACGCAGGTGATCGCGCCGACATTTAAAGGGCTCTACGGCTCACAACGTGCCTTCGTGGATGGTGGAACGGCCACGGCCGACGACAACTACATTCGCGAGTCCATCCTGAATCCCACGGCGCATGTCGTGCAGGGGTTCAATCCGATCATGCCGGCCAGCTACAGCAGCCTGGACGAACGTCAGGTATCGGCGCTGATCGAATTTATTGAGTTGCAGCAGTAACGCACTCCAGTAACGCACAGCCTACCCCGTAAGCGTTTATCCGAGATACGATCATGAGTCATACCGCCTCGTCGGCGCACAGCGCTGAAGCCACGGCAACCCACCAGGGGTCGGAGAACTACCTGAACCACATCAAGACGGTGTGGTCGTGGATGTCGACGATCGACCACAAGCGGATCGGCGTGATGTACATGATCACGCTTTCGATCATGTTCTTCATCGGCGGCATTCTCGCCCTGCTCGTGCGGCTCGAGTTGATGACGCAGGGCCAGACGATCATGGGGCCGGACGCCTACAACCAGGTCTTCTCGATGCACGGCATCGTGATGGTCTTTCTCTTTCTGGTGCCTTCTATCCCGGCTATCTTTGGCAACTTTGTGCTGCCGATGCATCTGGGCGCGATCGACGTGGCGTTTCCGCGGCTTAACCTGGCGAGCTACTACGTCTACCTCGGCGGCGGCGTGCTGGTGCTGCTGGGCCTGTTTGCCGGCAGCGTGGATTCGGGATGGACATTTTACGCACCCTACTCGACCACCACCAACTCGTCGGTCCTTTTCCTGACGATGGCGGTCTTCGTGGCCGGTTTCTCGTCCATCTTCACCGGGATCAACTTCGTCGTCACCATCCACAAGATGCGGGCGCCCGGCCTCACCTGGAATCGGCTGTCGCTCTTCTCGTGGAGCATCTACGCCACCAGCATCGTGCAGGTGCTGGCAACCCCGGTGATCGGCATCACGATGATCCTCCTGTTCGCCGAGCGCTTCCTGCAGATTGGCATCTTCGACCCGTTGCTGGGCGGCGACCCCGTGCTCTACCAGCACTTTTTCTGGTTCTACTCGCATCCGGCCGTTTACATCATGATCCTGCCGGCGTTCGGGGTCATCTCCGAGCTCATCGCTCCGTTTTCACGCCGGGCCATCAGCGGCTACAAGTTCGTCGCCCTGTCGTCCGTCGCCATCGCGTTTCTCGGCTTCCTCGTCTGGGGCCACCACATGTTCGTCTCCGGTCAGTCGGCCGTCTCCTCCATCGTCTTCTCACTCATCACCTACCTCATCGGTATCCCGACGGGTGTCAAGGTATGTAATTGGGTCGCTACGATGTACAAGGGCTCGATCTGGTTGAAGACGCCCATGCTCTACGCGCTGAGCTTCCTGTTCCTGTTCACCATCGGTGGGCTGACGGGCATCATGCTGGGCGTGCTGGCCATCGACGTTCACCTGCACGATACGTATTTCGTGGTCAGTCACTTTCACTATGTAATGATGGGCGGCACCGTGATCGCCGCGCTGGGCGGGCTGCATTACTGGTGGCCGAAGATCACCGGTAAGATGTACAGCGAGGGCGTCGCTCGCGTCGCCGCGCTGCTGATCTTCTTCGGCTTCAACCTCACGTTTTTCCCGCAGCTGATCCTGGGCAGCCAGGGCATGCCGCGCCGGTACTACGACTACGTGCCCGAGTTCGCGAATCTTCACCTGGCATCGACCATCGGGTCGTGGGTGCTCGCGCTGGGTTTGTTCACGGTGCTCGGATGCTTGATCCATTCACTGATGCGCGGCAAACGCGCGCCGGCTAACCCCTGGGGCGCCGCGACGCTCGAATGGACCAACGCGACCTCGCCGCCCGTGCCACACAACTTCAGCGCGCAGCCCATCGTGACGCACGGACCGTACGATTTCGAGGTGCTGCGCGACTCCTTTGGCGGCGATGGCGCCGGCCAGGGCGCGCCTGAACCTCACATTCGCAACTGATCCTCGGGTCTTTTATTTCAGGACTCCCTATTTCAGGATAGCGCATCGCCCCGGCGATGCGCTCCAACCAACAGCTGACGTATGGCAACGACTTCAACCGTAGCATCTTCCGTGGGTAGTGGACACGCGGAGCCGGCGCATCCCGCGCATCTGCAGCACCACTTCGTGACGTCCGAACAGCAATTCGACGCCGCGAAGATGGGCATGTGGCTCTTCCTCGTCACGGAAATCCTGCTCTTCAGTGGCATGTTCGTGGCCTATACGGTCTATCGCGTTTGGCACCCTGAAGTATTTCAGGCCGCCAGCAAGCTGCTCGACTGGCGCCTGGGCGGCTTCAACACGCTCGTCCTCCTCGCGTCGTCGCTCACCGTGGCGATGGCTATCCACTTCGCGCAGAAGGACAACCGCAAGATGCTCATCACGAATCTGGTGATTACGGTGTTGCTCGCCGGCGTCTTCATGGTGGTCAAGTATTTCGAGTACACGTCCAAGTTCGAGCATGGCATCTTCCCCGGCGCACACTACGCCAGCCACGAGCTCGAAATGGCGTATGCGCCGCAGTTCTTCAGCATCTACTTCATCATGACCGGCATTCACGGCGTTCACGTGCTGGTGGGAATGTTCTTGATGAGCTGGCTCGTCATCCGATCCATGCGCGGTCACTTTTCCAGCGCCTGGTATACGCCGGTCGAACTCACCGGCCTGTACTGGCACATTGTCGACATCATCTGGATTTTCCTCTTCCCGTTGATGTACCTGATCTAGGCGCCCCGCGCCATACCCGCGTTTTTCCCTGCATACCGCACCATTCCTTATGGCACACGCACACGCACATTCCGGGGACCACGGTCACCACATCATTCCTCTCAAGCTGCTCCTGTCCGTGTTTGGCGGCCTCGTATTCCTGACGGTGTTCACGGTCCTCACGGCGGAGTTCGTCGATCTCGGGCCGTTTAACATCGTGCTGGCCATCATCATTGCCATTATCAAAGCCGGCCTGGTTGTGACCTTCTTCATGGGCCTGAAGTGGGACAACCGGGTGAACGCCCTCATCTTTGCCGTAGGCTGTATCTTTGTCATCGTGTTCCTGTCGTTTACGATCTTCGATACAGCCTTCCGGGGGGATATCGGAAACGTTGGCAAGCAGACGATCGAGGAAGAACAACGAGCACTGGAAGGCACCGAAGAAGCCGCACCGGCCGCCGCTCATTGACGACTTCTACGCGCATCTAAAAGCCATTATCCGGGCGGTGCGGCTTTTGTCGTACCGCCCGTTTTGTCTAGGAACCTCGGCCAAAGCGCGTTGTCAGATAGCCTGTTCCTCCTCTTGTTGGCTTTTCTGTCCGCATCTCGTCAAGGTTTTTGCAGCAACCCTTGAAAGAGTGCCGGGAAGCAACTACAATCCAGTGAGATAATCAGATTGGTTTTCGGCCCCTCTGTGTTCCATGCTGACTGTTTTTGCCCTTTTCGCCATCATCGCTGTTCCGATTCTGTTTTTCATGCTCACCTGGGTCGTGGTGACAGCATGCCGTATCTTTTTTCCTGAAAAACCCCTCCTCGTCGATCGCGATGCCGCCCTCTTCCGCCGGCATGCTACCCAGGAAGGCGCCAGCATTCCTGTCGGCATTCGGGAAATCAGAGAAGACCAGCGTTACCTCAATCACGACGCGCCGCAGTCCACGTACCATTTCGCCCACGGTGATTCGGAAGGGCTTCCGCTTTGCTGGTTCGAAGACCTCCACGGCCGTCGGAACTGAGGTGCGGGCCAGACATCCCCCTGACCCCCATCGCCTCCCAATGCCCCTTCGCTCTGCTTTTCCCCTTGTGACGCTGACTACCGGTCTACTGATGGTGGCCGGTGCCTCCTGCGGCCCTTCCGATTCGGGCAACGCGCGTTCAGGACCAGAAATTTTTTCGGGCGCCGGCGTCGTCGAACGCATCACGCCGTCACGACAGTTTGTTCAGATCGATCATGGAGATATTCCGGGGTACATGGACGCTATGTCGATGCACTTTGCTGTGATGGACACCGCGCTTCTTGCCGGCATTACCGTGGCGGACTCCGTCTCGTTTGATTTGCAGGTTGCCATCGATGGAGTGGCGATCGTGCGTATCGCCCGGCACCCGCGCTAGCCCTTCAACGGCTTTTAACGGAACAGCCCTCCGCAGGTCTCGTTGTTGCCAACAGGATCTGCTCCGGACCTTCGATCTCGATTCGCCCGCTTCGCGACCCGTACCCATTGTGCCGCTCATGCCCGATCAGGCCTCGTCTCTCTCTCCCAAACTACGCCGACGCCGGCGGTTTACGCTGTTCACCCTGGGCTGTACCATCACGCTCCTGTCCTGGGGCGCCGTAGTTACCAGTATCGACGCCGGGCTTGCGGTGCCGGATTGGCCCACCTCGTTCGATTCGTACCACCCCCTCAACCCGATGCCCGAGTGGTATGCCATTCCTCCGGTCCTGGCCGAGCATGGCCACCGGCTGCTGGGTATGCTTGTTGGCTTCTGTACTGCAATCCTGGCCGGCTGGACCTGGTATGCCGATCCGCGGCGGTGGATGAAGTACCTCGGGGTGGTGGCACTTTTTCTGGTAATCGTCCAGGGAACGCTCGGTGGTCTTCGCGTGGTGTGGCAATCCCTGAACCTCGCGGTCGTACACGCCTGTGTGGCCCAGCTCTATTTCTCGCTGCTTGCGGGCCTCTGGGTGTTTACGACGCCGGCGTGGATCAACGGGGATGGGCCGGCGGAAGGGGAGTCCGGTGATATGCTGCGCCGCTACTTCTGGCTGCCGGCCACAGCGCTCTACGGGCAAGTGGTCCTCGGCGCCGTCCTCCGTCATGTAGGCCAGGGTGTGGATGTCGCCCTGGCGATGATCCACATGACTGGCGCCTTCCTGGTATTCGGCGTCCTCTTCATGGTGATTCGCTGGGTCCGGCGTTCGACCGAGCGGGGGACGCTGTTGCACACTATGTCGGGAATTTTGGCCACGTTACTGGTGGTTCAGATCGGTCTGGGGTTTTTTGCCTATGCGGTCCTCCTGCAAGAAGCGGGCATCGGGCGGAGCGGACTCCAGGTCGTGCTGAATACATCGCATATGGTCGTGGGCGCCTGTTTGATGGCCTCGACCGTTGTACTCACGCTACTGGGAGTGCGGAAACCACTTCCACAACAACACCTGGACTAGATGCTCGAATCACGAGGCGAAGGTTTAGGTATCACACCTTGGTGCAATCATGAAAAAGAACCATATACTTGTACTCGTATCGCTGCTCGCCCTTGGCGCCTGTACCCGTGAACCCGCTTCTCAAACACCGGCTCTGACTGGTGACATAGAAGCGATCCCGGTTGTTGCTGTGAGCGATGAGTTGGTCCAGGAAATCGTCATCGAACCGGTCGGGGATGCGATGCAGTTCGCCACGACCGAGTTTACGGTGAAGGAGGGGACGACCGTGAAACTCACCATGAAGAACTCGGCCAAGAGCCCGGCCATGCAGCACAATGTGGTCGTTCTCAAGCCGGCGTCAGACATCAATGCGGTGGGCATGGCCGGCATGCAGGCCGGTGCGGCCAAGAATTATGTGCCAGAGAGCGATGCTGTCCTCTTTTCGACAGCCATCGCTATGCCCGGTGAGGCCAAATCGGTCGAATTTTCGGCCCCGCCGGCCGGCGACTACCCGTTCATCTGCACGTTCCCGGGGCACTTCGCGCTCATGAAAGGCGTTATGCACTCGGTGAAGTAATCGACGTAGGCTGACCTTCGGTCCCGAGCCCCGGTTCGTTCAAACGAGCTGGGGCTCTACTTTTTTACCGGAAAGCAACGTGCGCGTACAGTCCAGCAACTCGGTAATCTGAGGCTTGGTTAACTGTGCGTCGGCGCCAACGAGTTCGCCGTGGTGGAGGTTGTCGTCGCTGATCATCGAGGAGAAGATCGCCACAGGAATCCGTTTCAGGATCTCGTGGCTCTTGATGTGCTTGGTCAGGGTATACCCGTCCATGCGCGGCATCTCGATATCGGTGATGATCAGATTGACCATATCGGATAGCGACTCGCCCTCGGTTACGCGCCTGGCGTAGGTCTGGAGTAGGTCCCACGCCTCTTGCCCATCGTTAATCGAGATGATTTGGAAGCCGACCGAGTTGAGTTCCTTATGGATGAGCCTGCGGATAATGGCGGAGTCCTCCACGGTCACCACGCGGTACGGGGTGCCGAAGTCCGCCGGTACGTCTGAAGTGTTGACAAACGCCAGTTTCGGGTGGATTTCGGCGAGAATCCGCTCGATGTCGATCATCATGATCGTCCGGTCGTCCACTGTGAGGATGCCGACGATGGAATCGCAGCCGGGGTCAACGCCCTTGAGGGATTCCGGTGGTTTAAAGGTCTGCCAGCTCAAACGATGGATTCGTTTGACGGAATCGATCACCAGACCCAGTCGAGTACCGTTAAATTCGCTGACGATCAGGTGTTCTGCTTTCGAGAGTCGTTCCTGGCCATACAGGAAGAACCCGAGGTCGATCACGGGAATGATACGATCACGGAGGTGTGTAATCCCGCAGACCCCGGGTGGCATCTGGGGAAGGCGTGTCAGAGTGGGTAGCGGGATGATTTCCCGCACCTTCGCCACGTTGAGTGCAAGGGATTGTATGATCTCTTCGCCTTCTTCGGACGTATGACCCAGGGCAAATTCGATGATTTCGAATTCGTTAGTACCTGGCTTCAAGATATTCGATGGCGCGGCCGACATGGGTTCCCCGGGTTTGTATGCTACACAGTGTACCCGATACAATCGGCAGCTTCGCACGAACTCTTAAAGAGGGGCGAGGCACTTGCAACGTCGCTCCGTGTATATCTGCGGGGCATACTGCAGATTTAGACAGGTATTCCATATGATAGAATCCCGAGCGGCCGGCAACAGCGCTATCCGAATGATCCTGTTGGCGAGTCTCGCCGCCAGCGGGTTTTTGATCTGGCTGATCTACTTCAACGAACCCGCGGCGGACGGGGCTGTCGATGTGGCGTTCCTCCCGGCTGTGAACGCGTTGTTGAACTCAATGAGCGCCGTGTGCCTGGTGGTGGGCTACGTGTTTATCCGCCGGCGTGATCGGGAATCCCATCGGCGCTTCATGTTCGGAGCGTTCATCTTCTCGGGCCTGTTCCTGGTGAGCTACCTGATCTACCACTATTTCCACGGCGATACGCCGTTTCCCGGGCAAGGTCTCATTCGGCCGGTCTACTTCGGCATCCTGATCAGCCACATCATCCTTTCGGTCGCCGTGCTCCCCCTGGCGCTGATCACCGCTTTTTTTGCACTCAAGGGTCGGTTCGACCTCCATCCCCGATGGGCGCGGATAACCCTGCCGCTCTGGTTGTACGTGTCGGTCACCGGAGTCCTGGTGTTTTTTATGCTCCGTGCGTATACCTGAACCGAGTTCGTTTACCCGACAGCACGCCGCATGAGAAAGTCCCCGATCGATTCGTGGGCCCGCTCCAGGGAGCGTTGGAAGTTGTCGTCCTGGCCGAAGAGGTAGCCGGCGATGGCCTTGACGATAAAACAGGGCACCCCGTAGGTGGCGGAGACATAGGCGACCGCGTAGCCGGACATGTCGCTGATCTGGGCGATGCGTTGCCAGTAGGTCCGCTCCTTCTCATCCTGTGGCGTGTGATCCTGTGTCACCAGTGTCCCCTGCTTCATCGAGGCATCGAAGACATCGAGAGGCATACGCGGATAGGTGGGGGCGGATAATTCGATCCGGTCGCCCTCGAAGACCTGATCGGCCGCTACGAGGTCGCCAATGGCCAGGTCGGTCGTGAGGGCGGTGCAGGTGCCGACATGGATGAGCCGGCGCACCCGGTGACCACGCAGCATCTGGTCGGTTCGCAGCGCGGCTTTTATCTTGCCCATGCCCGTGATCGTGACCACAAGCGCGTCATCCCGCACGATTTCTCCTTCCTCGAGGCCATCGAACCGACCCCGTTCGTACTTTTTGAGGAAGGGGCGAGCCTCCTGTTCCGTGGCAAAGACGATAGCGTTCATCGAACAGAAGAAAGGGTTGCTGGTTACACGTGGCATCGCCAGGTGCAGTGAGATGCCGGAGTCACGGATCTCGTCCGGGCCCCCAAGCTATGATATTTTACAGGATGCGCCAAGTCCTGTATCGTTAATCCTGATGGCCGCATGAAGATCAGTGAAATCCTCGACCGTACTTCGGAAACACTCATTTCCTACGAGATCGTACCGCCCAAACGAGGCAGCTCCGCCCAGCAAATCATGCGGATCGTATCGGATCTGGTAGAATTTGAGCCGCCGTTTATCGATGTCACGAGTCACTCGGCGCAGGTGTATTACGAAGAAATGCCCACGGGGGTATGGCGCCGGCACGTCAAGCGTAAACGCCCGGGCACCCTTGGTCTCTGCGCGGCGATCAAACATCGCTACAATATCGAGCCCGTACCCCACCTGTTGTGCATGGGGTTTACACGGGAAGAAACGGAGGATGCCCTGATCGAGTTGAATTATCTGGGTATCCAGAACGTCATGGCGTTGCGCGGCGATACGTCCGAGTATCAGAAACGTGTGGCGCCGGACCGGACGGTGAATGAGTATGCGGTGGACCTCGTGCGGCAGATACAGGAGATGAACCACGGCCACTACATGGAGGATATCATGGACGCCACGCCCACCGAATTCTGTGTGGGGGTGGCTGCTTATCCGGAAAAGCATTTTCAGGCACCGAACATCACCTGGGACATCCTCAATCTGAAACGGAAAGTGGATGCCGGCGCCGAGTTCGTGACGACGCAGATGTTTTTTGACAACCGGCACTACTTCGGTTTCGTCGAACGCTGCCGCGAGGTGGGTATCACCGTGCCCATCATCCCGGGGCTGAAAATCCTGACCAGCAAGGCGCAGCTACAGTCGCTGCCGAGCAAGTTCTACCTGGAAATTCCCGAAGCGTTGGCCGCTGAAGTGGAGGCCGCCCGGCCCGAGCATGTGGTCGATATCGGTGTGGAATGGGCACTCCGGCAGGTAGAGGAGTTGATGAACTCCGATCTCCCCTGTGTCCATTTCTATATTATCCAGTCAGCCGATGTGGTCAAACGCGTGGTGAAAGCCTGTCGGAAAATGGCCTGAGTGCGGCCGGAGAAGGGGCGGCGGGCGAGGCGAGGCGAGGCGAGGCGAGGCGAGGAGTTACGGCAGATTGCAGGATGCAGGGTGTGATTCGCCAGCGAGGCGATAAAGACCAGTACATCCTGCAATCTGCCGTGTGGTGAGCGGATGCCGGCGTCACGCCGGCGTGAAAGCAGGGAGGCGGAGGCGATTAATTCCCGCGAAGCTTGTCTTTATACCTCAGCACTTGCCGGCGAAGACGGAGGACGCAACGGTCAACAGCTTCTTCGAAGGTAGAGGCGCGATCCTGAGCGGTCAGTGCCTGCCGATACACTTGCACGGTGATTTCAGCGGACTTACTGACGCTCCCGGTACTCGGCAAGCTCAACACCACATGGGCGTCGGTGATGCCGTTGTAGTACCGCTCCAACTTCGACAGCCGCATGTTCACATGGTCTTTCAGTTTAGGGGTAGCGCTGAAGTGCCGTGCCGTGATTCTGGTGTCCATAAGTAACCTCCTGGATATGATGTGGTGTAAAGGAAGGTATTTGAAGACGCTGTGAAGGAACGATAAGAAATTGTTACGCTGAAAAAAAGGGGGGGCGTTAGGGGGGGAGAGGCTGTCTGGAAATGAGGGCACTCAGGAATGCCCCTGGTACGGCGCAAATGAAGGTTGCGTGCAGAAGTTGGTCACTGGCGTGACGACTTTGTTGCACTTTCTTCACGGGCGGCCGAGGTACCTGTTTTCGAGGTCATGCATCTGCTGCTTGGCGGCATCTGAGTCGTCCTCGTAGCCGAGGAGATGGAGCAGGCCATGGATGACGTATCGAAAGGCTTCATCCTCGAAGGAAGAGCCAAACTCCTCGTGCCTTTCGGAGGCGGTGTCGAGGTCCACGTAGATTTCGCCCTGGAGTGGCGATGCGCCGTCGTCCGCTTCCAGAAGGAAGGAGAGGACGTCGGTCGGGTAGTCGTGCTGGAGGAAGGTCTGATTGAGCTCGAGCACGGTCTCACGGTCGGCGAGGATGACGCCGAGTGATTCGAAGGTGCGGTCTGTATCATCGACCACGGCCTCTACCAGGGCAACAAGACGTGCTTCGTCGAGGCGAAGGGAAGGGTGGGCGTGGATGAGTTCGAGCCAGTGCGAAGGAGGGCGTGTCACACGGTTGGGCGGATTAGCCCAGGTCGTTGAAGAGGGTTTCGGCGAGTGAGAGGGCGACGCTGCTCATGATCATCTCGGGCGGCAGCTTCTCGAAGTCGGTCGAGAGCAGGCGCTCGTCGACATGCGCGAAGAGGGAGGCGCCGGCCTGGCGCTCGACGACGAGGCCGCTCGTGGTCCCGGCGCGACGGGCGACAAAGATCACCTCGCCCAGTTCCTCGCTGGCGATGAAGCCAGTGCATCCCTGCAGCTGAAGAAAAGACCCTGAAGTATAAACAGATACGAGGTTTGCCGGCTGATCTTTGATGAGATCGGCCGGCAGGGCCAGTTCGCGCAGCAGTTCCAGCGCCAGCGTACGCCCGCTCTCATCGTCGAACAGCTCCATTCGTACCAGGGCACCATCGTATTTGGGCGTCACACCCAGCACCGCGGCGATACGATTCATATCCCCGTCGGAAAAGGAAAAACTCATCGATTCCGTACCACGTGGTTCTTGCCGTGAATGTGAAACTGCCTTCGAACGGCCGATCCGGCAGCCGCGGCAAAATAGGGGCTGCGCCGTGGAAATACAACGCGTGAAAGCCAAACGTCACGCGTATTGGAATGCGTGGCGGGCACAAAGGCGCCACGCCTGACCCCACGCGAGGGTAGGTTGACGATACAAATCGCCAGCGACCCGACGGATCGTCGGGCGAGGCCTTCAGTGCGTACGCACAAGAGGATGAAGCCTGGGAAGAAGCCACGTTGCCGCGCCTAGTGCGGGCACGCCTGGCACCTGGAGTCGTGGGGGATGCCGGCGAGGTCGCGCGAATCAGGCCCGTGTGAGGGCACGATTCGCGCGATCAGTGCGCTTCGTCGTGCGCGAGCATCGCGCCTTCTTCCGTCTCTTCGTTCTCGTCGCCAAAAGCCATCACATTATGGGCGTGTAAGCCCTTGGGGCCATTGACGAGATCGAACGAGACCACTTCACCCGTCCTGAGGGTTTTGAATCGCTTGCTTGAGTCGATCTGAGAGTAGTGCACGAAGATATCGCTGCCATCGTCCGGGTGGAGGATGAAGCCATAGCCTTTCTTCGCGTCAAACCACTTGACGACACCGGTCTGAACAGACATAGAAAGCCTCCTTCTACGTTTGACGTTGCGCGCGCCAGGCGCATACAGATGAGCTTCGGCCCCTGGCGCTGGGTGATAGGTTGGAGTTCAGGGTTGTCGGCATTTTTAGTGCCGGAACTCGCATTATAGAACCCTGTGCGCCTTTATGTCAACCTGAAAAAGCAACATCTCTGCAAATATTTGATCGTAAATCCGGAGAAAATTAGAAAAATCTCCATATGGGTTCAGTAAGTAGACGCTTACTGAGATTTGGCCTTTGTGAGGTGGGTCTGATCATGGGGTGGAGGCCGTATCGGGGGCAAAGAGCCGATCGCGTTCCGCGCGCAGTTGCTCGGGCGTCTGGCGGTAGATGCTGTCGTTGAGGGCTTCGGCGATGCGGTCGCTGAAGGCGGACGCGGCCTCGAAGTCGCTCACCTCGATATAGCCGAGCTGGATCATCTGGATGAAGCGGATGAGGGAGTCGACCTGCCGGCGCGTCTGAGCGCGCTGCAACTGGTCCAGTACAACGGGCTCGGCGTTCTTCCAGACTTCAATGGCGCGCTCCGGGTCGCCAATCAGTTGAAGGGCGCGGGCAACGACCAGGTAGGACTGGGGCGTCCCGGGTATCGTCTGGAACGGGACTTCGTCCAGCAGCCGATCCATCAATCCGATGGCCTGCGTACGGTCGCCGGCTTCGCCGAGCGTCTGGGCGGTCGTGGCGAAGATGTTCCTGTAATTGTCGACCATTCGGCGCACGTTCTCGTCGAAATACACCTCGGGGTCGTTCAGGCCGGTAAACTTGAATGTGCGCAACCGCTCGGGCGTGATGCCCGGGACGACGCGTCCGAGCTGCTCGTTGTGCTTGATCGGAACCACTCGGAACGCCTGGCCCTCGAGCTGGAAGTAGTTGTCGAGATCCATCAGGCCGTCCGAACTGACCGTCACGGCAAAATAAAACGGTCGCTCCCAATTGTTTTCGGCGTTTGTAAGGAGAATGTCGTAGAGCGCCAGGTCCGATATATAAAGCAGGTTGAAGCGCTCGTCATACGGCCGGCCCTGGAGCGTCCAGGTCATCGGGCTTTCAAACTTGCTGTCCTCATCGAGCGCCAGCGGCACCTCGCTGTTCTGGAGCAGGGCATCGATATTTACCGGCAGGCTGACGTCGCCCGGTTGCCAGGGGCGGATGTTCAGCTTGTCGATTTCCTCATCCGTCTTCGAAAACGGCAACGGCGCTGAATCGCGGGAGGATTGATTCTTGAGCTGCTTAATGTACCACGGGGTATTCAGTAGCGATACGTTGACAACCCGAACGTCTCGCCGGACGGCCTCAACCTCCTGGAGGTACCACAGCGGGAAGGTGTCGTTGTCGCCGTTAGTAATAAGGATCGCGTCGTCGGCGACACTCATCAGCATGTTGTACGCATACTCCGGGGCGACGTAGTTGCCCGAACGATCGTGATCATGGTAGTTCTCGATCGTCATCCACAGCGGAACCGCGCCGAAGAGCAGCAACGCAAGGCCGATCAGCACCGCCTTGCTCGCGCCGTCGCGCATCGACTTCTCCATCGATTCGCGCACCAGCTGCAGGATGCCCGTCGCTCCGATGCCGATCCAGAGCGTGAAGGCAAAAAAGCTGGCCACATAGGAGTAGTCCCGCTCCCGCGGCTGCATCGGCGTCTGGTTGAGGTACAGGATGATGCCGATGCCGGTAACGAAGAAGAGGATGAAGACGCTGAAGGCGCGACGCCAGTCCCGCATAAAGTGGAAGATGGCACCGAACAGACCCAGCAGGAGCGGAAGCATGAAATAGGCATTGCGGCTTTCACGCTCGCTCGGGGTCTGGACGAATCGATCGGGCCCGTAATCGGGGTGGTCAATCGCGCTGATCCCCGTGATCGCCGGCGCGTCCTGCTCGTCGCTCCCGCGCCCCGAGAAATTCCAGAGGAAGTAGCGGAAATACATATCCCGGACCTGGTACTCCCAGAAGAAATCCCAGTCGGAGTCGAACTGCGCGTAAAACGCGAGATGCGGTGGGGCCGGGGAGTGCCGGCGGGGGAAAAGGGTTTCCTCGTCGTAGTTGATCTTCGCCGTGGCGTTGTCGTACGTCGAACCCTTTAATAGCGGGGTATCTCCGTATTGCTCACGCTTCAAGTAGGAAACGATGGCCTCGACGGTCTCGGGGTCGTTTTCGTCGATCGGCGGGTTGGCCGCGCTGCGGATGAAGATGAGCGCGTAGGTCGTATAGCCGATCAGTACCATCGCGACATACAAGAACGCCAGGTTGGGCACCTGCATCTGGCGTTTCTGGGTAACATAGATGCCGGCGACGACCGCCAGGATCAACGCTACCGTAAAGAATATCGGAGCCCCGCTATCCCCGATCAACGATGGCAGCCACTGGATCATGCCGGGGTAAATCAACAGGAAGATGAGCACCGAAACGACGCCAGTGACCAGGAGGCCGACGACGCGTTGGCCTTTCGACCAGTCCCGCCTCTCAAACTCCTGGAAGAAAAAGATGAGTGCGACGAAGAAAACCGCCAGCAGGTTGAGCAGGTGCACCCCGATGGCCAGGCCGAACATGTATGCGATCAGGATCAGGTACCGGTTGGCGCTCAGGCCGAACGGATGCTGGTGTTTGCCGGCGAACTGGGCCTCTTCCTGGCGAGCGAGTTCGCTCCACTTCATGATGAGCCACACGACGACGGCTGTAAAGAACATCGACATGGCGTACACTTCCGATTCGACAGCGTTGAACCAGAACGAGTCGGTCGCCGCGTAGGTGAGTGCGCCGATAAGGCCACCGGCCCATACGGTGATGTGATCCTGAATCGTCTGTTCCCGATCCGCCGGCTGCCACTCCCGGGCGATGCGCACGATGATGAGGAACGTCAGCAGCACGGTGAGCGCGCTGGAAAGCACCGATACGAGGTTCACGGCGAGCGCCACATAGGCCGGCGAAGCAAACATCGAAAAGAGCCGGCCGATTAACATATAAAACGGTGCCCCCGGCGGGTGCGACACCTGGAGCTGATTGGCGATGGCGATGAACTCGCCCGAATCCCAGAACGATGCCGTCGGTGATACGGTCGCCAGATACAACACGAGCGCCCAGAGAAAGACGAATGCGGCCAGGATGCGTTCGGTTTTATTCCAGTTCATGCGTGCGGTGGCCGGAGCGGTCCAGTTTTCGGAATGGGTGGGACGTACGTCGTCGATATCGGGCGTGCGCGGACCGCGTTGACGCCGGCCGGTATCAGCCGGCGGTTCAGGTCCGCGCATCCAACGCCCGAACAACGGGTGAAGTTGCCCGGGGCGGGTCCAGCCTTAACGCGCCGGCCCGCGCGCTTCGTATGAATCAGTACTCCTCATCGGATTCTTCGGGCTGCGCACGCGCTTCACGGCCGCGGCTGCTCACGACGACCACGCATTCGCCGCGTACTTTTTCCTGCGCGCCATAGTGCGCGAGCAACTCGGCGAGGGTGCCGCGGCGAACCTCCTCGAACTTCTTCGACAGTTCGCGCGCCACGGCGGCCTGCCGCTCGTCGCCAAACGTCTCGCGAAGCTGCTCCAGCATCCTCGCCAATCGGTGAGGCGACTCGTAAAAGATGATCGTACGTGTTTCGGGCTGAAGGGCAAGTAGACGCGTTTTGCGCCCTTTTTTGGCCGGTAGAAACCCTTCGAATACAAATCGATCGGCCGGCAGACCGCTGGCCACAAGTGCCGGGACAAAAGCTGTGGGTCCCGGGAGCGCCACGACGGGCAGGCCGGCCTCGTGGCAGGCACGGACGAGGTAAAAGCCGGGGTCGGAAATGCCGGGGGTGCCGGCGTCCGTGACCAGGGCGACGGTATCGCCAGCCTGCATGCGCGCGATGAGCTGGGGCGCCTTGTGCCGCTCGTTGTGGTCGTGGTAACTGGTGCGAGCCGTCGTGATGCCGAAATGATCGAGTAAAATGCCGGATGTGCGGGTGTCCTCACAGGCGATCAGGTTCACCTCCTTGAGCACACGCAACGCGCGCAGCGTGATGTCTTCGAGGTTGCCGACAGGGGTTGGGACGAGGTAAAGCATAGTCGGGCGATGCGAACGGGTCAGGTTCAGGCCGCACGCCGGAACAGCGGACGCGCCTTGAGGTCGAGCATGACGTAGCCCAACAGGCCGGCGCCCAAGATAGTCATTACGATATTGGCGCCCCACATCCCTACCCATGGAATGAGCATGCCGCGATCGGCCAGCTTTTCGCCCTGGACCAGTGTCACCCAGTAAAAGAGGAAGATGCCCACGGCCATGGCGCCGACCACGCCCAGACCGCCGCGACGCATGCTCAGGCCGAGCGGGGCGCCGATGAGGACGAAGATCAGACAGGCGGCGGCGATCGAGTATTTCTTGTGGATCTCCACCCGGTATTTGTCGGCGCGTTGTTTCTCGGAGTCGATGCTTCGGTTGATCTGCTCGACGACCGAACGGTCGGCCCGGAGGGTTCCAAGCGCACTGTCATACACCTGCTTCACCTGCTGCTCGGTCAGTCCGCGCAGGGCGAATCGGTCGCCGGCGTAGGCGCGCGTGGTGTCCAGCGGATCCGGAAGGCCGACCGGCGCGTCAGTCGGGGCATAAAGCGAATCGCGCATCCAGCGCATTCCCACTTTCAGCAGAGACGCCGAGCGTTCCGCGATGCTCGCTTCGAGAGAGTCCACATACCCGATCATCTCTTCGCTGCGCATTGTGCGATCCGTCCGATAGGCATCGTCCGGGTCGCTCCGTTCGAAGCTGAATTCGCTGAGGTCGAAGCTGAGCCGGTGGCGGTCGAAGGTGAGTCGTTCATACCTGTCTTCCTGAACGCGGCCCTGGGGATTCAGTACCCGGTGCATCTCGCCATCCTCGAGCAACAGGTCGACGCCGTTTCCCTGGTTTCTGGACATGAGCCGGCCCCGGGCGGCCTTGATCAGCACCTGCTGGACGGACTTGTCGGAGTAGTCGAAGATCGTAATGTCGATCAGTTCGTTGGAATCCGGCGGGATGTCGTGCACGAGGATGCTGTAGTCGTTGATCCCGTCATAAAAGACGCCGGCCGTGAGTTCGAACCCCGGCTGTTTGCGTCGGATATCCTTCCACAGGCTGCTGGCTCGGAAGTTGGCGGCGGGGAGCACCTCGCTGTTGAATTTCCACATGCCGGCCGTGATCACGAGGCCGAGCAGCACCATCGGCCAGATGAGCTGCGGCACGGAGACGCCGGAGCTTTTGAGCACCGTGTAGACATTGGTTTCGGCCAGCCGGCCAAAGGTCATCAGGTTGGCGATGAGGACAGACATGGGTACGGCCAGCACAACCATGTAGGCCAGGTTGTAGGCAATGATCTCGCCGATCACGCCGAGCGGCAGCCCCTTGCCCACGAGATCGGGCAGGTACCGGATCAGGAACTGCATGACCAGCAGGAAGATGAGCGTGCCGAGCCAGCCCAGGAATGGACCGGGAAACATGCGCAGGATCTGCAGATGGATCCGTTTCATGCCGGGGTCCGCCGCAGGGTAAGCAGGGTAATTTCAGGCCGGATGCCAAGGCGGAGGGGCGGGCCAACCGTGCTCAGACCGCGGTTCACGTAGAGGTAGTGCGGGTCGCCTGCGTCGGGGCGGTTTTCGGCGTACAGGCCGGCCCATCGGTTGTAGGCTACACGCGCCAGGCTCCAGCGGAGGGGGCCAAGCTCGAGCCCGATCTGGCCGCCGTGGGTATGGCCGCTCAGCATCAGGTCGATAAAGGGAACGTGCTGTCGGATGTACGAATCCCAGTAGGTGGGGTCGTGCGCCATCAAGATAGATAGCTGGGCACCCGGCTCCGGCACCGCGAGGCCGGCCAGCGCCTTTGGCATGTCGGCAAAATGCTGGTTGAAGCCGGTGTTGTCAGTGCCGATCAGGTTCAGGCGGGCGCCGTCGATTTCGAACGTGCGGTTGGCGTTGACGAGGAGGTCGACATTCGCCGCCCGGACGCGCTGCGCGACGGCGTCGACGTTGGCGTAGTGGTCATGGTTGCCGAGGGAGCCATAGACCCCGAGGTCTGCCTTGAGGAGGCGAAGCCCCGGTGCGATGCGGTCGAACTCTGCGTCGTCTCGATTGACATAATCGCCCGTGATGACGATCATGTCCGGGCGCAACGCCTGCGTCAGCGATGCCGCCTCGTTCATCGGGCGCTCACTGAAGAACGAGCCGGCGTGGAGGTCGGACAACTGGGCGATGGTCAGCCCGTCGAGCGAGGCGGGGAGGGAGGGTATAGGGAGGGTGATCCGATGCACCTGGAAGTCGTATAACGAACGAAACACGCCGTACCCGGTGATGACAAAGGGGACCGAGCCGGCCGACCAGCCCATCTGCCGCATGAACGCCCGCCGGCCCATCCGCTTCATGTCCGTCAGATCCAGCGACGGCGCCACCGTTACGGCGGCTTCGGCGGGAACAGGCGCGGGGCTCAGTTGCAATTGGAACCAGTGGAAAAGCCAGGTTACGAAGTGCGCCAGGTCCTTGATCAGCAGCGCCAGCGCAATGAGGACTTTCGGCAGGTAATAGGTCACCCACACGCCGAAGAAGAGCGCGCGAAATAGCTTGGGCTCCACCTCCCACCACCGGTAGAAGGCGAAATACGCCGGCAGGGTGAACGGCATGCTCACCATCGCCACCACGTACGCAGGCCGTGTCCATCGCAGCTTCCTGTAGGCCCGCGCGAATCGTTTCCAGTGGATGAACACATAGTAGTCGAGCAGAAATAGCCCGACGACCAGGACTATGAAAAAGACGCTTGTGTCAGTCATATGGGTAAAAAACGCCGGCGTTTTGGGAAGGTTCGAGGACGCCCCGATAATTCGCGGAACTCACTCGACGTAAAGCGTTCCACCGAACGCCGGCCCGCCAGATCCACCTACATCCCAATGGCCTCGATCGATGAACGTCCATTCCTTTGCGTTTAATCCGTTTCTGACCAACTGTTATGTCTTCAGCGAGGGCGAGGAGGGGATTCTGATCGACCCCAGTTGCCAGCGGGCCAGCGAGATCAAGACGGTTCTTACGTATCTCGACACCGAACGCATCCACATTGGCCGGATCCTGTTGACGCATGCGCATCTGGATCACTTGTTTGGGTGCGCGGCGCTCTGCAAGGCCCTGGGCGTGGGGTATGCGTTGCATCGGTCGGATGCCATCCTGATCGCCCGCGCCGTCGAACAGGCCGCGTCGTTTGGCATCCCCATGGAAACACCCCCGGAGCCGGCCGGCTTCCTCGACGAGGGCGATACCGTGACCCTCGGCGCGGCCACCTGGCAGATCCTGCATATCCCGGGTCATTCCCCGGGTTCGATCTGCTTCTTTGATGCCGAAAACCGTTTCGTCGTCTCCGGCGATGTACTGTTTCGCGATTCCATCGGCCGGACCGACCTCTGGAAGGGCTCCCTCCCTCAGCTCATGGCTTCCATTTTCCAGAAACTGATCCCCCTCGGCGACGACGTCGTTGTCTACCCGGGCCACGGACCGGCCACAACCATCGCCCGCGAACGTACGGAGAATCCCTTCCTGATCAACGCCTGATCGTCCTCTCTCTCCAGTTGGCGCGGTTCGGCCATTTCTTCAGCCGTTCCAAAAAACATTCGCGGCGGTTGTAACCTTCCCGAAACCCGCCCCGTAGTTGGTGCTAGTATTATAGCATTTGCTCACTTCTTCCCCGGATGCGCGGGGGAAGGTAATTCACGGCACCGCATGACCACTCTACTACGACTCTTCCTTGGGACGGCCTTTCTACTCCTGGCGCTGCCTGTGCAGGCGCAACCTCAGTCTCCCGCGGTGAACGGGACCGGCGAGGCCCGGGCCAGCGATACGTTTGTGCCCAACGAGTTTCCACGGCTCGCCATAGATCGCATGCAGGGTGAGATCGTCGTGGACGGCGATCTGAACGACTCCGGCTGGCGGTCGGCGGCAATTGCGCAGAACTTCTCTGAATTCTTCCCGGTGGAAAAGGGCCGGCCGTCGATCGATGTCCGCTCCTACCTGACCTACGACGAGCAGCACCTGTATGTGGCGTTTGTGATCGAGGACGACCCGACGCAGATCCGGGCGAACATGAGCGATCGCGATAACATCTGGCAGGATGATTATGTGGGATTCTTGCTCGATACGCGGGGAGATGGGCGTGAAGTGTATTTTATCGCGTCCAATCCTTATGGAATCCAGGGTGATACGCGAATCACGACCGACAACGAGGATCTGGGTTTCGATCTTATCTATAAGTCCGAGGGCCGAATCACGGACGAAGGCTATCAAGTGGAGATGGCGATCCCGTTTCGCAGCCTCCGCTTCCAGGCCGGCGATATCCAAACCTGGCGCGCCACGTTCTGGATCACCCACCCGCGTTCCAGCCGGAGCCAGTACACCTGGGCCGCCGTGGATCGCGACGATCCGTGCTGGACGTGTCAGTATGGCTACATCGAAGGCATCCAGAGCGTGAAGTCGGGCGGAAATCTCGAAATCATGCCCGGACTCACCGGGTCGCAGGCCGGCGCGCTCACCGTCCCGGCAGATCCCGATGCGGGGTTTACTAACGACAAGGTGACGGCCGAGCCCTCGCTGGATCTGAAATACGGTTTCACGTCGGCCCTGACGGCGGATCTGTCGGTGAATCCAGACTTCAGCCAGATCGAGGCCGACGTCGCCCAGATCGATGTCAATTCCACCTTTGCCCTCTTTTTCCCCGAGCGCCGGCCGTTCTTCCAGGAAGGGAGTGATCTGTTTGATACGCCGGTTCAGACCGTCTACACCCGATCGATCAACGACCCGATCGTGGCCAGCAAGCTTACGGGGCAGTTCGGATCGACCAACGTGGCGTACATCGGCGCGAGGGATAACACCTCGCCGCTCCTGTTGCCTTCAGAGGAGAGCAGCGAGTTGTTGCAGGGTGGCAAGAGCTGGTCGAATATCGTCCGCGCCATGCGGACCTTCCCGAACAACTCCAACGTGGGCGCCCTGGTGACGGATCGCCGGCTCGACAACGGCGGAGCCGGCTCGACGGTGGCACTGGACGCGTCGTTGCGGTTCTTGAAGTATTACCGCATCCAGAGCCAGGTCGTCCTGAGCCAGACGGTCGAGGCGGATGCGCCGGAGCTTTCGGAGGGGCTGAACGACGTGACATTCGCCGGCGGCCGGCACACCCTGGGCCTCGACGGCGAGTCCTACGGCGGATCGGCGATCTCCACGACCCTGAGTCGCGAAAGCCGCAACGCGTTTACCTATGTGGAATACGAACAATACAGTCCGACATTCCGGGCGGACAACGGATTTGTCAACCAGAATGACGCACGCAGCCTGTTTCTCATGCAGGGGTTTAACTTCTTCCCCAAGAAAATCGAGTTGATCGACCGGATCGGCCCGCGCGTCCAGGCCATGCGGCAGTGGAATTACGGCGGCCTTCAGAAGGAGGAATTTGTTCGTGCCAGTGTGTTCACGCAGATGAAGCGGCAGACCTTCCTTTTCGCAGGGTACACCTATTCATGGGAACGGTTTAGAGGGGTTGCTTTCGACGGGCTGAAGAGCCTGAACCTGGAACTGGAAAGCAACTTCAGCGAGCCTGTCAGCCTGGGGATGAGTTATGAGGGCGGCCGGGACATCGCCCGGAACGTGGATACACCTGAGATCGGAAAGAGCCTGAACCTGAGTGCGTACGCCACCGTTCGTCCGACGGCGCGACTCCGGCTGTCACCCCAGATCAGCTTTTCGCGGCTGACCGATCTGGAGACGGGCGAGGCCTTTTTTGACGGCTATATTGCCCGTCTGCGGACGACCTATCAGTTCACACGTCAGCTGTCGTTGCGCGCGGTAGCGCAATACAACGAGTTCTCCGATCGATTGGATGTCGATCCGTTGCTGACCTACCGGATCAACCCGTTCTCGGCATTTTACATCGGGTCGACACACGGATTCGATTCGTTCAACGGGCGCAACCCGGGTGAAGCGCGGTTTTATGTGCAGACCGAGCGGCAGATCTTCTTCAAATTCCAGTACCTGTTCCGGACGTAAGCGGTAAGGGACGTTTCGCGGTGAAGGTCTGGGAGTATAGTCGGAGGCCGGGGCATTCAAGATGTTGGATGCTCCGGCCGATACCATAGGGAGGCCCCTACCTCCCCACCGTACTATCGCGACTTGCCCCCTCCAATCGCATGATGCACCGGGATAAAGTGGCGGCTTTCGTTCGTGAAGCGGAAGCGGCCGGTATCTCTCCCTGGGTGGCGGCGCCGGCGCATTTTCGTCTGTTGTGGCGACTCGGCGTCGACGCGCGGCCTCCCCTGTTTCATCCTACGGCCCGGCTAGCCTTTATCGAAGGCGCTCTGTTCGGCTTCTGTTATGGCCTGTTCTTTCTGACGATGTTCACCCCTATCGAAAGCCTGCTTTGTGGGCTATGGGTCGGGCTGGCGTTTGCGTGGGTAGCCGGCACCGAATATCAGCTGGCGAAGGAAGGCCTGGACTATATCCCGCACTGGGACGACTATATTCCAGGCTTTTCCCTCTACTAAGCGCCGCCCTGATCGGATCACCGAATTCGATTACCTTGCTTGATCACTTTGATCGGTGCACCCGTTCGATGGTGCGCTGGTAGAGCGCTTCGTACATCGGTACGATAGCCGTCTCGTCGAATAGTTCAAGCGCGCGTTCGCGGGAAGCCTTGCTCATTCGGGCGGCCAGTGCGTCGTCGGTGAGGATGCGGCGGGTGCGTTCGGTGAAGGCGTCGATATCGCCCAGGGGGCAAAGATAGCCCGTCACGCCGTCTACCACCAGCTCGGGTAATCCGCCGATGTTGCTGGCAACGACGGGCACTTCACAGGCCATGGCCTCCAGCGCCGCAAGCCCGAAGGTCTCCGAACCGCTGGGCATGAGGAAGACATCCGAGATCGAGAGGACCTCCTCGACCGAGTCCTGCTTGCCCAGGAAGCGGATATCGTCGTAGACCCCGAGTTCGCGCGCAAGATGCTCTGCCGGCACCCGATCGGGCCCGTCACCTGCCAGCAACAGCTTGATGCTATGGCCTTCCATGCGGAGGCGATGGAAGATCTGGACGACGTGCAGCGTGTTTTTTACGGACCGGAAATTCGATATGTGCACCAGTACCTTCTCGCAGTTCGGGCAGAGGTGCATCCGAAGCTCCTCGGCCGCGAGCCGCCTGAACTGACGGGAATCGATCGAGTTCGGGATGACCTCGATGTCCTGCTCGATGTCGAAGTTGTCGATCGTCTCCCGTCGGAGGTACTCGGAAACGGCCGTTACCGCATCGGATTCATTGATCGAGTAGTTGACGACGGGGGCAAACGAGGGATCCCGGCCGACGATCGTGATATCCGTTCCGTGTAAGGTGGTCACTACCGGGATTCGGATTCCTTCTTTCTGCAGGATCTGGCGGGCCAGGACCGCGCTGGTGGCGTGGGGGATGGCGTAGTGCACATGGAGCAAATCCAGTTTCTGGTGGCGGACGAGGTCCGTCATCATGCTCGTCAGGTTGAGTGTGTACGGGGGGTATTCGAAGAGGGGATAGGAGTTGACGCTGACCTCGTGGAAATACAGGTTCTGGGTCAGTTTACCGAGACGGAAGGGCAGGGCGTAGGCGATGAAATGGATTTCGTGGCCCCGGGCGGCGAGGGCTTTCCCCAGTTCCGTGGCGACGACGCCACTTCCGCCATAAACCGGGTAGCAGGTGATACCAATGCGCATGAATCGATGGGAAAGGCACAGGGAGACGGCTTTACGGTCAGGCCGGCCCCGCCATCCGGCGGGGTGACGGAGAAACTCGATAGGTGGACGCAGGTTGCACCCAGTACAAATCCACCCGGGCTCGGGGTGAGTCGTTACGGCCTGCTTTTTGTGCGGCGTGGTCGTCGAGATATTGGTTTGTTCGTGCGGAGCCCCAGCGGCCATGCACTCTTCTCACGATAAATGGGCCTGTGCTCTGGAACGATGAAAAAGATACATGTGTACGGTATATCGCTTCTCGTAGTGGTATTGATGGGTCTGATGCCGGCGCGGGAAGCCGCCGGCCAGTTGGGCTTTTCGGTTGGCGTGAATTACAGCAAGTTATCGGATATCACGCAAAGCAGCATCACGAGTCGTTTTGAGGATGCTTCTGGCTGGCATGCGGAGGTATGGTTCGACCTGGACATCGGCACCCTCACCCTGCGCCCGGGCCTCCGCTACACGATGGCGGGTAAGGTCTTCAAGATCGAAGGCGTGGATGATCCGAATCTACAGGCCAACTTCAATGTGAATATGCTGGAGTTGCCAATGGATTTTAGGTTCAGGTTCAACATGCAAGTCGCGACCCCCTACGTGGCACTTGGTCCGGTGCTACGGTTCCCATCGGCATCAAAGGGGAGTGTGAGTGGGCTGAATTCGATGAGTGTAGCGGGTGGATTCGGCGTAGGTCTGGAAATGAACCTGGGGGTCGTTGTCCTGTATCCCGAATTAAAATTTACCTTTGGCATTTCATCCTTTACGGAGAGTGAATTCGCCATACTTGATGCACCCTTCACCGCCGACGAAAACCTGCAGCTGAATGGCGTCATGATCCGCCTCGGGGTTGGGTTTTAGTAAACGACGTTACGCGTTGGTCGACTCGGTGCGAAGCTAAAAAAACCTCCGGGGTCATCGACGCCCGGAGGTTTTTTAGCTCGTAGACTTTGGGATCGTCCGAATCCACTCGGACACAGGACATGGCTTTAACCGGCTACAGAATCGACGTACCGTTCTCCGTCACCTGGAATAATGTCGAGCTTATGATATGCCTTCGAAGAAGCGGAAGCGACGTTCATCGAGCCGGAAGTGCTCGGGCGGGCGAATCGGCGTCAGGCCGCGGGCCCAGACCGGTTCTCGCTGGCCGATCATCGACTGCTGGCTATAAAAATGTAACGTCTCCGTCGAGAAGGGCCGATACTGGGGGCGGGCATGCCGCACATAATAGGCAATGCTGAGCGCTCGTTCCCAGCCCACCTCGTCGTGGTGCAGCGGAATAGACGAATAATAGACGGACTCGGGGGAGTCGATATTAAACGCGCTGAACTGGAACGGATCGAGCACAACGTCCCGGTAAGATGACTTGCCACGGAAGGCGGACTCAACCCTGTTGCGGACCACCCAGGCGATCAACTCCTGTTCTTCCGGGCGCTTGGTTTCCGAGAAGATGCACCGGGCGAGCCAGAGCGTTTCGATGTCGATCACCGAGTCCGGAACGACGGGCAGGCGGTGGGGCTGGAGCTGGATCGAACCGTCGGAAGCAGGCCACACGGCGAGTGAATCAAAACTCGCGGCCATTGGGTCCAGACTCGCGGTCTCTGAGCGGGCTGTCAACGGAACCATGAAGGAGCCGGCAGACAACTGGGAAAACGATCCGCTGGTGCTTAAAACGATGGCGACAAGCGCCAGCACATAGATGATCGTACGAGCTGTATGAGAGGTGCTCAATGCCCTGTTGGGATGGTTTCAAAGGCCGAGAATACACATTCGCGTGAACCCGAAGCTGACGGGCTTCACGTACAGGTTACGGCGTCTACAGAGGTGATTGTCGATTAGCAGATAT
Source organism: Rhodothermales bacterium (assembly GCA_041738655.1). Taxonomy (GTDB): domain Bacteria; phylum Bacteroidota; class Rhodothermia; order Rhodothermales; family JAHQVL01; genus JAWKNW01. The sequence goes on along the minus strand of JBGSPJ010000017.1, from coordinate 1,240 downwards.
CATGCCGACTCATCAGAAAGCCTGCTCAACGATGAAGTGCCATCGGGGTTTCATGCCGCTGGGCCTCACCCCGGGTCTCATCGTGGGAGGCAAGTGCCAAATGTAACGTAGTGATGACCGTGCAATGAACGGTTTGTGAATCCGTTATCGCCCGCCATGGTGGGTACGGGAAACACCATCGGCGGTTCGATATTCCGAAACGAAACCATCCATCTTGAACGCATGAACATGATGCTACGGATCGTCTGCGACGAAAAGATACCTTATGCACGGGAGGCGTTTGCGGGGCTGGGAACAGTCGCTACGCTACCCGTACACCACATTGTGCGCGAAGCGCTGACGGAAACCGACATCCTACTCGTGCGAAGCGGGCTCCGCGTGGACGGTTCGCTGTTGGACGGCACGCCAGTTCGGTATGTGGCCAGTGCGACGGCCGGCACGGACCATGTCGACCGCGCCTATCTTGCCGGCCGGGGTATTCCCTTCGATTATGCGCCGGGGTGTAACGCGGATTCGGTGGTCGAGTACGTATTTGCGACGCTTTTTCACCTGGCGGGAGTGCGTGGAAGTGTGCTGGCAGGGCAGACGCTCGGCATTGTAGGCTGTGGCAACGTAGGGAGCCGGCTGGCCCGGCGGGCGCCGGCGTTGGGGTTCAGGGTGTTGTGTTGCGACCCGCCGCTCGCCGAGTCCTCGGGCGCCGCCGGGTATCACGCGTATCGGGAGGTCCTGGCGGAGTCGGACATCCTTACCTTTCACACCCCGCTTGTTCGAGAGGGGGCCTTTCCAACCTTTCATCTCCTGGATGCCGGGGCGATGCGCGCGATGAAGCCGGGCGCCTGGCTCCTCAATGCATCGCGCGGCGCCGTGGTGGACGGCCGCGCCCTGGGCGAGGCCATCGATGAGGGCCGGTTCGGCGCCGTCGTGCTCGATGTATGGGAAGGGGAGCCGGAAGTCGACCGTGGCCTCATGCGCCGGGTCGATCTTGCCACTCCCCACATCGCGGGGTACTCGTATGAGGGTAAGGTGAATGGTACGATCCAGTTGTATGAAGCCCTGCTGCGTTACCTCGGCGTACGGGGCGATTGGGATGCGCGGACGATTCTGGCGCCGAGTCCAGAGGATCGGGTCGCGTTGACCTGGCCGGTGGCGGCAGCGGACCGGGAGGCCGGGCTGCGAGACGTCGTCCGAACCCTGTACGACATCGTGGCGGACGACCGCGCGTTTCGCGAGGCGCTGGCGA
>JBGSPJ010000003.1:0-8383 GCA_041738655.1 Rhodothermales bacterium | reverse complement strand
CGGCCGACGCACCGCTTGTCCAGCGCAGCCTCGCGAGTGCCCGCGCCCTCGGCGGCGACGCGAGCCTCTCGATGTCCTCCACCGACGCCAACATCCCCATCTCCCTCGGCATCCCGGCAGTAACGATCGGCCGAGGGGGCGACAGCGGCAACGCCCACGCGCTCGACGAATGGTGGCTCAACAAGGAGGGACACCTGGGCATCCAGTGGGCGCTCCTGCTGGCGGCCGCGGAGGCGCGGATCGTGGCGAATGCAAACTGATGCAGTGCCGGTTTCTGCAAAAGACCTTTAGGGTCTTGAAGACCCTAAAGGTCACGTTAAGCCCAACTCAATCCAGGCTCCCCGTCGACGCCTGCCCGGCGCTGAAGCCTCGTCGCATGATGGCGTACACGGGCAACCCGGCGATGAGCAGCAAAAAGCCCCAGTAGACGGTCTCCTGGCCGGCGCCGGCAATGGCTACCATGGAATACAGAAAGGCCACGATGCTGACGGTCAACTGGCCGGCGAGCCGGCCGGGTGACAGCGCCTTCCCTTCGCGGAGCGAAATCCACAGGTCGGTCATGCTCGAAAACACATACGGCATCAGCGTGGCGAGGGTCGCGAGCAGGATGAGGAATGTGAAGGCCTCGACGAGCCCGCGGGTATAGTTCATCGCGATGAGGCCGCTCGAGATGCAGCTGGATACGACGAGGCCAAACGCCGGCGACCCGCGGTGCGAGAGCCGGGCAAAACGCGCCGGAAGCAGGCCGTCCAACGCGGCGGCGCGGGGCACCTGGCCGGAGAGCAGCACCCACCCGTTGAGCGCTCCGAACGCCGAAATCGCCGCGCCGGCGCCCATCAACCACCGCCCCCAATCCCCCCAGATCCTTCCGGCTGCATCGGCGAATGGCGCGGTTGAAGCCGCCAGTTCGGACGGCGCGACGATGCCCATCACGGCGACGGTGCAGATGATGTAGATGGCGGCGGCGAGGCTCGTTCCGATGATCGTGGCACGTGGGATGGTGCGCTTCGGGTCGTGCACATCGCTCGCCGGCACCGTGCCGGATTCGAGCCCCAGAAAGGCCCACAGGGTGAGCGTGACGGTGCTACTCAGGGCGAGCATCGGCGAGTCGCCCGTGGGGTAGAACGGGACGAAGTGGCTCGGTTCGAACGTGAAGAATCCAAACAGCGCCACGGCCGCAAGCGGCAGCACCTTCAACACCGTCGTCACCAGCTGCACCCCGCCGGCCTCGCGTACGCCGGCGATGTTGACGGCCGTAAGCAGCCAGAGCGGGATCAGCGCGGCCGCGGCGCCGCCGATCGGCGAGGCGCTCAGGCCCGGAATAAAAACGGTGCTGTAGCTCGCAAACGCCACCGCAAGCGCGGCGTTGGTCGTCCACATGGAAATCCAGTACGACCAGGTGACCCAGAATCCCCCGAAATCCCCAAACCCCTCCCGCGCATACGCATACGGCCCGCCCAGCCTCGGCAGGCGCGCGCCAAGACGGGCAAAAACGAGCGCCAGGCACATGGCTCCGCTCGCGCTGACGAGCCAGCCAAGGATGCTGATCCCCCCAAACGGGGCGAGCGAGGCCGGCAACAGGAAGACCCCGGAGCCGATCATATTGCCCACGACGAGGGCCGTGCACATCCACAATCCCAGTCCGCGACGTGTAGGTGGTTCAGGCATCATGCAGTATTCCCGGACAAATGATTTTTTTGGTACGAGTAGCCAGCCATAAAACGGGCCCCTCCTCGATCCGAGGAGGGGCAAATCCCGTCGGCGCGAAGCGTTGATGGGATGGGGAGGAGAGCGGTGGCAAACGCTCTAGTAAAACTCGTCTTTGATTCGTTCTTTAATCGCCGCGGGCGAGGCGCTGCCCAAACTCATCTCCCGGAAAAACGCTTCGTCGTAGGTTCGGCTGCGGACGACGATGGGCATCGGGACGGCGTGGCCGAGCATGAGGGCTTGTTGCTTGGAATCCAGGCCGGCGAGCACCTGCCGCAGCCCCGAGGCGTTGCTCGTGCCCACCAGCGCGGCGGCGATGTCTTTTTCGTCGTTGAGCTGCGCAACGACCTTTGTCCCGATCTGGCTCAGCACCTCCTCGTCGATAGCGCTTGGCCGCTGATCCACGACCAGGAGCGACACATAAAACTTCCGCATCTCCCGAGCAATCTTCCCAAATGGGGTTTCCCGCGCGATGCCGGGGCTGAGGAATTTGTGCGCTTCTTCGATCGTGATGATCAGCGGTGTGGGTTTGTCCGCTTCGTTCTTGGACTGCAGGTAGCGGTTCGTCTTCTCCTCGTAGGCATCGCGGATGCGGCGGGTGATGACGTTCGCGACGAGCAGGTAGACCTCCAGGCTGGAGTAGCGACCAAACTCAAACACGATGGACTTGCCCTGATCGATGGTTTCCAGGAGCGCCTTGATGACGTCGATTTTGCCGCTCGACGAATCCGTGCTGAAGAACTCGTGCCGCTGAAACCGGCTCAGCTTGCGTTTCAGGGCCTCGAGCGAAGATACATTGGCGCCGCAGGCCTCGGCCAGGGCCTCGATGCCGGCGCCATCCGCGTCCAGGATCCGTTGGAGCCAGGCCCGGCCGTGTTTCTGCTGGACGAGGTAGGCGCTTTCGGCGGCGGTCTGGTTGAGGTTGAGCGTGTCGCGGAGGGGGAGGATGTCGTCGGGCTCGATCTGGTCGGCGTAGAGGCGGACCTCGAAGTCGGGCGTGACGCGGCGCTGGCGGGTCGTTTTGGGGTCGAGCGAGAAGATGCTGACCTTCGAGGGAAACAGATCGCGGAGCCCTTTTACAAACCCCGTCCCGCCGTCGTTTTCGATGGTTGCGCTGTAGCCGTACTCCGAGTGCATGTCGAAGATGAGGTTGACGGCGCGGTCGTTTTTGATGGTGCCGCAGAGGAGCAGCCGGCTGAGGAAGGTCTTGCCCGTGCCGGTTTTCCCGAACACGGCGTTGGAGCGTTCGACGAAGCGTTTCAGGTTGATGCAGACGGGGATGCCCTCCATGCCGAGGGGCTCGCCCATGTGGAAGTAGGTCTGCCCGCCGTCGTTGGCCTCGTGGCCGAAGATGCGGGCGACATCGTCGGCCGTGGCGCGGGCGACGGGGGAGAAGTGGGCGGGGATGGTTTTAACGGAGCGCGCCGGCTCGGCCTGGAGGTCCTGATGCTTCTGATTCGGCATCATGAGCATCGGCTTGAGGGCGATGGTGGCGTAGGTGGACACGCCGCGGAGCACATCGCGGAGCAGCGTGTCATCGGCGGCCGGCGGGTGGAGCAGGATGCCTTCGTTGGCCGCCTCGATGCTCGCGTCGGTGATCATCGCGAAGAAGTCGTACGCCTCGCCCTGGATGACGACAAACGAGCCGGCGGCAATGGCCTCGACGGAAAGGTCGTCGTCCAGCTTCATGTCGATTCCCTGGCTCAGAGAGCCCCGGGTGATGACGCCGATTTTATCCGGGCGGTCGTTAGGATGGGCGGTCATCGTCTCGGGTGATCCAGTCGGTGAGCTTTTCGAAGAGGAGGCCGGTCAGGGCGATCCAGATCAGCTCGGTCAGCATGCGGGGGAGGATACGCCGGCCGAAGAGACGGAACAAGCGAGGGAGGCTGAGGACGAGCAGAAACGAGCCGATCATCCCGAGGAGCCAGCGAAAGAGGGAGTCGGCGAGGCGATGGTCGGTGGCGTCGGGCATGGCGATACCAATCAGGGGGCCGCCGGCGTCTCCTGGCCGGCGCGGAGGGCGAGCTGGCCGCAGGCCGCGTCGATATCCTGCCCGCGGCTGCGGCGGACGGTAACCGTCGCGTGGCCGGCAACCAGCACCCGGATGAAGGCATTCAGCTGGGACTCGCTGGTGCGGCGGAAGGCAAGCTCCTGGACCGGGTTGTACATGATGAGGTTGACCTTGCTGGGGGCCCAGCGGACGACCTTGACGAGGTCGCGTGCGTCGGCCTCCGAGTCGTTGAACCCCTGAAACATACAATATTCGTAGGTCACCTGCCGGCCCGTTTTCCGGGTGTAATACTGGATGGCCTCTTTGAGCGCCGTCAGGTCGGTCCGTTCGCTCCGGTTCACCGGCATGATGTGGCTCCGTTTGTCGTCGACCGGGGCGTGGAGCGACACCGCCAGGTTGAACCGCGTCTCGTCATCGGCCAGCTGTTTGATGCGCTTCGCAAGACCGACGGTGGAGACGGTGATGCGGCGGGCAGAGAGGCCCATGCCTTCTTCGTGGGTGAGGCCTTCGATGCTGCGGAGGACCTGGTCGTAGTTGAGCATGGGTTCGCCCATGCCCATGTAAACGATGTTGGTGATGCGCCGGCCGTATTCCGTCTCGGCGATCATGTTGAGCTCCCACACCTGGTCGAAGATTTCGCCGGCGGTCAGGTTCTCCATGAACCCCATTTGCCCGGTGGCGCAAAAGGAGCAGGCCATGGCGCAGCCCACCTGGCTGGAGACACACACCGTGAGCCGGCGCGGGTCGCCTTCTTCGTCGAAGTCTGGAATCAGCACGGCCTCCACCTTTCGCCCCGAGGCGATGGCGAACAGGCATTTGATGGTCCCGTCCGACGCCTGGACGCGGTGTTCGAGCGTGAGCGGGGCCAGGCTAAACCGTTCGGCCAGCGCGGCGCGAAAGGCCTTCGGGAGATCGGTCATCCCGTCGTACGACCGCACCCCTTTTCCGTACAGCCAGGCGAACAGCTGGCCGCCCCGGTACGCCGGCTGGCCGAGCTTCGGCGCCAGGCCCAGCAACTCGGTCCGGCTGAGAGAGAGAAGCGACGTAGTGGGTGTCACGGTGGGTGGCGTTTTGGGGCTTGCAACGTGGAAGCTGGGTTTAAGGTTCGAGGTTCGACGTTCAAAGGAGAGGTCTTTAAACCTCAAACCTGGAACCTTAAGCGGCCGAAAGCGGCCGTTTGATCGTCCATGTAGCCAGCCCGACCATCGCGGCGGCGAAGCCGGCCCCGACGAGGAGGCTGAGCGGGATGCCGGCCAGGGCGGTGGGCGCTGCGTCCGGCCAGTACATGCCGGACCGCATCCCGCTGATAAGGTACGAAACGGGGTTGAGCCGGATCGTCCATTGCAGCACGGTCGTGGCGCCTTCGTACGGGAAAAACGCGCCCGAAAGCAGCCACATTGGGAGGAGAAACAGGTTCATGATCGCATGAAAGCCGCGCGTGGTGGCCATGCGCCAGGCGATAGCGATCCCGAGGGCCGTGAAGGCGACGCCGGCCAGTACGCTGAGCCCCAGGATGAGCAGGAGCCCGGGGATCGACGGCACGATCGAGAGGAACGGCAGCAAGACCAGCAACAGGGCGGCCTGAATCAGGGCCAGTGTCGTTCCTCCGAGCGTGCTGCCGAGCACAAAGGCCGTACGCGATACCGGGGCCACGAGTGCGGCTTGAAGAAAGCCGGCCTTGCGCTCCTCGACGATGGAGATGGTAGAAAAGATAGCCGTAAACAGGATCATCAGGGCGATGATGCCCGGAAAGAGGAACTCGAAATACCCGACACCCTCCGCGCCGGCGCCGGGCAGCCGGAACGACCCCTGAAACCCCATCCCCAACAACAGCCAGAACAGCACCGGCTGCGCCAGCGCGCCAAAGACCCGGCTGCGGTCCCGCACGAACTTCACGATTTCGCGCCGCCAGAGGGCGGAGAGGCAGTGGAGATAAGACATGAGGGAAGGTAAAAGTGAAAAGGTAAAAGGGAAAAGTGAACCTGTCATCCTGAACGCAGTGAGGGATCTTCGAGCGGCTGGAGGTAAAGAGCTAATGGGATGTTTTAGATCACGACGAAACATTCAACGGAAAAACGTTCAACGCGCAACGCCACTCACGCGTTCATCTTCACCCCCGAAAGAATCATAAACACATCCTCCAGGGAAGGCTTGCGGACGGTGGCGGAGGTGATGGCGGGGCCGAAGCGCTGGTAGATGGCGGGCAACTGCTGGATGGCTTCGGCGCCGGCGACGCGTATGTCGTTGCCGACGACCCGAGTTTCGAATCCAAACACATCGGCGATTTCGCGGGCGAGCGTTTCGGGCTCAGTAGCGGCAATCCAGAGCAGTTCGTCGCCGAGGCGTGCTTTCATCTGGGCCGGCGTGCCGGTTGCCACCAGCTTGCCGTGGCTCAAGAGAGCGAGGGTATCGCAGGCCTCGGCTTCGTCGAGCAGGTGCGTCGCCACGATCATGGTGACGCCCTCGCGCCGGCGGTGCTGGTGCAGGATATCCCAGAAGGTACGCCGGGCGATGGGGTCGAGGCCTGTGGTCGGCTCGTCGAGCAACAACAGGCGGGGGCGATGCAGGAGGCCGCGGATCAAATCCACCCGCCGTTTCTGCCCGCCCGACAGCGTGCTGATCCGCGCGCCGGCCCGGTCCGTCATCTCAAAAAGCCCCAGCAGCTCATCAATGCGGTCGCCAAGCGGCTTGCCCGAAAGACCGTAAAGGCTTCCGTGGAAGGTGAGGTTCTCCTGAACCGTCAACTCGGCATCGAGTGCGGGCTCCTGGAAGATGACGCCGAGAAGGGGGCGTATGGCGGCCGGCGACGCCACGGGGTCGTGGCCCAGAACCTCGACCCGTCCACCCGTCGGATGCAGGAAGGTGGAAATCGACCGGAATAGCGTGGTTTTCCCGCTTCCGTTGGGCCCGAGGAGGCCGAAGAGGTGCCCGGACTCAACGGTGAAGGACACACCGTCGAGCGCCTGGAAGTCCCCGTACCGATGGGATAGGGCATCGACGCGAACGGCCGGGTGAGCCATGGGATTGTAGGAGGATCAGACCAATCGATCTAGCACGATAAACAGCACAAGGGCGGGAATATGGTAGATGGATACTTTGAGCACCCGCCGGGCGTCGAGGTTGGCGCGGCTGCGGAAAAACACAAGGCTGGCCTGGAGCAACCACCCGCTGAACACGAGGGCGCCGGCGCCGTACAGCCAGCCGGCGAACCCGAATGCCGTGGGCAGGAAACTTACGACAAGAAGCGCCACGGAAGCGAGGACGACCTGAAACACCGTCGACGTCCCGTCGGGCTCGACAACCGGCAGCATCTTGAAGCCGGCGCGGCCATAGTCCTTGCGGTACATCCAGGCAAGCGATAAGAAATGTGGGAGCTGCCAGATGACGAGGATGGCGAAGATGATCCACCCGCCGAGCCCGAAGGCCCCGGTGGCTGCCGTCCATCCGCCCATTGCCGGCAAGGCGCCCGGCAGCGTGCCCACCAGCGTGTTGTATTTCGTGTGCTGCTTGAGCGGCGTGTACAGGAGCACATAGAGCCCGATCGTGGCGGCGGCCAGCAGCATCGTGATCAGATTCGTTTGGACGTATAACGTCGCGAGGCCGGCGACGGACAGAGTGACCGCTACGGCGAAGGCACGCGGGAGAGTGATGCGGCCGGCGGGCAAAGGCCTGTCCGCCGTGCGGTGCATCTTTTTGTCCAGCTCCCGCTCAAGACAGAGGTTAAACGCGGCGCCGCCGGCGGAGGAGAGGACGACGCCGACCAGCAGGCCGGTCAGGACGCGAAAGTCGATGGTCCCGGGGGTGCCGAGCAGAAAGCCGGCCAGCGCTGAGATGGCGACGAGAAAGGAAATTTCAGGCTTGGTCAGCGACCAGTAGTCTTTTACCACCTGTTTGATCGACCCGTTCGCCGACGCTTCCGGGACTACAGTGGTGGCGGCGGTGTAGGATGAAGGTGACTCTACGGTCATGAAATCCTGATTCCAGAAAGGGTTTGCCGCTAACGCGCAACGCGGGCTGTGCGGATGCTAAAAAATTCGAGTTCTCGCCACAGCCACCCAGCAAACGGGGCTTGCGCCGGCCTGTTCCATTAAAACCCGTTGAAGCCCGCCGCATGCCGGCGGTGGTCGGAACGATTGGGTAAGCAACGGATACATGCGAGTGCAAAGTGAAAAATGCAAAGTGAAAAATGAATAGACCAACTTTTTCACTTTGCACTTTGCACTGCTCACCATTGACGTCCGACGTGCATGACACACTCAGGTACCCTCATCGTTTCGATCTCCGGCATCCGGGGGATCTTTGGAGATGGGCTCGACGCCCGATCGATCGTCCGGTATGCCGAGGCGTTCGGGATGTGGTGCAAGGGCCAGGCGAAGCCGGGCAGCAGCCGGCCCGTCATCGTCGTCGGCCGCGATGCGCGGGTGACGGGCGAAGTGTGTGCCGGCCTCGTGATGGCGGCGCTGCAGAGCGTCGGGTGTGATGTGATCGACGCAGGGATGGCCTCCACGCCCACCATTGCCTACGGGGTGCTGGCAGAAAACGCCGCCGGCGGCGTCATCCTTTCCGCTTCCCACAACCCGGCCCAGTGGAACGCCCTCAAGCTGCTCGGCCCCCGCGGTGAGTTCCTCCGCGCCGCCCAGGCCGAGGCCATGCTCGCGCTGGCGG
>JBGSPJ010000228.1:0-7522 GCA_041738655.1 Rhodothermales bacterium | reverse complement strand
CCCCTCGTCGTCGACCGTGTCGCGGAGCCGTTGTTCGACCGCCGGCAGGGCGCAGAGCGTCTCGGCGTCGCGGACGAGGGCGGGGTACTTCTCCCGCCGCTGGGTGAAATACTGGCGCAGCAGACGCATGACCGTGAGCGTGCGGTAGACGTCGAGCAAGGCCTCGGGCTCCAGATAGGCGCCCTCGGGGGTAGCCTGGACAAGCGCGTCGCGGATATCTGGCACCGCGTCGAAAGGCACCCGGTCGTCGAACCGGAGGGCGTCCAGGTATTCCGCGACCCGCTGGAGGGCGCCGCGCGTGGCGGCTTCGCCCTCCAGCGGACGCATGGCCGCGAGGCGTTCCATGCCCGCGAGGCTCATAGCCTGTTCCTGGAGGCGTTCACGAAGCAGATCGAAGCCCAGCGCTGTTTCCAGGCCGGCCGGATAACGTACCATGGCGCTGGTTTGGTTATTCGATGATGGCGTGATCGCCCACGTTGATGCGCTTCGGACGATCCACCACCCGGGCGTTCTGCCCGACGAGCGAATTAGCCAGCACCGCGTGTTCGACGCGCGCATGCGCGAAGATGATGCTGTCGCGGATGATCGCGCCCGTCACTTCCGAGCCCTCTTCGATCGACACATAGGGCCCGATCACCGAGTTGACCACCCGCGCGCCCGGACCGATGTACACGGGATCGTGAATGATGCTGTTGTGGATTGACCCGTGGTGCAGGTTGTTCGATTCCTTCGAGAGAATTGTCTTCGTCGTGTCCATCAGCGCCTCGATCGTGCCGCAGTCGAGCCATTCGGACACCGTGGCGGTCTTAAAAACAAAGCCCTGCTTTAACAGCTTATCAAACGCGTCCGTCAGGTAAAACTCCCCGGTCGGGCCCCGTTCTTCGTTTCGCACCATCTCATCGACCGCATCGCGCAGGATCTCCAGGCGGGTGACGTAATAGATGCCGATGAGGGCCTCGTTGGAAATGAGGTCCTGCGGCTTTTCGACAAACGCCTTGATCCGGTCCCCATCCCGCACGGCGACGCCGAAGCGGCTGGGGTCGTCGACGTGTTTGACCCAGGCCACCACGTCCGCCCCCGAGAGGTTGACGCCGGGCATCATGTCGAATAATGTGTCTGCAAATACGACAATCCCTTCGCCGTTCAGATGATCGCCGGCGCAGTAGACAGCATGCGCCGTTCCCTGTGCTTTTTCCTGGACAGCAAAATGCGCCTCCATCCCCCGCTCGCGGCACGTGGTGCGTAATTGTTCGCGCACGTTTTCTCCGAAATCGGGGCCGAGGATAAAAACGGCCTGATCAATCGGCTGGGGCAAAACCCGGGTAAAAGTATCGATAATCCGCTCCACCATACTCCGTCCACACACGGCGAGAAGAGGCTTCGGAGTCACCAACGAATGCGGCCGAACACGGGTACCCCGCCCGGCCATCGGAATGATCAATTTCATAATCTAGATGCGAATATGGGGGATTTGCCGAATGAAATGGGCCTTATACGTTGCATTCGGAAATGGGCTTCCTGCCCGTCCACTTTATGTGACGTTACGCGCATAGCTTGAACATGTCATCCCGAACGCAGTGAGGGATCCGTCTAAAACGCGAACGATCCCGTTTTCCGCTCGGAATCGCGTTTCACAAAGATGCCTCGCAAAGCTCAGCATGACAAGATCCTGAAATCCGCGCAACGTCACTTATTTAAGCACCGTCAAAAATTTAAACGCCCCCAGGTAGCCTCTTTAGCTAACCCTGATGTACCTTCTATGTCTCATCCCGGGTAGATCCGGAGGATCCGGCACGTCCTGGCAGCCCTCGATTGGCATCATCCTTGACTGAATGCCCATTATCTCGGATCGGGCCCGTACGGTTCACGGGCGCCCACACACCAGGAGACATCGAAACCATGAAGACCAACCACGCCATGTATAAAGGATTTTTCGTCGTTCTCGCCGCATCGCTCACCCTGATGGGATGCGCGAATATGAACAAGACTGGTAAGGGCGCTGCCATTGGCGCCGGCGCCGGCGCGGCGGTCGGCGCCATCATCGGCAAGGCCACGGGCAAGACGGCCACGGGCGCCATCGTCGGAGCTGCGGTAGGCGGCACGGCCGGCGCGATCATCGGCCGTCAGATGGACAAACAGGCGGAGGAGCTCGAGGAAGAACTCGAAGGCGCCAAGGTCGAGCGCGTCGGCGAAGGCATCCAGATCACGTTTGATTCCGCGATCCTGTTCGAGTTCGGCAAGTCCGATCTCTCCGCCCAGGCCAAGACGAACCTCGACAACCTGGCCAACAGCCTGAAGGAATACCCGAACACGGAGATCCTCATCGCCGGCCATACGGACAGCGTCGGCTCCGAAGACTTCAACCAGAAGCTCTCGGAAACCCGTGCCAACGCCGCGGCCTCCTATCTGCTCGCCCAGAGCATCACGGCGGAGCGAATGAGCGTCATCGGCCATGGCGAAACGCAGCCAGTTGCCTCGAACGATACCGACATGGGCCGCGCCCAGAACCGCCGCGTTGAAGTAGCTATCTACGCGACCGAGGAGTACCGCCAGGAACTCGAAGACACGCAGGGGAACTAACGCTGGGACGTTGCGCTGCCGTAGCAACCAATTAACGTCCCATCGGTCTATAGAAGACCGCCCGGTAGTCCGCGGCGGTCTTCTGTCGTTTGATGGAGGTCTCGTGAAAGGGCAATTGCGCCTGCCTTGATGCAATGCTTTGGCGTGCGTACCTTGGGCACGCGAATTACCTGACGGGATGCGACGCGAGAATCGAATACCACCCTGCATTTGGCTCCCGCGTGTGCGAAGACGATCGCGATGTGTATATAATAGTGTACACTCCGTTACGTTCTCTGCGACTCCCAACGGCCGGCCGCGTCAAACAAAACGCCCCAAAATGACGCCCGAATAGCCCGTTGTCCGCTTTACACAGCATCCGTTTGCGGCCGTGTCGCGACCGAGGCCAGTTTGGGCCAGTCCTTGCACTTTATTCGTATGACTACATCAAGGTCACCTGTTCACCTTAAACCCTTGTTTCCATGGCTATGAGTTTGACGTACCGTGCCCTGATGCACACCACACGACTAGTTGCATGTGCCACCTTCGTCGCCCTGCTGGCTTCCTCCCCCGCTGCAGGCCAGGATACTGAAACGCGACTCAAGGAAGGCCAGGAGTATAAGATGAAGTACAACGAGGCGCTGGAAGCTGCCAAGGCCAAGGAGTACGATAAAGCGTATGCGGCGTTCGTGGCCACCATCCCGCTTGCGCAAGCCGCCGGCGACACGGAGGTGGTTTCGAAGTCCAGCAAAGTGCTCGCGCAGCTCGATAACTCGCGCGGTATCCAGGCCTTCAAAGCGGAAAAATACCAGGAGTCGCTGGATCACCACCAGAAAGGCATCGAGCACGACAACAGCTACGTGCCCAACCACTACGGCAAGGCCAAAGCGATGGAGAAGATGGGCCGGATGGACGAGGCCCTTCCGCTGCTTCAAGGCGTGATGGCGATGGACGACCGGAAGTCGGCCCAGGCCGCCGAAGCCACAATCCGGGGGCACTACCTCTTTACCGCTTCCTCTGCCCTCACCAGTAACAGCGGCAACCCCTCGCGCACGGATGCCCAGAAAGCCATTGACGCCCTCGACGAACTGGAACTCTATGTCGAAGCGGACGCCGATGTCCTGTACTACCGCGCCGAGGCGTTCAAGGCGATGGGCGACTACCCGAAAGCCATCGAGGCCGCCAACACGGCCCTCGAATTGCACAAAGGCAGCAAGAGCGACAAGGCGAAAATCTACTTCGTGCAGGGCGAGTCGCTCATGTACGCCGGCTCTAACGCGGAAGCCCGCGTTGCCTTTGAAAACGCCGCTTTCGGCAGCTACAAGCCGCTGGCCGAGCACTACATCCAGGAGCTGAAGTCGCTCAACTAGTGGTTCAACCAGGCGCATCGGTGCCTGCTCAGGAAATGGAAAAGCCCGCTAGTCTTAATGGCTAGCGGGCTTTTTATGTACGTTCGCGTTGCGCGTTTTGCCGTTGAACGTTTTGTGCTTGGATACGTCCCTGGAATTTGTAATGTCATTTGAAGGCGCAACACCTGATGCACAACGCGCCAACGCGTAACGTCCCTCAGTAGCTCACCTTGATCGTGACAACCGGCGTGATACCTGGCATCGCGCGGGCCACCCGTTCGTACGTTTCCCCGGCCTGGCCGAGGCTCCAATCGACAACGTTCGCGCGGTTGAGCACATTGATGACGTCCGCACTCACCTGAATGTGCGCTCCGCCAATCAGACGGGCATACGAGACGCCCAGGTCCAACTGCCGGTGCGCCGGCAGCCGATGATCGGCGGCGTCGGGCTGCGAGAGGTCGAACGGCGGGAACGCCCGGGCGCCGGCGTGGGCGTTGAGCCAGTCGTAATACGCCCTGCGAAATCCCCAGGCACGTCCCCAGACGCCCTGCCAGCGCACACGCACCAGCAGCGCCGAAGTCAGATACCAGTCGTTCGCCACGGACAGGCGATGCGGCTCGTTCCAGGGCGAGGTTACCTCGCGGCCGTCAAATCGCGACGCGTAGGTGCGGTAGGAGGCCGAGTAGCTGTACGAAACGGACTGCCAGGCCCGCTGTCCCTGCCGCTCCACGTGGACGCCGGCTCCGTGCGCCCTTCCACTGGCCTGCTCAATAAAATGCGCGTGTTGGGCCGCATCTGGGATCACGGGCCCTAACCCCAACAGCGTAGGATAGTTGACCGTGAGTAACACAGGCTGCCACTTCTGGTACGCCTCAAGTCGAACCTTCCAGGCATCGACCGGCGCCCACAGGAACTCGCCGGCGAGGTGATAGGCCCTGGGCAACGGCAACGTTTCATCCACCGGATACCAGAACCGAACGGACGGTGCAAGCGCCGTCGGCCCGACACTGCTGAGATCGAATTCGGCCACGAACTGCCGATACAGGCCGGCGGCCACGCGAGCCGCATAGACGGCCCCCCGGGGCCCTGCGACATCGTACCGCAGCGCGGCCCGAGGCTCTACATACGGCGTAGCCTGCCGGGGGAGATACGAGGCGCGCAGACCCAGGTCCATCTGAAAATTCATCCCCAGGGAACGACGAAATTCGGTATACCCCGCCACCAGCCAGCTTTCAGCGAGTGCGTTGGTCTGCTGGAAAAAAGGCGTATTGAGCCGGATCGTGTTGGCTCGATGGATGCCCTCGACCCCGACCTCGAGGTGGTCCGTGGCCGACAAACTGTAGTCCAGATTCGTACCAACCGCCACCTCGGAAATCTCGTTCCGGTCCCGCGAAAGACCGCCTTCGATCAGGCTGTCCCGGAGCGTCTCCAGTCCGGTGACGCCGGCTTCACGCTCATCCACCAGCCCGTAGTCGTGCGACATGGTGTGCCGGCTTCCACGCACCCGGGCGCTGGCGAGGAGGCGCGGTCCGGCCACCCATTCATACCGAATCTGGCCGTTGCTGTTGTCCCAGTCGTACCGGTCGCGACTCAGCAACAGGTGATCCGCCGCCGGCGGCGTGAGCGTCGAACGTACGGTCGCGACGAGATCCGTCGCCAGGGCATTCAAGCCTCGATAACCAGAAACGTAGAGCCGGCTGAACGACCCGGTCTGCAGCCGGGTCGCCACATGCACATCGTAGAAGTTGATCGACGGCGTTTGCTCAAGCGGAGCATAGGCGGCACTGCCGTAAGGTTGCGATAGGAATTGCGCCGTTACCGCTGGATCTACTGCGTTCCAGTCTTCCATAACGCCCCGCAATGAGGCCGCGCGATACACATCCCAGAGCCCGCCGCGGGCAGCGACCATGACGGGCCCTTTCACCACCGACGACAGCCGAAGCTGTGCATTGCCCCGGATGTTCACACTGAGCGGATCGCTGAGCACCGTGACATGGTCCTCGCCCCGATCCACGAGGCTGTGTTCGGCCTGGATCACGCCGGAGAGCTGACTGCCAAAACGCGCCCCGAATCCTGCTTTTTGTACCGATAGACGGCCAATGGCCAGGGGGCTGAACGCCCCTAGAAAACGCCCCAGCGCGACGGGATTAAAGACGGGGACGCCATCCAGCTGCAGCTGATGCTCACTCGCCTCGCCGCCCTGGATATGGAGATCGGCCAGGGGCGACCGGAGCGCGATGCCGAGCACCTGGTTGATCGAACGGGTGACGTCGGTAGCGAAGTTGCTGCCTACGTCGTCGAACAGGGCGGCATCGGCCTCACCCGATCCCATCCCACGCGACGGCAGCCGTTGCTGCAACCCGTTGATTACGATGGGATCCGAAACGATGGTTTTCGGCCGCAGATAAAAATAGGAACGGGCCTCCCCCCCGGCCGGGATGAAGACGCTGTCGGACATGGACTGGTAGCCGAGATACGTGGCCGTGATGAGATGCCGGCCCGGCAGCAAGGCGCTGAACGTGAACAGCCCGGCTTCATTTGTCGCGGTGCCGGTATTGGCATCGGCCAGGACGACACTGGCATACGGGAGCGGTTCACCTGTATCGATATCGATGACCATGCCGGCGAGTTGCCCGTACTGCGGTCGCTCGTGGACCGCCTCGCGCAACACGTACGTGCCGGACGAAAGACGGTAGAAGTCCAGCCGAGTCGGTTCGAGCAGGCAGCGCAACACCGCTTCCGCCTCCACCGACTCGATGACGCAGAACGTGTCGATATCGCGGACGAGTGAAGGATCGTACAGCAGGCTGAGCCGGGTTACCGTCACCAACTCCTGCAGCGTATGAACCAGGGGCACCCCTCGCGCCCGGGCGGTATACCGACCCTCGTCCACCCGCACGATGTAACCCTCATGGGTTGCCTGTTGCCCCATAGCCGGGGAAACGGCCCCCATCCCCATGAGGGCCACTACGAACCATCGCAACGCCCCGAGCGTGAGCCATCGTATGTCACCGATACACTTCATACCCACGTACCGTCTTCCTGAACTTCAAGCCGTGCGCCGCGCAGAGGTCTCCTAACAGCAACTCGAGGCTGGGTTCGTTCCGATAGTACACGATCTGAAGCTGCGGATCCAGTGTCGTATTCAGGTCGATCTCCACCCCGTATTGCCGCTCCATCTGCATAAACGCCGCCAGTAGCGGTTCGCCCAGCACCGAGAAGCCACGTTTGCGCCAGTTGAGCACCAGATCCAGATCGTCCTCCAGACGAATACCTTGCCCGTCCTGGCCGGCGGAGATTCGAACGGATTGATTCGCCACGAGATCAAATGCGCCCGGAGACACGCGAACATGCCCCGACTTCACCGCCACCCGGGTATCCGCGGACGGACTCGTCGACCAGCTCTTGACGTTGAATTCCGTACCCAGCACCTGCACGGTTGCGTTAAACGTCTCGACCTCGAAGGCACGCCCGTCCGAAACGACATCAAAAAAAGCCTCGCCGTCGAGGTGAACACGCCGTGCCCCCCGTGCGCCGAACCAGCCGGCGCCGAGGCCGCGGTCGTAGGACAGGGTTGTGCCGCCGTTGAGTTCAACGCGCGAACCGTCGGGCAG
>JBGSPJ010000715.1:0-2288 GCA_041738655.1 Rhodothermales bacterium | reverse complement strand
AGTGTCCAGCCCCCGCGCCGCGCCCCAGCGTGCCTCGCCGAGCGCCGCGCCGTTGACGTCGGTGTCGAACCCGACCGGCACGCCCAGCTCCCGCCCGATGAAGCCGCCGAAGTCGGTATTCGCCCATCCGGCTTTTGGTGTCGTCGTAATGTATCCAAATCGAGGCGACGCCGGATCAGGATCCACGGGTCCGAACGAGGCGATACCTACCGCCCTGAGGTGCACCTCGTGCGACCGGAAAAAAGCCAGCGTACGGGCGAACGTCTCCGCCGGCGAAGTCGTCGGAAACCGCTCGATCGCTCGGACATCGTCGGGCCCGGAGGCGATGGTGCAGACAAACTTCGTCCCGCCGGCCTCGATGCCGCCGTATAACGGTTGGTCGGTGTTCATGGGAGCACAGGGAAAAAGGCAAAAGGCAAAAGGAAAAGGGAACAATGCAAAGTGAAAAGTGAGAAATCTTAAAATCGCTATTCGCTATTCGCTATTCGCTAATCAAGCAGCCATCCGGCCACCGCGCTCCCCATCACGATCCAGGCCGCATTCACCTTGAAGCGCAGCACCAGGCCGGCGGCGGCTAGGGCGATGAGGATCGGGCGCCAGCCCGTCAGGGTCTCGATGCCGAGTTGGATGACGACGGCGGCCATCAGGGCGATCGCGGCCATGTTGACGGCGTCGAGGAACGCGGCGGTCCATGCCGAACGGCGGAGCTTCGGGATGAGGGGGTTCAGGATCAGCACAAAAAAGAACGAGGGCAGGAAGATGGCGGTTGTGGCCACCACGGCGCCGGGTGCGCCAGCGATCACGTAGCCGAGAAACGTGGCTGTGGTGAGTACGGGCCCGGGCGTAAACTGGCCGATCGCCACGGCATCCAGCAACTGCGCCCGGCTGATCCAGCCGAGTTCATCCACCAATCCGCCCTCGAGGAAGGCGATGAGGACGTATCCGCTGCCGTACAGGATCGCGCCTATCTTCAGAAAATACAACCCCAAATTCCACAGCGAGACGCCGGCGATGGCCCCGGCCGCGGCGCCGGCGGCCACGACAGCCGTGGAATCCTGGCCGATCAGCGCCACCATTCCAACCGGCCGGCTCGATGCCGGCGCCCGGAACCAGAACATCCCGAGGATGCCGCCGGCGAACAACGCCTGGAGCTCGTTCAGCCCCAGTAAAACAGCTGCCATGACGGCCGCGCCCAGGACCCCGAAGCGCCAGTCCTTCATCGCCTTGCCCCCGAGCTTCCACACGGCTGCGAGGATGATGCTGATCACGGCCGGCTTGATCCCATACAGAAAGGGCTCGACCTCGGGCAAGGCGCCATACGTCACATACAACCACGCCAGGAAGCCGGTGAGGAGGGCGGCGGGGAAGATAAACGCGGCGCCGGCCACAAAAAGCCCCGGCCAGCCGGCACGCTCGTACCCGATGTGCATTGTCATCTCGGTCGAGTTCGGCCCCGGGATGAGGTTCGTTGCGCCCACCAGATCCAGAAAATGCGCACGCGTCAGCCAGCCCCGCCGCGTTACGAACTCATCTTCCATCATGGCCGTGTGCGCCGCGGGCCCCCCGAACGAAATCAGCCCGAGCCGAAAGAAATGGCCGGCGAGTTCTACTAATGACGTTCTGGCTGGCTCCATGGCGGTATCGTTGCGCGTTACGCGTTGAACATTACACTTCGAACCTTAAACCGTCGTTACCAGGTCAATCTTCAGCGCGATATCCAGCGCCTGGACCGAGTGCGTGAGAGCCCCGCTGGAGATAAAATCGACCCCCGTCGCCGCGATGGCCGGCACGGTGGCGAGTGTCACGTTGCCCGAGGCCTCGGTGACGAGACGGCCGGCGACGAGGCGCACGGCCTGCTCAAGGAGCGTGGTGTCGACCGCGCCGGCGTCCATCAGACGGACCATGTTGTCGAGTAGGATGATATCGGCCCCGCCGGCGGCGAGTACGGCGCGCACCTCGTCGAGCGTCCGGGCTTCGATTTCGATCTGAAGGGTTCCAGGTCGCCGATCACGATAGGCCGTCGCGGCCGCGAGTACGGTCGCGATCCCGCCGGCGGCGGCGATGTGGTTGTCTTTGATGAGGATCCGGTCATACAGCCCGATCCGGTGGTTTTCGCCGCCCCCCAGCTTCACCGCCCATTTATCCAGCAGCCGCAGCCCGGGCGCGGTTTTTCGGGTATCGAGGATACGGGCCCGGTGGGGCCGTGCGGCGTTGGCCATACGGCGGGTGAGGGTCGCGATGCCGCTCATCCGTTGCAAGAGGTTGAGCGCGAGGCGCTCGCCGATGAG
>JBGSPJ010000670.1:0-2200 GCA_041738655.1 Rhodothermales bacterium | reverse complement strand
CGTACCTGGCGTGCATCGGGAACGGTGTCTTGAGCGATGCGGCTGCCGCACCCACCGCCGCGTCGACGTCCGCCGGCGAGCCACGGGTGATAACGCCCACCCGTTCGCCGGCGAAGGAGTTCACCACCGCGATTGTCTCGCCGTGAACCACCCATGCGCCGGCGATCAGCAGGCCCAGTGGCTCCTGTGTCTGGGCTATCTCATCACGCATACACATCACCCCACGCGTTTTGCCTTTCCAACTTTGCCTTTTGCCTTTCGCGTTCGCGTCAGCGAACGCGCCACCCGTATTCCGGGCCGCTGTGGAAAAAGTCCATCGGCGTCACGACCCCGTCCCGCTTAAACACGAGGCCGTCCTTCATCACGAAGCGGACGTCCCGCAGGGCATCGATGTTCGCGAGCGGATTGGCGGCGACGGCGATCACATCGCCCCGGTTGCCGACCTTGATCGGTCCGCGATCCGTCAGTTCAGTGACCTCGTAGCCAGTGGTCGTCATGGCCTTGAGGATGTCCTTTGCCGGGATGCCGGCGGCCTTCCAGGTCTCCAGGAAATTGATTGTCACCTCCCCGCGGGTGAGGCCGGGGACGTAGTAGTCGGCGTCGGTGGAGAATGTGAGCTTGACGCCGTTGGCGTAGGCGTTTTTCATGCGGTCGACGGTGGCGGCGAAGGACCGCTCGCTGCCCCGGTACCAGGTGTGCGGCGTTTCGGTGCCGGCGCGGTAGATGCCTTTTTCGGCCATCATCTTGTGCAGGTCGTCCGTCAGCGCGTTGTCGTGTTCGAGCGACCACAGGCCGGCCTCGATGGCGCGCCGGGCGCCCTCGTAGGTCTGGACGTGGCCGGCGACCTTCATGCCGGCGTTTGCGGACTCGCTCACGAACAGCTTGAGCTGGTCAACGGTGTACGGGTACTGCTGACAGTCCACGCACACCTTGATCACCTTCGCGCCGTAGTGGATGTTGCGGCGGATGGCCTTCACGATTTCGTCGTTGGTATCGGCGTTGAGGTACTCGGGGTAGACGGTGTTTTCCCACTCGGGCACTTCGTGGAATTGGCCGCCGAAAGCGCCGATGATGATACCCGAGTTGATGAGCGTCGGCCCCGGCACCCAGCCCTGTTCGATGGCGTGGCGAAGAGCTGTGTCCGCGTAGTTGCCGGCATTTCCGAGGTCGCGCACGACGGTGAATCCCGACGCCAGCTTCTGGAAGCCGTTGGAAAAGGCCTGGATGGCGCGGATGGGACTGCTGTCCATCAGCGTCGTGAAATAATACGCGTCGCTCTCCGGCTCTTTTTTGTAAGTGATGCCGAGGTGGTCGTGGGAATCGACGAGCCCGGGCAGGACGTACTGATCGGAGAGATCGATCACCTCTGCGCCAGCGGGGATGGCCACGTTCGGCCCAACGGCCAGGATCTCGCTGTCGCCCGTTTTATGGTCGTGGCGGATGACGATGATCTGGTTGTCCGCCACCATTCCCGTGGCCGGGTCGACGAGGTGGCCGGCGCGGATGGCCGTGATTTTGGGTTCGAGTTTCTGGCGCAGGTCGGCCGGCATCTCGGCCGGCCAGGCCTGGGCAAACGCCGCGATCGGGGTGAGCAGGACGAGAAGAACAAAGACGGTGGCGCGCATCGGGGTGTCCGGGTGAGTGGATGGAGTACCCCCGAAAGTACGCGAATTCAACGTCAAAATTATCTCCGCCTTGTGCCTCCAGGTCCACCAAGTTATCGGCTCATTTCGATCAGCTCCATCCACCCCTCCACCGACGCCCCGTAGTCCGCCATGAGCCGCTTGGAAACGGTGGCGCGGATATCTTCAGGAAACACCTCTTTGCCGTGTAGCGCTCCGAAGAGGGCGCCGGCGACCTGCATGTACGAATCGGTGTCGTGCCCGAACTCCATGATGAGCTGCAGGGTCGCGAGCGGGTCGCGGCCGGTGAGGTCGGCGCAGGCGTAGACCACCGTCATCGGCACCCAGGCTTCCCACCACTGTTCGGCGCCCAGTTCGCGTTCGAGGATGGCGAATAACCGCGCGGCGCGGCCTTCGGATTCGCGGGCTGCCGCGTGGGCGATGTCGAGCCAGCGCTCTAGCCGGCGTTCTACCCACGGCACGTCGCGCACCCGGTACGGATCGGTGGCTCGCATGGCGGCCTCGACACTCTCCCAGGTGGCACCCGGTGCGAGCGCTGCGGCGAGGCCGGCGACGAG
>JBGSPJ010000018.1:0-2229 GCA_041738655.1 Rhodothermales bacterium | reverse complement strand
AGCTGGCCGGCCTCGATGCCGGCCAGCGCTAGCGCCCCGGGATGCCAATGGCGCGCGCGGATGTCGAAGAGCCCCGTGGCGGAGGCAAGCGAGGCGTCGGCGGCCAGTGCACCGGTGAGGGCCAGGAGGACAAATTCCTTGATCGATACAAAGCGATGGGCGCGGCGATGGAGCTCCGGATGCTCCTCCCGTAGCCAGATCAATTTGCAGAGCGGCGTCATGGGATGGATCGGTGTTCCCGTTGCAGCGTACACGCTGTCTCCGGCCGGCGTTGCCCGCAAGGCTTCGGCCTGCCGGCGGCTCCGTGTGTCGGCCCAGGTGATACACGGCGTGAGGGCGTTGCCATCGGCGTCCAGCGCGATCAGACTGTGCATGGCGCTGCTAAACGAGAGGCCCCGGATGCGGGCTTCGGGCAGCGATGCCACGAGCGCGTGCAAAGAGTCGAACACCGCCGTGCGGAGGACGACCGGATCCTGCTCGGCCGTCGCGTCGTCCGGAGTGAGCAGCGGGTAGCCGACCTCCCGCCGGCCCCGGATCCGGCCGGCGCGGTCGATCGCGATCGCCTTCGCGCTCGTCGTCCCGATATCTACCCCGATGAAGACCCCATCATCCGACGTTCCCACTCCCGCTTCGATTCCCATGGTGTCCGTTCTGTCGTCCGTCATTCGTATACAACGCAGCGGCCTGCCGCGCGCCTGCGTCGCTGGCCTGTTTCTGCTGTTTTTGTTGGCCGGCTGCGATACTCAGGAGGCTCAGAATGCCTTTGTGGATGAGGCCAACGCCCTGCCCGCCGGTGTTACCGTCATACTCGACGATAGCTTTGGCGGCGCGATCTGCCGGGAGGACGCAGACGACTGGCGCATCGCGCCGGTCTACAACGGGGTCGTGTTTGTGGACCGCCCGCCGGCGCCCAATCCAGTTTCGGGCGCGCTGGTCACCATCACCCTGCGGGTGCTCCAGTTCGATCGCATACGAAACGGCGAACTGGTCCTGCGCGCGTTCGGCGCGGCCAATACACTGCTTGAACTCGATACGATCCTGGATGCCAGCGCGCCGGGCGAACATATCTTCCAGTTCAGCCCTTCCCTGCTGAGCGTGAACGGTATACATCGGCTCTTCATTTTCGATTCCTTCGGGGAGCTCGTTTCCTACGGCGACCTCTTCGTCGTCGCCCAGCCGGCGCCCAACTGCTCCGCCGCGATCACGATGATCGGGGGGTGAGGGGGGAAGTCATCCTTAGACACAGGGCCCAGCTGCGCGGGGCTTTCGACACCTCCGTGTTTCACAACTCGTACGGCGGCTAATGACATCTTATGTAGAGACGCCCCGGTGGGGCGTCTCAGCAAGGTTTCCGAATTATTAAAACCGAACAGACGAGCGCCAACGGCTGGAGACGCACCACCGGTGCGTCTCTACAGAATTAGCGATCAAGATCGCCCACGATGACATGTATTTATTGTCAGACGAAGATGTCTATCCTTCGCAGCGCCTGCAAAGGACCTTGGCAGCACGAAGGGGCGTCCGTTCGGTCGCCTTCATCGTGCAGATTAGGAATCCAACTCCTAATCTGCACGGATGGATGTCCAATGCGCAACGTCACCCCTTAGCCGCGCGCTCGAGCCGGTCCATGAGCGCCCGCCCGATACCTTCCGGCTCGACGCGTTGGCAGTAGATCGTCTCGATATCGGCCCGGTCCGACCGGCGGAAAAACTGGAAGAGGAGGTGGGCGTAGGCCGCGGCGTCGGCCGGCGTCTCGTGCAGGCCGAGTGCCTGGGGGCGGGCGTGGGATGCGAGGCCGATGTAGGCATGGGTTTCGTCGACCGGCACCTCGGCCGGCGTCGCGACCAACACCACGCGGGCCTCGGGGGCGTAGTGGCGATGCCGAAGGCCGGGGCTACGGACCTCGGTGAGGCGGCTCGGATCCGCGTACCGGATCGTGGGGGCCACCGTCCGCAGGTCGGCCAGCGAAACCCCACCCGGGCGAAGGATCAGCGGTTCGTCCGTCGTGCAATCCACCACCGTCGACTCGAGGCCGACCTCGGAGGGATCCCCCTGGACGATGCAGGCGATGCGACCTTTCATGTCCGCGTAGACATCTTCCCAGGTTGTCGGGCTCGGTCGGCCGGAGCGGTTGGCCGACGGGGCGGCGACGGGAGTATCACACGCCTCCAGGAAAGCACGCGCGATGGGGTGTCGCGGCATGCGGATCGCGACAGTCGACAACCCGGC
>JBGSPJ010000721.1:0-4370 GCA_041738655.1 Rhodothermales bacterium | reverse complement strand
CCGCCGCGGCCAGCGCCGACCTCTCGGAATGCCCCCGCCTCCGGTGCCTCGCAGCCCGCCGCGGCCTATACCGCGACTTCCCGCGGCAAGCGCTCCTATACCGTGCAGCCCGGCGACACCTATTATAGCATCGGCGTCGCGATGGGCGTGCCGGCGTATGCCATCTTCGCGCTCAACGAAGGCGATGGATCGCCGCTGGCGCCCAATGCCACGATCTGGGTGCCGGAAGTGCCGGCGCGCGCCGCCAACGGCCAGACGCAGACGTACCGCGTCCGCCGCGGCGACACGATGTTCAGCATCGCGCGGGAGCATCAGGTGACGGTGGCCGATCTGCGCCAGGCGAATGGGATCGACGGCAGCCAGCTTCGTATCGACCAGGTGATCAAGATCCCCGCGCCGCAGCCCAACGCCTCGCGCGCGCCGCAACCGCTGCCGCCGCTGTACGAGCAGGGGCCCGTCGACATCTACCCGGACACTTTCGCCGGCCGGGTGCTTACGAGCGGCCGGCCGTACGACCCGACGCGTTTCACGATCAGCCACCCCGATCTACCCATGGAGTCGATCGTGCTGCTGACCAACGCGGCGACGGGCATGAGCACGTTTGCCGAAGTGAGCGATCGCGGGCCGGCGGACACCCGATTCGTCATGGACATCTCTTCAGCCGTGGCCCGCGAATTGGGCCTTTCCGTGGGCAGCCGCGACCCTATCCAACTCCGCGTCGTGGAGTAACGGCCAGACTACGGACTTCCTATCCATTTCTTTCTCCACGTGGATGCGATTTCCATCGCATCTCTGTCGCTACAAGTACGTACCGGCCGCTATGGCAACGTCGACCGTTCACTCCACTCCTTCCGCCACACAGCGGCCCGCGCACACCTACATGGGGTTGACGCGGACGGCTACGTACGGTTTCTTGAGCGCCTTGCCGCTCATCCTGATGTATGAATTCCTCATCATCGTCGCCAATCGCGGGCGTGCCGGCGAGATCCGCGTCAGCTCGGAGGTTTGGCTAAAAGAAATCCTGGCCTCGATGGGCGCCCAGAGCATGCATGTGCTCGCCGGCATCATCGTGGTGATCGGCTTTGGGATCGTGATCTACGAGCGGAAGAAACAGATCCCGATCCGGGTGACGTACTTCATCGGGATGATGATCGAGAGCATGCTGTACGCGGTGCTGGTGGCCATGCTGGTCTCCGAGATCGTGTGGCGGCTGTTCGACCCGGCGGCGTTGCAGACCGGCATGATCGTCCAGGCCGAGATAGCCGACCTGTGGACGCAGATCGCTCTTTCGATCGGCGCCGGCATCTACGAGGAGCTGGTGTTTCGTGTGATCGTCGTCGGGGGCGTATACCTCTTCCTCCACGCACTCTTCGGCTTCAAGAGCCTGGCTTATCTGATCGCCGCCGTGAGCGGAGCGTTTCTGTTCAGCCTGGTGCACTACATCGGACCGCTTGGCGACACGTTCACCGTGGCCTCGTTTGCCTTCCGTTTTCTCTTCGGCCTGGCGCTAAACGTGTTGTATCTGACGCGCGGTTTTGGCGTCGCGGCCTGGACCCATGCGTTGTACGACATCATGATCGTGACCCACCTGCTCGGCTAAACCCCGCGCGCTATTCGGCGTACCAGGATACAGTCTCACCACCCAACCCTGCCACCTGCGTCTATGATCAATTCCGTCCGCACCGCCGCGCTCATGGCGTTCCTGATCGTGCTCTTTGCCCTTATCGGGCAGAGCATCGGGGGATCGTCGGGCATGACCATCGCGTTTGTCGTGGCCATTGCGATGAACGCCGGCAGCTACTGGTTCAGCGACAAGATCGTACTGAAGATGTACCGTGCCTCGGAAGTAACCGCGAGCGAGGCGCCCGAACTCTACGAAATGGTCGATCGCCTGCGGCAGCGCGCGGATCTGCCGATGCCGAAGGTGTACGTAATCCCATCCGACCAGCCGAACGCATTTGCGACGGGCCGCAACCCGGAGCATTCGGCCGTGGCCGTCACCAACGGCATCGTGCGGCTGCTGAGCCCTGTCGAGTTTGAGGGCGTGATCGGGCATGAGCTCGCACACATCAAGAACCGGGATATCCTGACCTCCACCATCGCGGCGACCATCGCTTCGGCGATCACGATGCTGGCCCGGTTTGCGATGTTCTTTGGAGGCGGAGACCGCGACCGGAACGCGCTCGTCAGCCTGTTGATGCTCATTTTTGCGCCGATTGCCGCCATGATCATCCAGATGGCCATCTCGCGGTCCCGCGAGTTTGTGGCCGACCGCGATGGGGCGGAGATCGCCGGCAACCCCCGGGCGCTCGCCAACGCGCTCGCCCGGCTCCATCAGGGCGCCGAAGCCATCCCGATGACCGCCGGCACCGAGGCCACCGCCCACATGTTCATCGTCAATCCCTTCTTCGGCGGCATCGGCAAGCTTTTCTCCACCCACCCCCCGATGGACGAACGCATCAAGCGGCTCCTGGAGCTTGAACGCACCGGGTTTTGAGGGTTAAACGTGTAACGAGACAACGTTCAACGCCATAACGCCCTAAAACACCGTAACCAAGTCCCCGCCCACCTCCAGCGGGAGGGGTCGCGGTTCTCCAGGCGTCCCCAGCCAGTAGCGGCCGTCGGCCGCGCGTAGGACGACCCGTGCGGGTGTCCATCCCACTACATCCAGCTTGCCGGCGGTGATGGCCTGCTCTGCGACGATGTGGACGGCGTTATCCGCAAGCGACCGTATGGCTTTCTGGTACAGCTCGCCGTGCACAAATACGCGATCGTACGCCAGGAAGGCCCCATCCGGCGACCATTCCGGGCGCGATTCGCTCGGAAGAACGGTGTCGGTCGCGCGAACAAGAAAGGTGGCCTCGGCGGCCGCGACGTCGTACACCGCCAGATGCCGCAGCGTCGAATCGGTCTGCGAGGTCACGTCAAACGCCAGTCGGGTGCCATCCGGTGACCATGCCAGGTTACGGGGATGGTACCGCCTGCCGGCGACATTCCGCTCGTTAGACCCATCGATGTTGGCCAGCATCAGCATCGAATCCGGTTCATAGGCGCGTTTCTCGCGATTGTACTCAAGCTCCCGGAAGACATAGGCCACATGCCGGCCAGAAGGGGCGATCGTCACGTGGTGTTTTTTCAGGAGAGAAAGCGTGGACAGCGTCGCGCACGTAGCGGCCTCCACAACATGGATCGCCTTTCCATCCCCCACCAGCAACCGTTCCGCCTCCGGCCATCCATACACAACTGTCGACGCCCGGCATCCCGAAGGACGAAGGGTCATGGTTGTAGGATCGACGAGGACCAGACCGCCGGCGCCCATCGCCTCCCCTTCCCGCGTAAAATAGCCCGTGGCGAATGCCTGCCGGTCGCCCCGCCACGCCAATGTCACCTCCCGCTCACGAGGGGCCAGCGGCGCCGTGCGCGACAGCCCCTGCGCCAGGTCGATCACGGCGAGGTGCGTGGAATCCCCCCGGACAAAAGCAAGCGCGAGCAGATTCCCCGCCGACGACCGCGCCACGACCCGATCCACCTTCAGTGCGATGCCGTCCCCTCGCAGCCATCCCTCCACGTCCACAGCCAGGCTCCGATGGGTCGGCGTCTCGGTCATCGCCACGGGTGGTGTATCCGGAGGCGGTGGGAGGGCCGCCGGTGCCGAGCACCCCATACTGCCCAGCGCCATCAAGGCCACGGCGCAAAAAGGGGGAAAACAAACTTGAAGGCGGCGAACGAAGTGCATCGAGTCTGGACGGGGATGGTTTTATAGATGACGGCTGCCAGGGGCAACGCCCCTACAGGCCCGATCGTCAAAAACAAGGCCAGAAGGTACGGATTGCCGGATTCGTTTGCGCGCCGGGGCACATGGTCGGCATCGGCGGATGGCCGAGATCCTACGCGCTGTAGGCGATTTAACCGCCACGAGTTTGCACGGAAAGCGCTGGAAATCGGCCCGGTGTCCACGTAGTTTCCAGACAGAAATTCAAAACAGCGTTCTCAGACACAATTTCCAGACAGCGCGCCAAGCGGCGCTCGACCCCTCTTCTAGTTCCCGCGGCTGCCCTGCATCGTCCCCCCGAGCCGCCCTCTCAGTACTCGGGAATATCTCCTCCGGAGCACGTCACCACGGCTGTATCACCACAGCCCGATGCCCAATACCGCCATGTTCGCCACACTGGACAAGCCGGCCGCCTCGCGTTCGTCATCGCCCCAAATCCGCACGGCCACGCCCTTCCTCAGCCTCCTCGAAAGCCTGACCGATCGCACGCATCGGCGTTTGTCGGATGACCTCGACGAACCGAATGAGACGGTCGCCGCCCTGCTCGGCCGCGCCGTCGCCACGTCCCCGCTCGGTTTCCGCCGGCTGACGCCGGCGC
>JBGSPJ010000716.1:0-3396 GCA_041738655.1 Rhodothermales bacterium | reverse complement strand
GCCCGTCTCGCCGAACGCGTCGGCCCGTCCGAAGGCTGGCCGGCCGTGGATTACCACCTCTACCCCAGCCTCCAGCAGAAAGCCCTCGTCACCGACGACATGCGCCTGGCCCACCTCGATTCCGCAACGGGCGATGTGCACGTTGCGCTCGAGGAAGCCATCGGGTTGGGCGGCGATAACACCGGCATTGAAATCGCCTCGCTCCTGCGCCAGGTGCTCGGAGCCCCAGCTCATCGCGCGTTCGAGGATGGGGTGCGCATCACTGTCGAGGCCTCGTGGCATGGCCAGGAAGCACGGCTCTGGGCTGGCCGGATAGCGCAGGCCGGCCTAGCCCCGACGCTTGACGAACTGCTCGACGAACAACGGTATGAGGAATACCCGGCCCTGCTTCGTGAACCGGTAGCCGCCGAACTGGCAGCCCTGCTCCTCGAAGAGCCGGCCTGGCGCGACCGGTACACGGTCGGCTACTCGGCTGCCGAACGCCAGGGACTAGCCGCGGCGCTGGATCGCCGGCTCGACGAAGCGGCCGACCTCGCCGGCCGCCAGCCCCTGCCGGCGCCCGTCCGCCCCGGCCCGAAAATGCTCAAAGGATTTAACTTCGCACACGAAGGGTACGGCATCGTCAACGGCTACGGATCACGGTCGGCCGCCCAGGCGCTGGCCCACACCCAGGGCATGGGCGCCAATGCGGTAACCGTCATCCCCTATTCGTTTATCAACGACGCCAACGTTCCGCAACTCCTTCCGATTCCCACATCTGCCGGAAGCGAAAACGACGAGTCGGTGCTCCACGCCGCGCTCGAGGCCAAACGCCTGGGGCTGCACGTCACCATAAAGCCGCAAATCTGGCTGCGCGGCGGGTGGCCGGGCGACATCGAGATGCTGAATGAGGCGGACTGGGAGGCCTTCTTTCAACACTACGAACGATGGATCGGCCACTACGCCGTCATGTCTGAACTCTACGGGATCGACATGCTCTGCGTTGGCACCGAACTCAGTAAGACGACGCTCAGCCACCCCGACCGCTGGCGCACGATGATGAGCGAGTGGCGGAGTCTGTATTCCGGGCCGATGGTGTATGCCTCGAACTGGGGCGAAGAGTTTGAAAACCTTGATTTCTGGGAAGTATTCGACTATATCGCGGTCAACTCCTATTACCCGCTCAGCGACAAAGACGCACCCAGCGACCGCGATCTCCGCAAAGGCGCCGAGGCCGCCGTCAGCCGGATCGCATCGGTCTACCGCCGCCACAAAAAGCCGATCATCATTACCGAGATCGGCTACCCCAGCACCAGCATGCCGTGGAAAGCCCCGTGGCTCGAGAACCGCGAACTGGGCGCACACGTGGAGGACCAGGCCCGCTGCTACGAAGCCATCTGCCGCGCGCTCGACGGCCAACCGTGGCTTCGCGGCATCTACTGGTGGAAATGGCCCAGCTACCTGGATCGCGGAGGGCCCGACGAACTGGGCTTCACCCCAAACGGAAAGCCGGCCGCCGATGTGGTGACTGAGTGGTTCAATACCTGGTAAACCGATGATGGAAAGCGTTATGGAGCCAATCGTCAACCGAGTCGCCGAAAGCGAGATCGAGGTGTTTAACCTCGAAGCCCTGTGGGATGGCCGGCCCGTCCTGGCGTTCGACATCGCGCCCTTCCTGGAGGGTGGCTTTCTGCTGCGCGAAAAAGAGTTTCGGGAGGCCGTTCGCTCACACGACTGGAGCACCTACGCCGGCGCGCACGTGGCTGTGTTCTGCTCCACCGATGCCCTCATCCCGACGTGGGCCTTCATGCTCGTCGGCACCCGCCTCGAAGGGATCGCACATTCCATCGCCGTCGGAACCCCGGATGAGCTGCGCCGGGACTTCTTCGTCCGCGCGCTCGAAGCCTTCGACTGGTCGGTGTACACGGATCGTATCGTGGTTGTCAAGGGATGCGCCAGCCGGCTTGTGCCGGCCAATGCCTACGCCCTCGCCACGCACAAACTCCAACACGTGGCCCGTAAACTGATGTACGGCGAACCCTGCTCCTCGGTGCCGCTCTGGCGTCGGCCTGCCGCGCCGGCCGGATCCTGAGGCCCCTTTTTATCGCCCGGGTTGACTCGCTACCCGGCAGAGAATAGCTTGCCGGCCATGGAAGAGTCGATATCGCCGCCTTCGTCTGCCGGCGTCCAAAACACCCCCGGGTCCCCCCTTCAGCGATGGCGGCAGTCGCCGCTCATCCAGCGTTCGCTCGCCGTCCGCCGGCGCTACCGCCGCTGGGAGCCGCTCCTGTTCTTCTTCGGCGGCGTCACCTGGGACGGCGCGACCCTCCGGCGGATCGATGCGTGGGTCGACAGCCTCCTGCTGTTATCCTACATCCTCTTCCTCGGCGCGCTCATTGTAGTGGCGTTGTTTGTCGAACACGGACGGATCACACACCCGCGGCTTGTTCGCTACAGAGAATGGTTTCCGGCCGCCATCCAGTTCCTCATGGGCGCCCTGTTCAGCGCCTACTTCATCTTCTACCTGCAGAGTACCTCGTTCCAGTCGGAATCGGTCGTGTATCTCATCCTGCTCATCGCCCTGCTCATCGGCAACGAATTTCTACGCGAGCGGCTCATCAATCCCTACTTCCTCTTTGCTCTCTATTTCCTGGCGACGGCCACGTTTTTTACGTTTTTCCTGCCCGTCATCACCAAAACGATGGGGTATGGGATGTTCTGGATCAGCAGCCTCGCCAGTCTCGGGCTTCTGGCCGGCATCCTCTACCTGCTCTGGCGCCACGAGGTATTGCCGGACGCGCGCGCCTATCCGAAGATTGCCGGACTCGTACTAGGCCTCTTCGCCCTCCTCCACCTGTTCTACATCCAGAACTGGATCCCACCCGTCCCCATGGCGATCCGCGACAGCGGGATCTACCGGGGGATGCATCGCGAAAAAGAAGCCTTTGCGTTTAAGTACGCCCGGCCGGCGTGGTATGCCTTCTGGCAAGACTACGACAGAACCTTCTCTTACAGTCCCGGCGATACGGTCTACTGCTTCTCCGCCGTTTTTGCGCCCACGGCGTTTGATACTCGGGTTGCCCACATCTGGTATCGGTATGAGGATGAACAGGAACGGTGGATGCCGCGCGATACCATCCCGTTCCGTGTCCTTGGTGGGCGCGATAATGGGTTTCGGGGATACACGATGAAACGATTCGTCGAGCCCGGCGCCTGGCGCGTCGATGTAAAAACGGAGCAGATGCGCACGCTCGGGCGCATCCGATTCGATATTGTTGAAACGGACGCGCCGGTCACGGATGTCGTCTGGAAAACGTTTGAATGAGACCATCGGCCTCACATGACGATCGATTTATCCGGTAAAACAGTTCTGGTGACCGGCGCCAGCCGCGGGATCGGGGCGGCACTCGCGCGGGC
>JBGSPJ010000688.1:0-3712 GCA_041738655.1 Rhodothermales bacterium | reverse complement strand
ACCCGGCGTTCCTCCTCGCCGCCGATGGCCACTCGGCCTGGGTGAACACCCTTGCGCTGGAGCAGGCCGGCATCACCCACGACACACCCGACCCGCCCAACGGCCGAATCGAACGCGATGCGTCGGGCGCGCCGTCTGGGACCCTGCGCGAGGCGGCGGCCGATCTTGTCTACCGCACCATGCCTGCGTACACGGCCGACCAATGGCGCGACGGCATCGAGAAGGCACTCCGCCTCGCGAATTCATACGGGATCACCGCGATCCACGAAGCCGCGCTGACGGCCGAGTCGCTCGAGGCCTACACCGTACTGGCGGCGGAAAACGGGCTCTCAGCCCGCGTCATCGCCGCGCTGTTTGTCACGCCCGAGGCAGGGCTCGCGCAGATCGACTCCTTCATCACCGTACGCGCCCGACATCCCGCGACACCCTTTTTCCGGATCGAGGCGGCCAAACTGATGGCCGACGGGGTGATCGAATCCGGCACGGCGGCACTGCTGGCGCCCTACATCGGCGCCTCCGAGGCAGCGGGCTCGATCGGGCCGGCCAACTACCGGCCCGGTCAGCTGGATACACTCGTGGCGGCGTTGGATGGCGCCGCGTTTCAAGTGCACATCCACGCCATCGGGGATCGGGCCGTTCGGATGAGCCTGGACGCCGTCGCCCACGCCCGACGCAACGGCTTGCATCAGGTGCCGCCGATCCTCGCTCACATTCAACTCATCGATCCGCTCGACCTCTCCCGGTTCATCGAACTGGGGGTGGTGGGCAGCTTCCAGCCGCTGTGGGCCTATGCGGATACGTACATCACCGACCTCACCGAGCCGGTGCTCGGCTCCGAGAGGTCGCGGTGGTTATACCCCATCGCCTCGCTGGCGGGGACCGGCGCGATCGTCGCCGGCGGCAGCGACTGGAATGTCTCCTCCCTGAACCCACTGGAAGCCATCCAGGTGGGCGTGACACGGCAAGCGCTGGAGGACTCGACCGGGCCGGCGTGGCTCCCGCAGGAACGGGTGGATCTGACGACGCTACTCCGGATGTACACGATCAACGCGGCCATCGCTGCCGGCGATGCCGGTGAAAACGGCTCGCTAGAGGTCGGAAAACGGGCGGATATCGTGGTGCTGGAGCGCGATCTGTACGCCATTCCGCCCCACAACATCCACCGCGTAGGAGTCGATTTGACGGTGGTGGATGGGATCGTCATGTTCGAACGCGATCCTTAATTCATCAATATTGCCCCAGCGCCGCGCGGAGGGCCGGCTCGTAAGCATCGGCGTAGCGGACCATCCCGAGGTCATTCGGATGCGAGCCGTCGGTGGCGGCTTCCCCGTCGTCGCCGAGGAGCTGTTCGCCGTCGAGGTAATACAGGCGGTCCACTCCTTCGTCGAGCAAGTGGGCGTAGGTGCGCCGCAACGCCTCGCGGCTGTTGCGGTGGTGCTCCTCGCGGGTCGGGAAGAAGCGAGTGTTTGTAAACGATCGGTCCTCGACGAGCAGGACAGGGGTTTCCGGATGGGCGGCGCGGAGCTGGCGGACCAGCGGGGCGGCGCGCTCGTCGACGCCGGCGGCGTCCATGTTGGGCAAGCAATCGAGCGCAAACACACACGGGTCGAGTTCTGCTAGCAGGGCGCCCACTTCGGGCTCCATGCGTCCATTGCCCGAAAAGCCCAGGTTGATGACGGGCCGGTTGAGCCGGCGGCCGAGGATCGCCGAAATCGACATCCCCGGCCTCGACGCACAGGCGCCATGCATGATCGACGTCCCGTAAAACAGCAGCGGCCGCTCCGCCCGGGGAATCAGCGGCTCAAACGTCGCCCCGGCATCGACGGCGATTTCGAGGGATTCGACGCCGTTGTACAGAGGGAGGTACACCGTGTACCGCCGTCTACCCGGGCGCAATCCATCGGCGGCGGCTTTCTCTACCGTCTGCGCCTCTGGCTGCACCACCGCGGCCCACCGGTCGACGCCGTGGTCGTCAGTAGCGTACAGGTCGAGCCCGCTGACCCCGGTGGCCGGCATGTGCGGCATCGCGAGGCGGTCCGACAGCAAGGTGTAGCGCACGTGGATGGCCGGCGCATCCGTCACGAACCGGACCGACTGGCCGGCGGAGTGCCGGGACAGGTCCCACACAGGAGGCCGAACGACACCTTCGGCCTTGCCGGGCAACCGGTCGAAGTACCGCTTTGTGTCCATCCACCCCTTCCCTTCGATCCCCCACTCGCGTACGTCGTGCCAGACGAGATCCGCCGGCGCGGCACTCGCGCTACGGGGCAAGGCGGCGGCGGCCGAAGCGCCGGCGATGAGTTGGAGGAAGTGGCGGCGAGTCGTTGACGTTAGCGCATGCATGATCAGAAGCCGTGGGCTGGGTTTGTGGCGCGTGGATGGCATCAAGCGGCAGAATAGGAGTGCGTGACATGAAATGCCAGCCTGTGCGGCCGGCAATCCAACCGCGTATTGACTCGCATCCCGTAATTATCTACTTACATTCATCCTCTGCCCACACACCGCTCGTCATGCTCGAACAAAGCGACTTTCTCCGGTTTCTGCTGTTGCTCACCACCGCGCTGGGGCTTTCGTTCACCATCGAGCGGTTTTTGGAGCTGCTAAACGGCATCCTCAAAAAGCTGCTGCACTCTGAGCTATCTCCGTTCACAGACTCCGACGCGCTACAGGATGTCGACCTCTACGAAGCGGAAATCGCGGCCATCGAGGCCACGCTGGATGGAGAGGCCGAGGCGATCGGGGCGCTGGCGTTTGCGCAGCGCCAGGCCGGCGCGGGGCCGGAATCCGACCGGATCGAGGCAGAACTCACCCGACGGCGCACGGCATTCGACGCCCTGCTCGCTGGCTTCCGAGGACGCATCAGCCGCATCCGCCGCGAAAAGGATGGACCGCTGACGGGCAAACACGAGAACCGGCTGCGTGCGCTGGAATACCGGCTTGATGCTTTTCAGGTCCGCAACGCCCTCCACGCCGGCCAGGAGCTGGAGGAAAACTACCCCGAGGCCCAATTTGTCCTCGAACCCATAGAGCCCCGGCCGGCCGTGGAAACGGCGCAGGCGTTCTGGCTTCAGACCCTCGGCGCCTTCGCCGGCATCGCCCTCTGCCACTTCACCCATTTCGGGCTATTTAACGGCATCGGGGTTTTCGGCGAGGTCTCACCGGTGAGCGACGCCATCCTGACGGGCATCCTGATCGGAGGTGGATCGCAGCCGATCCACGTTCTCATGAAATTCCTGAACGAGCGGAATGTGGTGGATATGAAGCCTGTCCGCCAGGAAGACCTTGTCGCCACGCCGGCCGCCCTCGCAGCCACTCCCTCGGCGACCGAGCAGGCGCTGCCGTTTGTACTCGTCGACATCCCCTACGACGGGGGCGTCGACCGAGACCGCATCGACCCCGGCCGGCGGCGGACGGCCCTGCCCGACCTCATCGTCTACCACCACACGGCCATGCACAGCGACGCGGCGTTTTCGGATGTAGTCCGCGTCATCAAGAGCCTCGGGTGGCAAACCGGCTACCACTGCGTGGTGACACACGACGGGCGCATCCACCCATTCTGTCGGTGGGATTATGTAGGCAACCACGCCTTCGGGGTGAACCAGCGCTCGCTGGGGATTGCGCTCAATGGGAATTTCCATACGACGGCCGGCGACAGCGGCGCCAACGACCGCGGCCAGTACGGCCACGCCTGCCCCGCCGACGAGCAGCTGTA
>JBGSPJ010000674.1:0-3900 GCA_041738655.1 Rhodothermales bacterium | reverse complement strand
CCGCCGGCAGCGCCACCGTGATGGTCGGCGGCCTGCCGGCCCTTCGCATCACCGACACCTGCCTCTGCGGCGCCATGGCCGTCGTGGGCGCCCCCACCGTCATGATAGGATAACGATATGGCCAGGGAGACCTCTTTTCTCGGGACGGGCTGGAGCTTCCCGCCCACGTTTCGGCAGCGCGGCCGGCAGCTGGATATGGTGTCCGACGAGGCCGACATCGAAAGCAGCCTCGAAATCCTGCTGGCCACGCGTGTCGGGGAGCGCGTCATGCAGACACGCTACGGCTGCAACACCGAACGCCTGCAGTTCGAGCCGCTCGACACCGGGCTCCAGGCCTACATGAAAGACCTGATTCGGACGGCCATCCTTTACTTCGAACCCCGCATCGTGTTGGACCGGGTGGAGCTGCTGCCGGCGGCCCTCGAGGGCCGCATCGACATCGTGGTCTCGTACACCGTCGCCACCACCAACACCCGCAACAACTTCGTCTACCCCTTCTATGTGCACGAAGGCATTGACATCGCCTGATCCCATCAGCGAAACGAACACCGGTCTTCCACGCCTGACGTGAGCAGCGACTGCACCATACCGAATCCCCTCCGGCGCGACGGCGTCAGCCAGCGTCAACGCCTGCGCGATGCCCTGGCGCCCGAGTCGATCCCCGTCGACGAGCGTGAGCTCTCCGATTGGCTTGTCTATGCCACCAAGTATGCGTCGCTGCTGGCCTACTACACGCCCGAGAACCATCTGGCCGGCGACTGGCGCGCATTCATCGAGCACGACATCAGCACCCTGCTGGCGCTCGTCGCCGAAAAAAGCGCAGCCCGGGTGAAGGAGCAGTTCACAGCCCACGTCGAGGCAGTAGATACGGCCATCGGCGCCCCCGACAAGGCCGCCGCGCTGGACGTCCTGCTCACCTCGGTGTTCAATCTGGCATTGGAGATCGACGGCTGGTACGTCGATTCGGGCGACAGCCCGGGGTTTCGGGCCACGCTGACGCGCATCGTAGGGTCGGTGCTGGACGGCGCGCTGCGCAACCTGATTGCCATCGCCATGCGGACGTCCGATGTGGGCGTGCCGATCAGCTTCCTGCCGGCCTCCGGCCTGAGCCCCGTCTGGCACCTCGACGGCATCACCGCCAACGCCGGCCTGTTTCCCTCGGGCACAGCGTCGGTGCCGGAGGAGTTCGACGCCGCCGCCGCCAAGACGGCGCTCGTGTTCAGCGCCTTCTACGAATCGCTCGTGTACGTCATCGCCGAGGCACCAAACCATCTCCAACAGACGCTCGACAGCTTTCCCGCCCATCAGCCACACGTGGCCCTGTTCCTGGCGTTCTTGCAGCTGTTCAAGATCGCCCAGGACCACTTGAACACGCTGACGGAGCGGCACCTGCTGTTCTACTACAACGAAGTCCTGCAGCTGGCCAGCCAGCCCGAGAAGCCAGACTCCGCCCATATGGTTTTTCAGCTGGCGAAAGCGTTCGAGCAGCACCTCGTGATGGTGGAGCAGGATACGGAGTTGAACGCCGGCAAGGACGGCACCGGCGCGGGGTTGACGTACGTCACGGATGGCGATATCGTCGTCAACGCCGGCAGGCTCAGCGAGGAGCACGGGTTAAAGAGCGTGTTCATCGCCAAGGGCAGCGCGTCGGAAGCGCGCCACAGTCTTTATGTGATTCACGACCCGCAGCTCTCACCGGCCACTCTCGCTGCCCTCGAGACCGTGATGGCGTCGTTCGACACAAAAGCCATCGTCTACGATTCGGGGCTGTTTCGGCTGCTAACGCCCTCCTCGCCATCGTACGTTCGCGATGTGACGGCCGGCATCGACCCCGAAGACACCGGGTTTCTGATCGTCGACGGCACTAAGCTCGCCGTCGTCTCACACGGCCTGGATCTGCGGACGCAGTTGGACCTGGTGCAGCTCCTCGCCGATGGCAAGGGAAACAATCTGTTCGTTCGGAGCTCATCGACGCAGAAAGGCAGGGATCCCCGCTTCGAGAACGCGCTGCAAGCGCTGGGAACGGTGCTGCCGCTCCTGGCAGACACGTGCTGGTTCTTGAAGTCGGAGCAATCGAGCGCGAAGATCGCGCAGGAACTCGATAAATTTGACGATCCCGCGTTCGAGATCTGGATCATCGACGCCGACGCGGACACCGCGACCAGGGTCGGGGCCTTCAAACGGCCCTTCGAGCGCGCGGCGAAGTTCATTCCCGCGAACGTGACGCGAAGTACGGCGGTCCTGCATGCAGCGCCAGTGGCCAATTCGGCGGACGGCCTCGGCGCCGACATCGAGGAGGTGGACGGGAAGTGGGACACCTTTGGCGGAACGTCGATGCCGGCGGCCCGCATCGGCTTCGCCGTGTCCTCGCCGGCGTTCCTGCTGGCCGAGGGCACGCGCACAATCACGCTCACCTTCACCTTCGACGCGGCCACCAGTACCCTGCCTGCCAATCCCGAACACGCCGTCGACGTTTTCACCGATCGGGTCGCGATCTCCGCGACCGGCGAGAAGGGATGGATCCCGGTGGCGACGCGCCAGGTCCTTTTCCTCGGCGGCGCGCTCACGTTCGAACTCGAGGTGGCCGCGGGCGCCCCCCCCGTTGCCCCGTACGACGATGCCGTGCACGCCGAAGGGTTGGACGCTCCGCACCCCGTGCTCAAGTTCGAGCTGGACACCACGACATCCGACAACGCCTACGGCTACCTCACCGGGCTCAACCTCGCGAAGCTCGACATCGACGTGGCGGTGACGGGCATGTTCAACGTGCTGCTCGAGAATGACGCCGGCGTCCTCGATCCCGCCAAACCCTTCCATCCCTTCACTCCCGTCCCGCACGTGGGCAGTAGCCTATACATCGGCAGCCACGAGATCTTCCAGAAATCGCT
Organism: Rhodothermales bacterium; assembly: GCA_041738655.1. GTDB lineage: Bacteria > Bacteroidota > Rhodothermia > Rhodothermales > JAHQVL01 > JAWKNW01. The sequence goes on along the minus strand of JBGSPJ010000674.1, from coordinate 1,012 downwards.
CCATTCCATCGACCTGCACATCACCTGGGGGGATCTGCCCGACGAAAATTTCAAGGACTATTACGCAGAGTACACAGGCGCCACCATCGACGACAACGCAGCGTTCGAGGCGACATTCAACCTGCTAAAGGGGGGAAGCTGGTCCTCGATCGGCCCATCGACCCTGTTCGAGGACGCAGGGAGCGCGGGATCGGAGCCGGCCAGCCAGCGCGACCTCCACATCAACTTCGCCAGCTACGAGCGCGACGCCGAACTCGATCCCTTCACGCGGTTCAACCGCTCCCTGCGCCGTGGTTTTATCCAGGCCGTGCTGGACCCGCAGGACTTCCTCCACCGCCTCTACCCGCGCATCCTGGCGCAGGTGGCGCGCGACGGCGGTGAATTCCCCAACCAGCCCTACACGCCGCTCATCACCGCGCTCTCGGTGGACTATGGCGCGGCGGAGACGGTGGACTACGCCGGCCTCGGCCCCGACGCCTTCGATGTGCGCGTCGAGCGGATCTACCACCTCTTCCCCTTCGGGCAGGCCGAGATCTTCCCCATCGACGCGGACGCCGACCACCTCCACATCCAGCGCAAACTGGTGCCCGAGTTCCTCGTCACGATGGCGGACGCCGCGGGCCGTACGTCGCAACAAACCGCCGAAGGCACCCTGTTCATCGGGATCGAGCGCCTCGCGCCGCCGCAGAACCTGTCCATCCTCTTCCAGGTAGCCGAGGGCAGCGCCGACCCCGAGATGGATACCCAGCCCGTCATCTGGTCGTACCTGAGCGAAAACCAGTGGGTCGATTTTGAGGCGAGCGACCTCCTTTCCGACACGACCAACGGCCTGCTGACATCCGGCATCGTCGCCTTCGCGATGCCCAAGACCGCGACGAGCGCCAACACGATCCTGCCGGCCGGCCTCCACTGGATCAAGGCGAGCGTGGCCGAACACACCGAAGCCGTGTGCAAGCTCATCGGCGTCCACCCGCAGGCCGTCCGCGCCACGTTCGACAACCGCGACAACGAC
>JBGSPJ010000660.1:0-5587 GCA_041738655.1 Rhodothermales bacterium | reverse complement strand
ACGGTGACGCTGCCCGACGCCGGCGAGGCGGAGTTTGTGCCCTCGGCCACGTCATTTAACCTAGGCTCGGTGGCCGTGGGGGCGACGGGCCAGGCGGTGCTGACGGTGACGAACCCGGGCGGCACGGCGGATCTCGTCGTCAGTGGCGTCGCATCCTCGAACCCGCTCTTTGCGGTATCGCCGACGAACGCGACGGTAGCTCCGGGTGGTTCGCAGGCGTTTACCATCAGCTTTGCGCCGACCGCGACGCTGTTCGGCGAACAGGCGACTGTGCTCACGTTTTCGCACAACGCCGGCACGGGCACAACGGCCATCGCGGCATCAGCTACCGGCACCGGAGGGCGCGGCGACGCAAGCGGCGACGGCTCGGTCGATGCCATCGACCTGGTGCTGGGCATCGATCTGGTGCTGGATCGCGTCTCGCCGACGGTGGCTCAGCTGGCGAGCCTGGATGTCTTCCCGTTCGCCGCCCCGGACGGCGCGCTGGATGTACGCGACCTGACGGTACTCGCGCAGGCGATTGTGCTGGGTGAGTGGCCGGATGGCGCGTTGCCCCCGCTGGAAGCGACGCTGAGCGCCGGCAAGCAGGGAACCGATGCGGCGGGGGTCTTTGAGATCGCCCCGGAAGCCATCGCCGGCGGCCTGTTGTTCCGCGCCGTGCACGACGAGCCGGTCCGAGCCATCCAGCTGTCGCTCCGCCTTGAGGAAGCCGACGCGCTTGTGGAGGTGATGATGGAGGAGGTGGCCCGAGGCGAGGCGTTCGCCCTGGTCCACCGTTTCGAGGAGGCCGGCCTGGTGCGGGTGCTCATCTACCGGATCGACGGCGGATCGTTTGCGCCGGGCGCCTATCCGCTGCTCCGGGTGGCGAACGTGTCGGCCGTAACGCCGGCTACCCTGCGGCACGGCCTGGCCGTCAGCCAGGGCCTTGAACGGATGCCGGTGAGGCTTCTGGCCTTTACGGCAACCGGTGTCGAGGAGGAGGTGCCCGGAGCATCCGCCCTCGGAGCGCCGTATCCAAATCCCTATCCGGCCGGCGAACGCGGTGCACTGCGTATCCCGGTCGAGCTGTCGTCAGCGGGCGTGGTGCGGGTCGCTTTGTACGATGTGCTTGGTCGTGAGGTGGCCGTGGTGTACGACGGCCTCGCGCCGGCCGGCGCCCTGGAAGTCGAGTGGTCGGCCTCCGAACGCGGGACGGTCATGGCCCCGGGGCTGTACCTGATACAGGCGAACGTCGATGGACGGATGACCACGCGCCCGTTGATCGTGCGGTAATCATCCCCATCACGATGGCCTACAGAAACACACAAGCCCCACTCTGATTGAGCGATGTATGCGCGGCTTCGAGGAGTTGGACGACCGTCAGCCCATTACGGCCGTCGGAGTGCGGCGTGGCGCCGGTGCGGACGCAGTCCACGAAGTGCTGGCACTCCAGCCGGAGCGGCTCCTGCATCGGGATTTTGGGGATGACGATGTCGCCCGTGCGATACGCCATCGCCTCCGAATAGGTCTCGTACGGAAGCTGCGGATTGCCGGCCTGGATGGTGACGCCTTTGTCGAAGAGCCGGACCATCTCGGTGCTCTCCGTGTCGTCGATCACGGCCATCTTCTGGCTGCCGACCACGGTCACCTTGCGGATTTTGTGGGGATCGAGCCAGCTCGTATGCAGGTGCGCCATCTTCCCGTTCTCAAAAAAGACGGTGGCGAAGGCGACATCCTCGACGCCGGCCTGGAGAAACGCCTGCCCCGTTGCCGACACGGCGACGGGGCGGGTGTCCAGGAATTGCAGGGCGATCGAAAGGTCGTGTGGCGCCAGGCTCTCGAAGGCGTTTTCTTGCTTGCGGACGATCCCGAGGTTGACGCGGACGCTGTAGAGGTACCGCACGTCGCCGAGTTCGCCCCGTTTGATGAGGTCGCGCACATAGTTAAACGCCGGGTGGTACATCAGCAGATGGCCCACCATGAGCCGGCGGTCGTTGGCCTCGGCGATCCGGACCAGCGTTTCCGCCTGTTCGACGGATTGCGCCAGGGGCTTTTCGACAAAGACGTGTTTGCCGGCCTCCAGCGCGCGCCGCGCGAAGTCGTAGTGCAACGGCGTCTGCACGGCGATGACGACGGCTTCGACCTCGGTGTTTTCGAGGATGTCCTCGTAGCGCGTGGTCGCCTGGAGGTACGGATTTTTTTTCCGGAAGGGCACCAGGGCCGATTCATCCGCATCGCATAGCTGGATCACGCGGGCGTCGGTCAGGGCATCGAAATTCCGGAACAGGTTCTTGCCCCAGTAGCCGATACCGACCTGGGCGAGGGCGACGGGTGTGGCGTTCACGCGTTGAGGGGGATGGAGTGCGTATGAGGAGCTGGCGCATCGATTAGAAAAGCACGCACCTGCTGGGCGATGTAGGTTTGCTGATCGGCTGTGAGTTCGGTATGCATGGGCAGCGAGATGACCTCGTTGGCGGCCTGCACAGTATGTGTGAGGTCTCCCCGGCGGGCGCGGCCGGCTTCGCGGAAGACCGGAAGGTCGTGCAACGCCGTCGGGTAATAGATGGCGAACGGGATGCCGGTGCCCTTGAGGTGCTGCGCCAGCGTGTCGCGCGTCCGGTACCCATCGGGCCGGATGCGGAGGGTGTACTGGTGGTAGACGTGTGTGCGGTCTGGCGCCACGGCCGGCGTGACGATGCCCGGGCAGCCGGCGAACAGCGCGTCGTACCGAGCGGCCGCATCCTGCCGGGCGTGTGCATAGCCGTCGAGATGCCGCAGTTTCACCCGAAGGATGGCGGCCTGGAGGGTGTCGAGCCGGCTGTTGATGCCCACCACCTCGTTGTAGTATTTACGCCGCGATCCGTGATTGGCGATCATCTGGACGCGCTCGAACAGCGCGGCGTCGTTCGTGAGCACCGCGCCGCCGTCGCCAAAAGCGCCGAGGTTTTTCGAGGGGAAGAAGGAGAGTGTGCCGAGGTCGCCCAGATAACCGACCGGCTTGCCGCGGTACTGCGCGCCGATGGATTGCGCGTTGTCCTCGATCACCCGGAGCCCATGGTTGCGTGCGATGTTCAGGATCGGGTCCATGTCGGCCGGCTGGCCGAAGAGGTGTACCGGGACGATCGCGCGGGTCCGCGGTGAGATGAGTGCCTCGATGCTTAGAGGGTCAATATTGAATGTCGCCGGGTCGATGTCCGCGAATACAGGCACGACGCCCAGCAGCGCAGCAGCCTCGGCCGTGGCGATGAAGGTAAAGGCCGAAGTGATGACTTCATCGCCGGGCTGGAGGTCCAACGCCATCATGGCGAGCTGGAGGGCGTCCGTACCGTTGCCAACGCCGATGGCGTGGGCGCCGCCGTGGTAGGCGGCGAGTTCGGTTTCGAAAAGAGCAACCGGTTTGCCTTTGATGAAGTGTGTCGAGGTGAGGACCTCGGCGATGGCGGCATCTATTTCCTCCCGAATGGCGGCAAGTTGTCCACTCAGGTCGACCATCTGAATATCGTTCATGGGGTTACGTCCTTCCAGCCCTGGTTTTCGAGGAGTTGATCGTCGGGCACGTCCTTGAAGCGGCGCGCCGGCACGCCAGCGAACACGCTGCGGGGCTCCGTGTCGTGTGTGGCGAGGGCGCCGGCGGCAACCAGCGAGTCCTGTGCAATCTCGATGCCGGGCAGGGTCACGGCCCCGACGCCGATCCGACCGCCACGACGAATGGTGACGCCGGCGAAGTGTTTAAATCGTTCGGCGGAGCGGCCCACGAAGTTGTCGTTGCTTGTGAGCACCCCCGGCGCGACAAACACCCGATCCTCAAGCGTCGAATAGGCCGTAAGGTACGCATTCGTTTCGAGTTTGCAGTAGCGCCCGACAACGCACCGGTTCTCGATCGCCACCCCCCGCCCGACGATCGTGAAGTCGCCCACGGTCACGTCTTCCCGGATGGTGGCGAGGTCCGCCACGAGCACGTTGTTGCCCAGCGTACAGCCAGCGTACAACACCACGCTGGCGCCGATCAGACAGCCATCGCCAACCATAAGTGGGGGTTGCGCGGTGGCCTGCGTGACGGCGCTGTTGAGCGAGCGCATCGGTTGCTTTCCGAGCGTGGCATGGTCGTCGATACGTACGTTGTCGCCGATGACGGTGCCGGCGTGGATGACCACGTGGTGGCCAATCTGGCAATGGCGGCCGATACGCACCTGGTCGCCAATCACGCAATAAGCGCCCAGGGTTGTGCCGGATTGGATGATCGCTGTCTCGGCGATCGGAAGAGACGGAGTTGTCGTCATGCCTGAGTCGCTGGCTGATGTGAACGCGGGCGCCGGCAAGGCGGACCGGAGGCCGATAGGATCCAGGATCGGATCTTTGGATGCGTCGAGGGGTGCTTTCCTTTACGGGATCAGAAATGATGCCATCGCGCCTTGTAGAAGAGGCGCCTGCCGATTGTTCCGTGGAAGGCGCGGCCGCTAGTCATTCCCGAAACAGCCTGTGTAGTAGGCACAGGCAACAAAAAACGCCGGCTGCGCAAACGTCGCGGACGACACTGATCACCGATATGCGGCGACATTTACGCCGAAATCCGTTGCCCTACGACATCGATTATGGAATCAACGGACCCGTTTTCTGTCTGGTGCGAGCGGATCAAAGCATCGGATCGAAAAGCTTTCGAAGACGTGTTTCGAGCCACGCATGATGCGTTAATCCGATACTGCATGACCTTCACCCGGAGCACGCCGGCATCGATGGACATCGTCCAGGATGTTTTTGCCAAGCTCTGGGAGGTGCGGCATACCCTGGATCCAAATCGTTCACTGAAGGCTCTCCTTTACCGTATGGTGCGAAATCTGGCCTTTAATCACCACCGCGACACGAAGAATCGTGAAGCCAAACACAACACGATGGCCGACTATGTATCCGATACCGTCGACCGTCCGGATGAGGTGGTGGGTTCGGAAATGCTCGAGCACCGGCTTCATGAGTGGATCGACGAGTTGCCGGATCGACAACGTGAGGCGTTGACGCTCAGCCGATTTGAAGGGCTGAGCCACGATGAAATCGCGGCGATGATGGAAATATCTCCGCGCACCGTTAATAATCACCTGGTTAAAGCGCTCAAACACATACGAGATCAGATTCGCGCTTACGAACCTAACCTTTTGAGTTATGAAGGCTGATCGAATGCCCCATGCGCGGTTGCCCGAAGAACTGCGCCGACAGGTTGTCGAGGATGATCCGGGCGATGTTCAGGACCTCGAGCTGGTCTGGCAGCTGCTTGAAGCGGCCGCTCCGCGCTATGAACAACAGGTAGCCGACGCCGACGAAACGTGGCGTCGCCTCAACGGCTCGTTGTTCGGCGAGACGCCGGCGCAAATGCCTCCGGTCGCTCGTGCCGCCCGTCCAGCTTCGCCCCCGGCTCGGACGCAGACCCGGTTTAAATGGCCAACAATGACGGCCGTGGGTGTCCTGGTAACGGCGTTAATGCTCGTACTTTTCGCGATGACGCCCGTGCGGCATGCGGCTCCGGCCGGCGAACTCCTCGCCGTGTCCCTGCCCGACGGTTCGCGCGTTGAACTCAACGGCGGCACAACCCTGTCCTACGACCGCGGCCTCGGCGCCG
>JBGSPJ010000653.1:0-2742 GCA_041738655.1 Rhodothermales bacterium | reverse complement strand
ACCTGCGGGAGCAGACCGAGCAGCGCCGGCTTGACCAACCCATCCACCACGGCCGGATCTGGCGGATTGTGCCGGAACGATGGAAGCCTCCAGGACGAATAGAGCTCGCCGGCGCCACGTCCCGCGAATTGGTCGCCCTGTTGTCGGACGAAGACGGATGGATCCGAGACACCGCCCAGCGCCTGCTCGTCGAACGGGCCGACCCGGCTATTGTGCCGTTTCTCGAGCGAGTGGTGATGAGGGAAATCGATCGCCTCGGCCGGCTCCATGCGCTCTGGACCCTCGATGGCCTCGATGCGCTGACCCTCCCTGTGTTGCTCAAGGCCATCGACGACCGCGACCTGCGGGTTCAGGCCGCCGCCATCCAGCTTTTTGCCCGGCAGGCATCGCGAAACGCGACGTTCAGGGAGCCGCTGGCCGATGCCCTGGCGGCACGATGGGCCAGAGCCACGCCCGAAATCGCCCTCGCGATGACGCTGGCCGCCGGCTCGATCGATGCGGACGCCGGACTGCCCATCCTCGCCGGCCTCCTGGGGATCTACCGCGAAGACGCCCTCTTTCGCGACGCCGCTCTGAGCAGCCTCGCGGGTCGCGAATGGACGTTGCTCGAACGCCTGTGGGGGGAATGGGAGTGGCGGACCGAGTCGCCCGGACGGGCGGTTTTCCTCGAGATGCTCGCCGCGGCCACGGTCCGCCGGGGCGAGGCCGCAGAAGTCGAGGCGCTGTTTGAACGGCTCGATGAGCCGGCGTTCGGCTGGCACCAGGAGGCGCTCCTTGCCGGCCTCGGGACCCATCGGGCCGGCGTCCTCGCGCTGTCCGCTCGCCCGCGTGTGCTGAACCGCCTCGACGACTTCCCCCCCGAGACGCGCGATCGCCTCGATGCGCTGAACCAACACTTCGCCTGGCCGGGGCATACGCCGGCCGCATCCGAGGAGTCGGTATCGAGCGTCATCGTAGATCCCGCCCTGTTCGCCCTCGGCCGTCAGCACTATCTGTCGGTGTGCGCCGGCTGCCACGGTAACACCGGCGCCGGCATGCCGTCCCTCGCGCCGCCGCTGGTGGGGTCCGAGTGGGTGACGGGGGCGGACAGCGCGCTCGTTCGCATTCTGCTTCACGGCCTCGAAGGCCCGATCGATGTCGCCGGCAGGCGGTACGACACCCCGGACATCCTCCCCGAAATGCCCGCCTTCGCCGTGCTCGACGATGCGGCGATCGCGGCCACGTTGACGTACATTCGGAACGCATGGGGTCACGATGCCGGTCCGGTAACCCGCCGCATGGTCGGTACAACCCGTGTCACCACCCAGGGGCGCGTCAAGCCCTGGACAGCCGAAGAACTCAAGGCCTTTATCAACCCATCGCCATGAAGCCATCCCCGCATGCACCCCGATTCGTGAACCGCCGGCAGTTTATCGCCGGCGCCGCCGCGACGCTTGTATCTACCGCGCTGGGGGCGACGCCGGCATGGGCCCGTACGCCACCGCCGGCCCGCCGGGCCATGGGTGTAACGCATGCGACGTACGCCATCCGCTGGAGGTCGGAGACCCCCAGCACCGCCTACCCCGGCTTCCAGTCGGCGCTCGATGTGCTCGACCACTGCGTTCGGCTGGGCGCCGGCGGCGCCCAGGTGGGTGTCGGGGATTGGTCGGCCGACTTCGCCGGGCAGGTGCGGGATCGACGGGAGCGTCTGGGGCTTTATCTGGAGGGGCAGATCCGGCTACCACGTGAGGCCGCCGAGGTCGACCGCTTCGACCGGGACGTTGCCGCGGCGAAGAAGGCCGGCGCGTCGCTCCTCCGAACCGCGTGCCTGGGCGGTCGGCGGTACGAAGACTTTCAGTCGCTGGCTGATTTTGAGGCCTTTAAAGAAACGGCCTGGCGTTCCCTCGAGTGGGCCGAGGTGGTGCTGCGCCGGCATGGCGTCCGCCTGGCCGTCGAAAATCACAAGGACTGGCGGATCGACGAGATGATCGCCCTCATGGACCACCTCGGTAGCGAGTGGATCGGGGTGACGCTCGACCTCGGGAATAATATCTCGTTGTTGGAGGATCCGATGGAGGTGGTCGAGCACCTCGCACCCTACACAACGACGGTCCATATCAAGGATATGGCCGTCCAGCCGTACGAAGAGGGATTTCTGCTGTCGGAGGTCCCGCTCGGTGAAGGCGTTCTCGACCTCCCGACCATGGTGGCGATCTGCGAGCGGCACAACCCGGCCGTCACGTTCAACCTGGAAATGATCACCCGAGACCCCCTCCGCGTGCCCGTCCTCACGGACGCTTACTGGGCGACGTTCGACCGGGTCCATGGCCGGGAACTGGCGCGAAGCCTCCGGTTCGTCGCCGGCCACCCGCCGGCGCAGCCGCTGCCCACCGTGACGGGTAAAAGTCCCGAAGAGCGGCTGGCGTTCGAAGAAGAGAATAACGTCCGCTCGTTTGTGTATGCGCGGGACGTGCTGGGGATGGGAGGCGAAGACAAGTGAAAAGTGTAAAGTGAAAAGTGCAAAATGATTAGATATACAACCTAATTGCTTTTCACCGCTTCCCACAGCTCCCCATAGCATTTAATTTTTCATTTTTCACTTTTCACTTTTCACTTGTCCTATGCTTCCAGGCATCAAGTTATTCGATCTGACCGGCCGCACGGCCATCCTCACCGGCGGCACCAAAGGCCTCGGTCTGGCCATGGCTGAGGGGCTGGCGTCCGCCGGCGCGAACGTGGTGCTGGTTGCGCGGAGCGACGGGC
>JBGSPJ010000615.1:0-9085 GCA_041738655.1 Rhodothermales bacterium | reverse complement strand
GCGAGGCCGCCGGCGGCCACCAGCGCCACCACGAACGGCGGCAGGCTGGCGATTTCCGGCGTGGCCAGCACGATGATGTCCTGATTGATCCCTTTGAGCAAAGACGCCGCGTCGGTCGGTCCTCCTTCCGGGAACGTGATCAACCCCGTGGCCGCCCAGCTTTTGACCCACTCGATCTGATCCATCCCCGTCCCAACCTCGGTAAACTGGTTGAGGATGTAGTACTTCGCAAAGATGGCCACCGCCGGCGCCGTCGTATACAGGATGCCGATGAACAGCAGTGCCCAGAAAGCCGACCAGCGGGCCGCTTTAACGGATGTGACCGTGTAAAAGCGGACGATGACATGCGGCAGGCCGGCTGTGCCCACCATGAGGCATAGCGCCACACAAAACACGTTGAGTTTGGAGAAGGATGAAAACGGATTGCTATACGCCGTCAGCCCGAGATCCCGCTGGATCGCGTCCAGTTTCGGGAGGATTTCGGCCATCGCGAGCTGTGGGATCGGGTTGCTCGTCAGGAGGATCGCGATCGCTATCGCCGGGATCGTATAGGCCAGGATGAGCACGCAATACTGAGCCACCTGCGTGTACGTGATCCCCTTCATCCCCCCGAGGATCGCAAAAAACGCAACGATGCCCATTCCGATCATGACCCCCAGCTCGATATCCACCCCGAGGAACCGGCTAAACGCCACCCCGACGCCGCGCATCTGGCCGGCGACATAGGTGAGCGAAATAAAGATGGCCGCGATGGCCGCCACAAGCCGTGCACCGGAGGAATAGAAGCGCGTGGCCACGAAGTCCGGTACCGTGTACTGCCCGAACTTACGCAGGTACGGGGCGAGCAGGAGCGCCAGGAGGACGTAGCCGCCCGTCCACCCGAGCAGGTACACCGCCCCGTCGTACCCCATGAACGAAATGAGGCCCGCCATCGAGATAAACGAGGCCGCGCTCATCCAGTCCGCCGCGGTCGCTGCCCCGTTCGCAATGGCCGACACGCCTTTGCCGGCGACATAAAACCCCTCCGTGGTCGCCACCCGGCTCCGGTACCCGATGTAGAGGTACAGCGAAAACGACAGCCCGACGGTGATCCACGTCCAGTCCTGGATGGTCATGAAGTTAGTTGCAGGTTGGCAAGTTGCAGGTTGACAGGTTGCAGGTTGGCAAGCACAATGTCATCCCGGCCTCCGAGCCGGGAACCCGTCGTCTTGCAATTCGGCTGGATCCCGGATCAAGTCCGGGATGACGATCTCCTACTCAGCCACGCCCGCCTCCTCGTCGGCTTTGCCGCTGAGGTAGGCGTAGGCGAAGATGAGGGCGATAAAAACGAAGATCGAGCCCTGCTGCGCCATCCAGAAGCCGAACGGGATGCCGATGATCGACGTCGTGTTCAGCTCCTCGACGAACAGGATGCTCATCCCGAAGCCCACAAAGGCCCAGATGAGCAGCAGCACAACGGTCCGCCGGAGCTGCCGGCGCCAGTAGGTTTGTCTGGTCATGCGTCAAATCGCTATTCGCTATTCGCTAATCGCTAATCACTATTCTATCGATTCCTTCTTTCCTCAACAAGCGAATCCACCACCGCCGGATCGGCCAGGGTGCTGGTGTCGCCGAGTTGGTCGTGTTCGTTGGCGGCGATCTTGCGCAGGATGCGGCGCATGATCTTGCCGGAGCGGGTTTTGGGGAGCGCCGGCGTGAACTGGATAAAATCCGGCTTCGCGATCGGGCCGATTTCGGTGCGGACGTGGTTCACCAGCTCGGCCATCAGCGCATCGGTGGGTTCGATGCCGGCGTTGAGGGTGACGTAGCAATAGATCCCCTGCCCCTTGATGTCGTGCGGGAAACCGACGACCGCGGCCTCGGCGACGGCGGCGTGGGCGACGAGGGCGCTTTCGACCTCGGCGGTCCCCAGCCGGTGGCCTGAGACGTTCAGCACATCATCCACGCGGCCGGTGATCCAGTAGTAGCCGTCGGCGTCGCGCCGGCAGCCATCTCCCGTAAAATATTTGCCCTCGAAGGTCGAGAAATAGGTGTCGACAAAGCGCTGGTGGTTCTTGAAGACGGTCCGCATCTGCCCGGGCCACGAGTCCTTGATGACCAGCACCCCCTGGGCCTCGCCTTCGAGCACGCGTCCCTCGGCGTCGAGCACCTCGGGCTGGATGCCAAAAAACGGCAGCGTGGCGCTGCCGGGTTTCTGGGGGATGGCGCCCGGGAGCGGGGTGATGAGGATGCCGCCCGTCTCCGTCTGCCACCACGTATCCACCACCGGGCACCGCCCGTCGCCGACGATATCGTGGTACCACTTCCACGCCTCCGGATTGATGGGCTCGCCGACGGAGCCGAGGAGGCGGAGCGATTGCCGGCTGGCTTTTTTGACGAAGTCATCGCCGAGCCGCATCAGCGCGCGGATGGCGGTCGGGGCGGTGTAGAAGATGGAGACCTTGTGCCGGTCGATCACCTGCCAGAACCGGGAGGCATCGGGATAGGTGGGCACGCCTTCGAAGAAGACTTCCGTGGCGCCGTTGGCGAGGGGTCCGTAGACGATGTACGAGTGCCCCGTGACCCAGCCGACGTCTGCCGTGCACCAAAAGACGTCGCCCTCTCGATAGTCGAACACGACCTGGTGCGTGAGCGAGGCAAACACCATGTAGCCGCCCGTGGTGTGGAGCACGCCTTTCGGTTTACCGGTCGAACCCGAGGTATAGAGGATAAACAGCGGATCCTCGGCGTCCATCGGTTCGGGTGGGCATTCGGCCGGCAGGCCGGCCACTTCCTCATCCACCCAGAAATCCCGCCCGGGCGTCCAGTCCACCTTCCCCCCTGTGTGTTTGACGACAAACACCCGGCGCACGTCCGGACAGGACTTCAGCGCCTCGTCGGCGTTTTTCTTGAGGGCGACGGGTTTGCCGCCGCGGAGGCCTTCGTCGGCCGTGATGATGACCGTCGACTCCCCGTCCTGGATCCGGTCGATGAGCGACTGCGGCGAAAACCCGCCGAAGACGACCGAGTGTACGGCCCCTATGCGCGCGCAGGCGAGCATGGCGACGGCGGCCTCGGGGATCATGGGGAGGTAGATGGTGACGCAGTCGCCCTTCTTCACGCCGTGCTTTTTGAGCATGTTGGCGAAGCGGCAGACCCGTTCGTAGAGCTGGCGATAGGAGATGTGTTCGGCCGGCTTCGCCGGATCATCCGCCTCGAAGATGAGGGCGGTTTGATCCCCCCGGGTCGCCAGATGGCGGTCCAGGCAGTTGTACGAGGCGTTCAGCTTCCCTCCCTCGTACCAGCGGATGTGCACATCGCGCCGGGCGTAGGATACGTCTTTAACCATCGAGAACGGCTCGAACCAGTCGATCCGCGCCGCCTGTTCACGCCAGAAGCCCTCGTTGTCCTCGATGGAGCGCTTGTATAGCGCCCGGTACTGGTCCATGGAGGAGACGATCGCCGAGGCTTTAAAGGCGTCGGAGGCCTCGTAGAGGTCGGATCGGCCGGAGTAGGCCGCGGTGAGAGTGTTGGGATTCGGGTCTGCCATGATGCGGGTAAGTGGGTAGTCAAAAGCCGTCCGCGCAGAATACAGCAGGCGGCTGGTTTTTTCCAGCTTTATTTTTTGGCAGGTTGTCACCCTGAGCGTTAGCGAGGGGTCCTAAACCGGCACACGTTATCCAATCACACAACCCATCCAGCCGGCACGATCCGGAAAGCTTTTGCGATCTCGTTTCCTTTTGCCGCTCGAAGACCCCTCGCTATCGCTCAGGGTGACATTCTGTGTCATCCTTAGCGTTAGCGAGGGATCCTTAACCGGCACACCTGATCCAATCGCACAACCCATCCGACCGGCATGCTCCCGGTCACCTCCTGCATCATACTCTGCCTCCTACCGCTCGAAGACCCCTCGCTGCGCTCAGGGTGACATCGGGGTGGGAGTTCTCCCAGGAAAACCCTAAAATCATCGCTTCATATTACACCCCCGATCGCCCATGCGCTTCCTTCTCCTACTCCTCATCGCCGGCCTCCAGCCGGCCGCCGCCCAGGTCTCCGGCTACGCCGGCGCCATCCAGCACAGCCGCGAGGCCGTCGAGGCCCTGATGGCGCGGGAGCGAATCCCCGGCATCTCCGTGGCCGTGATGATTAAGGGCGACATCGTGTGGTCGGAAGGCTTCGGGTATGCCGACATCGAGCAGCGGGTGCCGGTGACGCCGCTCACGAAGATGCGGATCGGGAGCGTGAGCAAGCCCATAACGGCCGCGGCCGTCGGGCTGTTGATGGAGGCCGGCAGGCTGGACCTCGACGCGCGCATCCAGACCTACGTCCCCTCCTTCCCCGATAAAGGCCAGGTGATCACCACCCGCCTGCTCGCCGGCCACCTCGCCGGCATCCGGCACTACCGGGGGGATGAGATGATGAGCGACACCTTCTACCCCACCGTCGCGGCCGGCCTCGCGATTTTCCAGGACGATCCGCTCCTCGCGCCGCCGGGCGAGCGGTACAGCTATTCGAGTTACGGGTGGAATCTGGTGAGCGCCGCCGTGGAGGGCGCCGCCGGCGAGCCGTTCCTGCCGTTTATGCAGCGCGAAGTGTTTGATGCCCTGGCGCTGCGAAACACGACGGCCGAGTTCATGGACAGCCTTATTACCTTCCGCACCCGCTATTACGTCCACGACGACGCCGGCCGCGTCGTCAACGCCCCGTTTGTCGACAACAGCTACAAGTGGGCCGGCGGCGGGTTCATCTCCACCGCCGAGGATGTCGTCCGCTTCGGCGACGCCATCCTCCACGGCCGGCTCCTCCGGCCGGCGACGGTCGAGACGCTCTGGGCCTCGCAGCACACCCGCGCCGGCGAGCCGACGAACTACGGCATCGGGTGGCGGAGCGGCGCGGACGATGAGGGCCGCCGGACCATCGGCCACACCGGCGGATCGGTCGGGGGGACGACGCTGTTTACGATTTATCCGGACGAGGATGTGATCGTGTGTGTGATTTCGAACCTGTCGAATACCCGGTTTAACGGGTTGGATGGGACGATCGCGGCGTATTTTTTTGAGGGGATGTTGCGGTGATAAATTGGGGCGGCGGCCCTTTCGAGAATGCGCCGGGTTACGGCTGGGAATGGCGGACACCTTGCGCCGGGTTCCGGATTAGCGCCGGGGTTACGGCCGCTGGGGCGGACTAACCCGGCCTACGGTCGCAAAAATGAAATGCGTGGTTTGGGGCGAACTGGAATCCGCCGAAGATGGTAACATGTGCCTGAACGGAATCCTCAACTCATCTTCGACATGCCCATCCGCACCGTCACCGCCACCCGCTATGTCACCCCGCTCCGCGAGGGGGGATCGCTGCCGGCGGTCGTGGAGGCGGACGATGAGGGGACCTATGTCCTCAAATTCCGGGGCGCCGGCCAGGGGCCGAAGGCGCTTATCGCGGAGCTGATCGCCGGCGAAATCGCCCGCGCCATCGGGCTGCCCATTCCGGAGCTGGTGTTTGTCGACCTCAACCCCGAACTTGCTCGCACCGAGGCGGACTCCGAGATCCAGGCCCTCATCCGCGGCAGCGCCGGCCTCAACCTGGCGCTCGACTACCTGCCGGGCTCCATCACGTTCGACCCGGTCGTCGAACGCCCCGACCCCGACCTCGCGGCGCGCATCGTCTGGTTCGATGCGTTTATGACCAACGTCGACCGCACCGCGCGTAACCCGAACCTGCTCGTCTGGCACCACAAGCTGTGGCTCATCGACCACGGGGCGTGCCTGTATTTCCACCACGCGTGGGACGACTACCTGACCCGCAGCCGCGACCGGTTCGCGGCCATTAAGGACCATGTGCTCCTCCCGTTCGCCGGCCCCATCGATGCGGTCGCCGAAAGCCTGCGCGAGCAGATCACGCCGGCCGTCATCGACCGGGTGGTGGCGCTCGTCCCAGACGTGTGGCTTGCGGCCAATGCCCCGTTTACCTCCGCCGCCGAACACCGCGCCGCCTATGCCGCGTTCCTCCAGCGCCGGCTCGATCCCCCCTACGACTTTCAGCAAGAGGTGACCCGTGCCCGATCGCTGCCTGTATGACTACGCCGTGATCCGCGTCGTCCCCAGGGTCGAGCGCGGTGAATTTGTCAACGCCGGCGTCATCCTCTCCTGCCCGTCCAAAGGCTTCCTTGATGCCCGCATCGAACTCGACGAGGTCCGCCTGCTCGCTCTCCACCCCGAGGCCGACCTGGAGAGCATCCGTACCCACCTCGCCGTCATCCCCGCGATCTGCGCCGGCGGACCGGACGCCGGCCCCATCGGGCAACTCTCCAAACGCGAACGCTTCCACTGGCTCGTCGCGCCCCGGAGCACGATCATCCAACCCTCGCCGTCACATACAGGGTTGTGCGACAACCCGGAGCTGGCACTGGCGCGGTTGATGGAGGTGATGGTTAGGATAGGCGAATAGCGATAAGGCTGTTCACAAAACGCCAATTACCACGGCATTGTCATCACGGACTTGATCCGTGATCCAGAAGAATGGCTCATCCGGCTGGATCCCCGATCGGAGTCGGGGATGACGAAAAAACGAGGGGGTTTGCTGTAAAAAAACGCCCATCTATTCCGAATGCCGTCATTTCTTTGGCACCAATGTGCAAAGGCCGAGATCCGGAAAATAGATATCCCGAGGTGCCGGGGATGAAATCACTCACAAGTAGGCCTCCTAATCCTGTAAATGGGCCCACGCCTCGTCCTCTTCGGGCAAGTCCCAGTCGCGAGCAAGGGTTTCCTCGCTCATCAGCGCCGAGAAATGCCCGGATGAGATATCGTAGTCATCACCGGGCAGCACGGTGATCAATACGCGTTTCCCTTTCAAGTCCACCGCCCCCTCGACGTGGAGGCATCCGTCCTGATCAAACGTCGCTTCAATCGTTAAGAACGTCATGGATATCACCTCGAAATCGTTGTGTGTTGTCGTACGCGGGTGCCCCACCTGAGATCCGGAGAAACCTCAACCTACTGCCCAAACGAGTAGTCGAACGTCTTCTCACGCTCACGCTCCAGCCGCTCTTTCCACGCGGCTTCGAAGGCTCCGACTGAAAGGCCGGCGACCTGCTCCAGCGTCTCCCCCTTCCACAACGAACGCACGGCATCCACGCCATGGGTCTCGTACAGGAACCGGACGACACTGCCGGCCTGGGGATAAGAAATCAGATCGTTCGCACGATTGAAGTCGCTCATCAGTTGATCCAGCGGCAGCAACACACCCTCACGACCCAGATAGGCCGCGAGCGCGTGGATGTCATGCCCGTGCCAGTTGCCGGTCGCGAAGACGGCAAGCCCTTCATTAAGCCAATGCTCGGGCACCCCCCACCGGTTCATCGCTACCACGTGCAAAAGCTCGTGTGTCGCGCTCAGCAGCATGCGCTCGTTGACGATGTAGCAGAGCACCCGCGTCTTGTAGAACGCCATCCCATTCGTCTCTGCGCCGATCAGGTCCCGCATCCGTTCCCGCGAGTCGACCAGGAAGAGGTACGACCGCGGTTCGGTATCGTGAACATCGAGCACCTGATGTACGCGAACGAGCGATTGTTCGACATCGCGCCTGACTTCATCCAGCCGAAGTGATCCTTCCGACCCTCGCTCCACGAATATGGAAAAATGGGCCGTGGAATCGACCTGCCATTCGAACCCTTTTTTAGAGGCCAGTCCACGGTGATCGGGCTGCCGGGGGGCGAGCATGCCGCAGCTGCCGAAAAGGATCGCACTTGCGAGTAGAAAAGCTCTCATGGGTGAAATGGGAAAAATCCCGACATACCAGGCACCCGGAGTGACCTTCCAAACGCCCGGAGTAACACCCGAATTGCGCAGTCTGCGGATGATGTCATGAGCAGGCCTAGGCCAGACTTTCAGGCGGGAAATCCCCCGGATCAAACGTCGCCGGCGGGAACTGGGGGTCCATCTCCTCCAGCGTATCGGCGATCAGTTCGGTGATGACGAGGTTGCGAAACCACTGATTCTCGCCGGGGATGACATACCACGGCGCCGCGCCGGTCGAACATTTGTTCAGGGCGATCTCGTAGGCCGCCATGTAGTCCTCCCACAACGCCCGCTCCTTCAAATCCCCGGGGTTGAACTTCCAGTGGCTGTCGGGATTTTCGAGCCGGCGACGGAGCCGCTCCAGCTGGTAATCCTTCGAGATGTGAATCATCAGCTTGAGGATCCGCGTGCCCGAATCCGCCAGCAGCGCCTCGAAGTGGTTGATGTGCTCGTAGCGCCGTGTGATCGTTTCCGGCGAGGCCCAGCCGTGGACGCGGACCACCAGCACGTCTTCGTAGTGCGACCGGTTGAAGATCCCCATCATCCCCTTTTTCGGGACGACATCGTGCACCCGCCACAAAAAGTCGTGCGCCAATTCTTCAGGCGTGGGCGCTTTGAAGCCGTTTACCCGGCACCCTTGCGGATTCACGCCTTTAAACACCTCGCGGATCGTGCTGTCCTTGCCGCCGGTGTCCATGGCCTGGAGGACGATCAGCAACGACTGCTTCCCCTCGGCGAACAGGCGCTCCTGCAGGCCGGCCATCCGGTCGCGGTTTTTCTTCTCGCGTTTATCGACAGCCTTGTCCTCCTTCAGCCCCTGGGTCTCGGAGGGATCGATGGAGGCGAGTTTGAACTTTTTGCCGGGCGTCACCCGGTAACGAGTATAGTCGAAGGACGGTTTGGCCACGCTTTTTACCGGTAGATGGATCATCGACGGGCTAATCTAGCGTTCCACGCGCCAACCTCCAACGCCGTATATTGCCGCCGGCCCCTCCTTCCACCGATTCGTCCATGCGTTTGCCGCTTCCTCCATCTTCCCCCTTCTCCTGGCGCCGGCTCGGTACGCGTGGCCTGTGGATTGTGGGCGTGGCGGCGCTGCTCTCGGTCGCCTGGCCGCTGCCGGAATCGGTCCGAACCGAATCGGCCGTGCGCAGCGTCCGGGTGACCGATCGAAACGGGGTGCTGCTCCGTGAACTCCGCCCCGACGGCCGGGGCACGCCGGTCGCGCTGTCGGACGTATCCCCCCACGCCATCGATGCCCTCGTCGCCATCGAGGACCGCCATTTCTACCGCCACCCGGGCGTCAACCC
>JBGSPJ010000598.1:0-12422 GCA_041738655.1 Rhodothermales bacterium | reverse complement strand
GGCACCGGCGGCAACGGCGGCGATTCCCATGGCGAAAACGAGCCCCGCAATCTCTAAATCATCCCGCGTTTCCTCTTTCTCTCCCTTTTATTGCATTACACGGTCACTCCTATGAAATCCATCACCCTCTCCATCCGCTCCTTCCTCGTCATCGCCTGCTTCGCCGGCGCCACCCTTCTGGCCGGCTGCAACGCCGCCTCCCTCACCGGGCCCGAACCCACCGACGTCCAGGCCACGGGCGGCACCGGCGGCACGGGCACCGGCACCGGCGGCAACGGCGGCGATTCCCATGGCGAAAACGAGCCCAGGAACCTCTAAACGAGACGGTCTATCAACGGCCTCATCCGATGTCTGATTCACTGTAGGACTTCAGCCGGGTACGCTGACCCCTTAATTCCGCCGAACGACGGGCGCAGTAACGAATGAAAAAAGGCCGGCCGCGTCGAGGTATCGACGTGGCCGGCCTCAGTGTGCTACATTATTTTACACTCGACCGATGCTTTCCGGAAAACCAATGCGACCCTCCGTTGTAACAGCGGCATACCGAACGGTGTCTTCATGTCTTTTCTAGCCTTGTTATTTCTATCATCCGTATCTGTTTGGGGTCTACCTACGGGCAATAGCCGCGTCGCCAGTGACTCCACCGATAAGGTCCGGTTGCCACCCGAGGTGGAAGTACGGGCGATCCAGGTGGATGCCCACACCCACGCCATGCTACAACTCCGCCGCGTGGCGCATGTCAAAATCACCCCGTACCCACGAAATCTGGATCGGCATGAAGGCTACTCTGTGGCCCTGGATGAACGCAGTGAGACCCTGGGGCCCGTCATTCCCCCGCAAGAAAAGCTCCCCACCCAACCCGCACCTCAGAATTTGTAAGTGGCGTTCCGCGTTGACTCGTTGCACGTTATGTGTTTCATCCTGAAACCGTGTTCCACAGCCAGATAGCGTGTATCCGAGCACCAAACGTTTTTCCGTCGTAGCCCTTTCACCCCCCGATTGGCCCGGCCCGTTTTAATTGCCCCGGCGTGTTACTTCTCCAGCGAATGGGGCGGCTACCGTAGCATATCTACTCGACCCGCGTTCGTCCGTATCCTTGCCGACCAGAGCGAGAGCCTGCGTTTTCCCTGTTCATGCGCGACGCCTACGAAGCCATCCTGAGTTATGACGAATTGACACCTGAGGAACAGGCGTCGTTACGCAGGCAACTGGAAACCAATCCTGAACTCGGCGAATTGCTCGAGCGGTGGCAGACGTTGCAGTCGGACGTACAGGATAGCCTGCACAATGCCCTGCCCGATCGCACGGTGCTGGTGCTGCATGCGCTCGATGCGGAAGGAATTGTGCTGAACGAGCAGGAGGCGCGTCGGCTCAGCGAGGCGCGAGCATCACTGGCCGCCGCCTTCACCGCCCATCCGGCGCTGCGAGACGTGTCCGACCAGATCCAGGCGGCCAGTCGGGAGTTCAGCCAGCTGTGGGACGAGTCGCCGGCCGAGGGGGCCGCCGAACCGCGTGTTCGACTCGATCGAACGCCGAGCCGGCGTAGCCAGCATCGGACGACCGTAAGGAACCGCGTTGGAGTGGCCCTTTTCCTGATGTTGGGCGCCGTTGCCGTGTATGCGCTCACCTGGCGCAGCGAACACGTGGTGATCGTTCGCACCGACGCGGGACAGACCGAAGACGTCGTGTTTGCGGACGGATCGACCATCCGACTCCACGGCCGCTCCCGCCTCAGTTACCGCAGGCCGGAGTCGCCCGCCGGCGCGACGCGTGCGGTTTCGCTGCGGGGCCAGGCGTTTTTCCATGTCATCCCCGGCGAAGAAGCCTTTACCGTCGAAACTCCCACCGCCCGGACCAGCGCCATCGGCACCAGCTTCAGCATCGAAGCCAACCTGACGCAGACCCAGGTCATCCTCGCCAGTGGCCAGGTATCGGTCGCCTCCCGACGATGGAATCACCCGGCCGTGACCCTTTCGCCTGGCGAAACGAGCCGAATCCGCGGGCTCCGGCCGCCAACGACGCCGGCCACCGTACCGGACATGACACAGAGCCTCAGTTGGTCTGGCTACCTGGTGTTCCATGAAACCCCGCTGCGCGAGGTCGCCCAACACCTCAGCCAGACCTACGGCGAGACTGTCACGATCGAGCCGGCGCTCGCGGATGAACGCTTCACCGCCACGCTATCGCCCGATAGCCTCTCGCTCGATCAGGCCGTGAATCTTATCGCCATCGCCTTTAATGCGCAGGCCGTGCGCTACGAACAGGCAATCCACCTCGCCGCGCCACCCCCCCTCCTCCCCTGATCCCGGCTGTAACCTCCGGGAGCCCGGCCCCGTCTTACCACCGTTCGACGGTCCGCCAGAGCGCATCAACCACACACCCGTCCTCACCGACCACTCGCTGGAATAGGCGGCCGGGAACCCGATTGCGCAAGAACCCGTCGACATCTGCGTCGTATTTCAGGGCATTCAACCCCACGACCGGTCGGGCTCCTTGCGTCGATTCTTTCCCGTTACACTGGTTTTGCTCGTCGCCTCCGTCTGGATCATGCGACCGGATACCGCACGGGCGCAATCCATCCAGATCGACCTCACCCGGGCGCCCCTGCGGGATGCCCTCGACTACCTGAGTCTCAAAAGCGGGGTCGACTTCGTGTACTCCGTTCGACTCATCGAGGAGAACAAGGCCTCCTGCCGCTACGAAGGGGACTCCTTCGATGACGCGCTGCGCTGTGTCCTCGCCGATACAGAGGTACGTTCCATCGCCCTACACGCCAAACAATACGTACTCGCACCCGTCGTCGAGCCCGGGAATGGGGTTGCCGCCACCGGGCTGACGCGGCAAAATGGGCAAGTGGCCGGCCGTATCGTCGACCACGAAACGGGCGTCTCGCTCGCCGGCGCGCACATCTTTCTGTTCAGCGAACAACGCGGCGTGACCTCCCTTCCGGATGGATCCTTCACCCTCGCCCGGCTGCCGCGCGGCGAACACCGGCTCCGCATCTCCTACCTCGGCTACCAACCGATCGACACCACGATGACCACGACCGCCCGGCCTGCGATCGTGCGCATGCGCCCCGTCACCCTCGAGACGGACGGCCTTATAGTCGAGGATCTTTCGCCGTCGCCCCGCTCCAATCTTCCCATTCCTGGCGTGTTAGCCATCTCGATCCAGGACATCGAGGCCATGCCAGCGTTTAACGGAGAAAACGACTTGTTCAACACCCTGCAATGGACCCCCGGTGTGCGCAAGGAGGGCGGCATCAACAACGGACTCCTCGTCCGCGGTGGATCCACCGATCAGAATCTGTACCTGCTCGATGGCGCCCCCGTCTACCACCCCTGGCACGCATTTAACCTCGTGTCCACCTTCCAGTCGGATACCTTCAAGGACATCAAGCTCTACCGCGGCTCCTTCCCTTCGCAACACGGCGGCCGGCTCTCCTCGGTGCTCGACGCACGCCTCAAGGACGGCAGCCGTTCGAAACCTCAGGCACGGGTCGCCCTCAGCGCCCTCAGCGGCCGCTTCCTCTTCGAGAGCCCGCTCACTCGCCGCAGCTCGTTCATGATTTCGGGTCGACGCTCGTACCTGGACAAACTCATCGGCCGCGAACATCCGGTCGAGGACCGCAGCGGCGTCCGAGACACCCTCCGCACCGGCTATTATTTCTCCGACTTTACCGCCAAACTCGCCTACAAGCCGGGCAACGAGCACCGCCTCTCGCTCACCTACTACTCCGGCCGTGACGTGCTCGACCTCCGGCTCCCATTCGACGTCTCGCTCGATTTTTCCTCCTGGCTCCGGCCGGCTGATCTGTATTTCGAACTGGACCACAGCTGGGGCAATCGGCTCTATTCGCTGCAGCATACTTATGTAATTTCGCGGCGATTGCTGCTGACCTCGACGGCCTATCGGACCAGCTACAACGCCACGGAAGGTGCGCTCATACGCCCCACCAGCAGCGCCATCGTGGATTCCTACTACCACGTGCGCGTCCGCGACTTCGGCCTCAAGCTCGATGGCGACTTCTTCGCCAACGACGCCCACCACCTCCAATTCGGCGTCCAGGGGATCGAACACGCCTTCGACAGCCAGATCTACGCCCGGGTGCAACGCACGCCCACCACAATAGACACCACCGCCGATACCAGCGACCTACATGCGACCGAGGTTGCCGCTTACCTCGAAGATACCTGGCGCGCCGGCCAACGGCTCACCTTCCGCCCCGGGATACGCCTCAGTCGATTCAGCAGCCGGCCCCGGGTGTACGTGAGCCCCCAGATCAACGTGGAATACATCGCCGATCCCCGCTGGCTGACCGTTCGCGCGGCGGCCGGCCAACAGGTGCAATTCATCCAGCGCCTGCGCGACCGATACTCCCTCGTCTACGATCTTGTATCGAGCCGTTGGATTCCCACTTCCCAATCCGTGCGCCCCTCTACCGGCTTTCAGACCTCCATCGAAGGGGAAAGCCGCCCGTTCCCCTGGCTCACTCTGGCCGCCGAGACGTACATCCGGCACGCGGACCGCGTGCTTATCCCATCCGACGCGTTCCAGACAAAAGACGAGCTGATCGGACCGGGCATCGGGCTCGGATCCCTGCTCGCTCAATACACCAGCGGCGAGAGCCGGGGCTACGGGATGGAGTACACCGCGCAACTGCGCCGCGGCCCCTGGCTCCTCTGGCTCAACTACGCCGGCAGCCGCGCGCTCATCCGCCCCTCAGAGCCGGAAAATGCGGCGTTCCGCCCCACGGACTACGACGCCCCGCGCCTCTTTCGATCCACCCTCACCCGGTTCTTCTCCACCTGGAATATCACGCTCTCGACCACCGCGCGGAGCGGATACCCACTCACCGTGCCCGTCGCCCGATACAGCCTTGCCGGCCCCACCGGCGAACTGCCCACGCTCTACCTCTCCCGACCCGAGGTCAATAACGGCCGGCTGCCGCCCTATGTCCGCTTCGACCTGACGATCAGCAACCGGTTTACGCTCATCGGGGCGCAGTGGCGGGCACAGCTGCATGTCGTCAACCTCACCAATCGGCGCAACGTGATCGATCGGGTGTACGATCCCGCCCAGCCCGTTGTGAAACCGCGCGACCTCCGCGGGCTCCCAATCCTGCCGCTGTTTGAACTGGAAATGGAACTGTGATGAGGACCCGTCGCTCGTTCACCCGCTCCCTCCGAGGTCTCGCCCTGGCCATCCTCTCTCTCGCCGCCGGTTGCGACACCGTCGCCCCGATAGACGAGCAGGTGCTCGTCATCGAAGGCTACCTGCAGACCGGCCGGGCGCTGCCCCCGATCACTGTCCAACGCGGCCAACCCCTCTCCGCTCCGCTCGACAACGACGCCTACGCGATCAGCGACGCCGACCTTACGCTCGACCTCGACGGCCGGCGCATCCCCTATGCACCTACCGGTACGCCGGGGCAATACGCCCCTGTGACCGACGAAAACGTGCCCGTCGCCGCCTACGCGCGCTTTCGCCTCGAAGCCACCTGGCGGGACCTCGCCGCGTCCGCCGCCGGCGCGACGCCGCCCGGAATCCGGCTCGATAGCCTTTCCATCCACATCCCCGACACCCCCGTCGACGCCATCCTGATCGACTCCCTTCGGCTGGACACCCTGGGCGTCGGCGCGCAGAAAGGCTTCTTGTACCCCGTCGAGGTGTCCCTGTGGTGGCGGCCGGACGCGACGGCGGATAGCGCCTATTGGATCGAAACCCAGCTTCGACCGCGGATCGCGTTCTCCTCCACGGTGATCGACTTCTTCCTGCAGCCCAACGAGATACGGCTCGAAGAAGAGATGACGCGGCTCGCCGACGGGGCGCACCGCTGGACCGGCGTCTATGGCATCCCGGTGGATTCGCTGACGACGCCTTTTCCGCCGCACGCGCTGACGGTGTACCTCGTCCGTTCGTACGAGGACTACGCCCGGTTCGCCGCCACGCGCGACGCGCCGCAGCGGCGCGAGCCGGCATCCAACCTCCAGGGGGCCTCCGGCATCTTCGCCGGCATCTCGATCGATAGCCTCACGGTAACCGTCGACGCTACGCCATGACGTCGCCCCGAGACAGCCCGGACGAGCGGCCGGCGCCCCGGGCAGGCACTGTCACGGCCATCGAGCCGCAGAAGAAAAACACCAGCCGGGTGTCCATCTTCATCGATGGCGAGTTCGCGTTTGGCGTCGAGATCGACGTGCTGCTTGAACATCCCCTGTCCGCCGGCCGGATCATCGACCTGGAAACCGCCACGGCGATCGTCCTCGCCGACGCACGACTCCGCGCGCGCCGGTATGCCGTGGACTACGTGGCCCGTCGCGCACGCACCGTTTTCGAAGTGCGCGACGCCCTCCGTCAACGCGGATTTGCCCCGGATGTCGCCGAACAGGCCGTGGACCGGCTGATCAGCATCGGCTACCTGGACGACGCCGCGTATGCGATCCGCTATGTCGAAAGCCGCGTCCGCGCGAAGGGTTACGGGCCGATGCGTATCCGCGGAGAGCTCAAGCGACGCGGCATGGATGCCGCCCTGATCGACCGCGCGGTGGCTCCGCTCGAGGCGTCGGATTCGCCGGCGGAGCAGGCGCTGCGGCAAGCACGACTCCGGCTCCCTAAATTGCGCGGCGAACCCGACATCCGAAAACGCCGAAAAAAACTGAGCGACTTTCTCTTGCGGCGAGGCTTTGATTTCGATACGATTCAACGCGCCGTCGATGCCGCGCTCCGCGAGGAACGCGAAGCCTGACGCACGCAGCGCGTGGGATCAGTTAGGGACCCGTGTGGGTTCGATCCCGCGCGCGTATTGCTTCGACCTCGGGCAGGAGCCGGCTTTGAACGTTTTCACCCCGTCAGATGCACCCCATGCAAGCCGATAGCGGATCAGAAAATCTGGGAACGACCGCGCCGGCGCCCTCCGAGGCGCCCGACCTGGTGTCGCTGCCGCCCATTCGGGCGCGAAGCAAAAACACCCTCACACCGGATCGCCTGCTTCGCGGGTTGCTGTGGGCCGTCGCCGCCGGCAGCGTACTGTTGCTCCTCTGGTCGTTCTCCGGCATCATCTTTTATCTGTTGATCGGCATGCTCGTCGCGTACATGACGCGCCCACTCGTCGATCGCATCCAGCATCTCGGCATCCATCGGACGGTAGCCATCCTGGTGACCTTCCTGATCGTGTTCAGCGGAATCAGCGTACTGCTCACCTCGCTTGTACCTGTCGTCGCAAGCCAGGTCGGCGAGCTGACGCAGCAGATCACAGCGGACACCGTAGCCGAGTGGGCGACGGCCATCGAGGTGTCGATCCGGCGGTTCCTACCCCTCGTACCGGAAGGCACCGTCCACGCCGGCTTCGCGCGCATCTCGAAACAACTGTTCGCCGAAGCGGGCGTCGCGACGGTCATCACGTATATGGTGGACCTGTTCACCAATCTCCTGTTCGGGGTGTTGATCGTGCCGATTGTGGCTTTTTTCCTGCTGAAGGATGCCTTGCTCCTCCGCCGGCGCCTCATGCAGTATGTCCCCAACCGTTTTTTCGAGATCGTGCTCGGCCTGATTGAAAAGATCCAGTCCCGGATCGGGCGTTACGTCAGCGGCCTGCTCATCCAGATCGTCGCGGTGACCCTCACGGCTTCAATCACCCTGCTGTTCACCGACCTCGAGTACCCGCTCGTGCTGGCCCTTTTTACCGGAGTGGCCAACACGATCCCCTACTTCGGGCCCATCGCTGGCTTCACCGCAGGGACGCTCATGGCGTTGGGGCAGACCGGTGATTTCAGCATCGTACCCGGACTACTCGTCGCGATGAGCATCACCCAGTTCATCGACAACAGCTTCTTCCAACCGTTCATCTTTTCACGGGCCGTCCGCACCCACCCGCTGGTGATTCTGTTTGTGGTACTGATCGGGGCGCAACTGAATGGCATCGTCGGCATGCTCCTGGCGCTGCCCATCACCACCGCTGTGCTGGTAACGTTCGAACAGGTGATCTGGAGCGTCCAGAACTATCGGCTGCTCCGCACGAATTGATGGACGCGCTCCGCTCCCATAGACGGCGAACCGACGGCCTGGTGTATGCACTGGGGCTGATCGGCTTTGTCGTTTTTTTCCTGGGCCTCCCGAGGGTCGCGCCCGAAGGGGCCGCCTCGCTCACGTTATCGGAGGAGGCGGTCCGCCTCGCGGCCACTCAGTTCTTGATCGACCAGGGATACGAGAGCGAAGGGCTCCTCTGGGAGATCCATCCTAGACGAGACCCGGCCTTCCTCGATACGCTCCAAAAATTACAGGGCCGGTCCACGGCGCTCGAGACGATCCAGGCGTCGGATGGCGTGCCGGCCTTCCACTGGTTCGTCCGCGGCCGGCTGCCGGCGCCATCGTCCGAGGACGATGGCAACATCCAGATCGGCGACGACTCGTCCTCGGATAGTGATTGGTTCGAACTCCGCCTGGACGACCACGGCCACGTCTGGTGGTTCGACAGCTCTGTCACAGATCGTGTCTTCCAGGCGATCAACCGAACCGTGCTGTTTCGTGCGATCCCCGATAGCGGACGGACGGCCGAGCTGTTCGACATGCTGACCCGCCTGCCGGATTCCACGCTGCTGGGCACGATGATTTTCGGCTTCTCCGATTCGCTGAACCGTCCCCAGGGTCCACCGCCGGGCTTCAGGCCGGACGGCGACCGGGGCGCTCGCGAAGGCGGAAATCCATTCTTCCGGCCCTCGGTCCTGCGCCGCGCGGATGCCGTCCGCATCGCGCGGATGCATCTCCAGGCGCTGATGCCCGGTGACCACCGCTTTGCCGTGGACACCGTCTATACTCAGTCCGAAGGCTCCCGGCCGCTGCCACTGCCGCGGCATATAGCGCGTTCCAGGGCGATCGAAAACGCCTACGACCCCGACCGCGCTTCCGCGATGGTCGTCTTCACCGGGACCGATTTCAACTCGAACCTACCCATTCGGGCCGAGGTATTGACCACGGCCGGCGGCCTCCTCCTGAGCGCAGAGATCCTGTACGAAGCCGCGCGGCCGGCGACAAACCGACGCGAACGTACGTTCACGTTGGACATCACCCTGGCATTGGTCGCCGCGCTCGTCTCCTTCGTGATGACGATCGTGATCCTGGTGTTGTTCTTCCGCCGGCTCAGCGCTCGCCTGATCGATGTCAAATCGGCCCTGCAAGATGCCCTCATGGGCGGCATCTTCCTCGCCATGATTGTCGCCCTGACGATGGGGCAAGACTTACTCGCGGAGAATGACTGGAACTGGTCGCTCATTCTCATCTGGGTCCTCCCCACGCTCCTCTCCGGCTCCATCGGCGGATTTGTCACCTTTATTGTCTCGAGCGCCACCGACTCCATCGCGCGGATGACC
The DNA here is from genome assembly GCA_041738655.1 of Rhodothermales bacterium. Taxonomy (GTDB): domain Bacteria; phylum Bacteroidota; class Rhodothermia; order Rhodothermales; family JAHQVL01; genus JAWKNW01. The sequence continues at coordinate 3,054 of JBGSPJ010000598.1, read as the reverse complement.
TGGCCCCAGAAGATGCAGGCGCTGACCTACACGCGCAACTTCAACTACTACAACGTCACGACCGGCATCGCCTTGCTGCGCGGGCTGGCCGTGGCCGGCCTGTTGCTGGGCGCCGTCGTTGGTCTGTTGATGCTTCTGCCTGAGACGCCCATCCTCTTCGCTGGCGAGGAGGTCGGCTTCCTCGGGGAATTTAGCCTGTCCGCGGCTGGCTTCTTCATCGGCATGCGGGGCTGGATGGCGCAGCTCGTCCTGCTGGTCCTGTTGCTGGGTATCGGCCCGGAACTCGCGCGCCGGCTTCCGTCCATGCGGATAAGTTTCGGCGCGATGGTCGGCCTGTTCACCCTCCTGAATCCCAGCCCCATCACCCTCTTCCCCGAAGCCCTGACCCTCCTCGTGTCGGCCCTGATCGCCGTCATCGTCATCGGAGCGTTCTGGCGTTACGATTTCATCGTCTGCTTCATCGCGCTGCTGGTCGCCGGCCTCCTCTGGGACACGGCTCCCGGCTGGCTTCCAGAGGGAGCGCCGGACCTTGTCGAAGCGATCGTCTCCTGGGCCTTTGTCGGCGGCATTTTCCTCCTGGGCCTCGTAGGGCTCGCGAGCGGGCGCACCGCGCCGGCCGAAACGCTCTACCGGCCGGCCTATCTCCAGGAAATCGCCCAGCAGGAACGGCTGCGCGGCGAGTTGGAAACCGCGCACCGCGTGCAGGCCTCCTTCCTCCCCACCGAAATGCCCAACATGCCCGGCGTCGACATCGCCGCGTTGTGTCTGCCGGCGCAGGAAGTGGGGGGAGATTATTACGATTTCATCCGGATCGACGATCGCCGCCTCGCGCTCGTCGTGGGCGACGTGAGCGGCAAAGGGATCCAGGCCGCCTTCTACATGACGCTCACCAAGGGCTTCCTGCGGGCACTCTGCCGCGAACTGCCTTCGCCGGCCGCCGTGATGAGCCGCGTCAATACGTTGTTCTTCGAGAATGCCCCGCGGGGGATGTTTATCTCGATGATCTACGGGATCCTGGACACCCACGAAGGGACCTTCACCTTCGTGCGCGCCGGCCACGACCCGATCATCGCGCGGCGCATGAACGAGCGGAACGCCGAGTTCGTACGCCCCGGCGGCATGGCCCTCGGGCTCGCGCCCGGCGCTCCGTTCGACGAAGCCATCCACGAAACCACGCTCCGCCTCCGGTCGGGCGACATCCTTGCGTTTTACACCGACGGGTGCACCGACTCCGTCAACGCCCTCCAGGAGCAGTTCGGCAGCGACCGCCTCCTCGCCACCGTCGCGGAAACGCCCGATGGGACGGCTTCGGACATCCTGAGACACATCGTCGGTCGCATCTCCTCGTTTTCGGGATCAACTGGCCAGCCGGACGACCTCACGGTCGTGATCCTTCGCATCGACGGGATCGCCCCTTCGCCGCCCGTTCCATCCCTCGCCGGGGTTCCCCATGCGGAATGACCCCTGGGACCCGATTGAGCCAGCGCGGGACACCGTGCTCGCTCGCCTGCCCGTCGCACCCGAAATCGCCCTGGTCCTCGGTTCCGGCCTCGGAGGCCTCGCAGACGCACTCGCGGACCCGATGATCGTCCCCGCCTCGGCGCTCCCGCACTATCCCGTATCGACCGCCCCGGGCCATGAAGGCCGGCTCGTGTTTGGCACCCTCGAGGGTCGGCGTGTTGTCTGCATCCAGGGCCGCGTACACCTCTACGAAGGCATCAGCCCGCAACAGGTCGTTTTTCCCATCCGCCTCGTGCACGCCCTCGGCGCGCGTAAATTAATCGTCACGAACGCCGCCGGCGGCATCAACCGGCAATTTGCCGAAGGCGACCTGATGTTTATATCGGATCATATCAATTTTGCCTTCGCCAACCCGCTCGCCGGTCCCACAACGGACAACGGACCCCGCTTCCCGGACCTCTCCGACGTGTACGACCCCGCCTGGCGCCGCCGCGCCGAAGCCGTCGCCCTGAACGAACACATCCCGACACGCTCTGGTGTGTACCTGTGGACCGGCGGCCCCAGCTACGAAACGCGGGCGGAAATCCGCCTCTACCGCCAGCTCGGCGCGGACGCTGTCGGCATGAGCACCGTCCCCGAAGTGCTCCAGGCTCGTTCCCTCGGCATGCCCGTCCTCGGTATTTCCGCGATCACGAACCTGGCCACCGGCATGAACCCCGAACCGCTCCGCCACGACGACGTGCTGGCGGTCGGCCGGCGTATCCGCGACCGCGCCGAACGACTGGTGCGCGCCCTGCTGCGTGATGCCACCGAATAGAGGCGTCCGAATAGTGCAAAAAGGGATACACGGGAACAGTTTGAACGGGGAAGTGAAGAATGGATTGTATTTTCCTCAATGGGTTCAGATATTAGGGAGTGAGTTTTGCTCCATGAAGAGTCCAACGATCTGTGTCCAATCTTGACGTTGGGTTGTTTCATCAATGCCTGATTTATGGGCGAGGGGAGGTAATCGATGAGTTACGAACGGGAGAATTCCAACCGATCGTATAACGAGCGCGACGAGTATTCGGAGGAAGACTACTACGAAGGCCGTGATCGTTCGCGATCTTCGGGTCGGTATCGAGATGAGGTCTATTCGAAGCGGGTGCCAGCCGGCAAGCGTACGTACTTTTTTGATGTAAAGACGACGCGTTCCGGCGAGGACTTTTTCCTTACGATCACCGAGAGCAAGCGACTCGACGAGACGCGGTACGAGAAACATAAGATCTTCCTCTACAAGGAGGATTTCGGCAAATTCCTTTCCGCCATGCACGAGGTGGTCCAACATATCAAGGACCAGTGTCTGCCCGGTTACGAGTTCCGCGGGCTGCCCGAGTTGACCATCGTTCCGCAAGACGACGAGGACGACGCGTATCACGACGACGAATATTAGGCGCACGTGATACCCATTGTTGCCTACGCGGACCGGCATACCCGTCTCCGCGTGATCCTGAATCGCCAGGCATCCTTCAGTCCGGAGGTGGATGAGGTCGTTCGCGCCATCATCGCGGCGGTGCGTGTCCGCGGCGACGACGCGCTCGCGGCGTACACCGA
>JBGSPJ010000569.1:0-3015 GCA_041738655.1 Rhodothermales bacterium | reverse complement strand
ACCCGCCGCGGGGTGGCGCCGGCGTGGGCCGGCGGCGGCATCCTGGTACTGCTGGTCGTCATCGATCTATGGGGGGTGGATCGGCGCTATCTAAACGAGGGTCAGCTGGTCGATGCCAAAAACTCGGCCGAGGAGGTGCCGCTGTACGACTTCGACCGGTTCTTGCTGGACCGGGTGGCGGAGGCCGGCGGACCGGGTCACTTCCGGGTGTTGTCCCTCGAAGGCCGGCACCCGATGGTGAACGCGCGGCCTTCGTTCCACTACGAATCGCTCGGCGGTTATCACGGCGCGAAGCTGCGGTTGTATCAGGACTATCTGGAGCATCTCCTGCTGGATCCCGCGACGGGCCAACCCAATCCGAACGCGCTGGACGTGCTCGGGGTGCAGTATGTCGTTTCCGGCCGGCCCGTGCCCGGTCTGACGGCCGTATATACTGGCGAGGAGACCGGCTACACCGTGTATGAAAAAACGGACCTGCCGCCGCGCGCCCATTTTGTTGGAAGCGTCGAGCAGATCGAAGGGCACGAGGCGGTCTGGGAGCGGCTGCTAAGCCCTGGCTTCGATGCGGGCCGCACGGCGATCGTCGAGGAGCCCATCGCGCTGGCGCCGGCGCCCATCGATTCGAACGCGACGGCCATGGTATCGCTGGATCGTTTTTCGCCCCGCGAGATCGTCTGGACCGTCGAGACCGATGCGCCGCGGTTGTTGGTTGTTGGCGAGGTGTATTATCCCGCCGGCTGGACAGCTATGATCGACGACGCCGAGGCGCCGATCCACCGGGTGAACTACCTGGCGCGCGGCGTCGAGGTGCCGGCCGGTGCGCACACTGTGACGATGCGGTTCGATCCATCAAGCGTCCGAACGGGCCGTTTGGTATCCGCCATCGCGACGTTCCTGGCCTATGGCGGGGTGCTGGCGTTGCTGGGCCTCGGGTATTTCCGGCGAAGCTCCTGATCGTGCCCCAGATCGTGCGCAGCGTCCTCTATATCTCCTATTACTTTCCCCCATCGGGCGGGTCCGGCGTGCAGCGAACCCTCAAGTTCGTGAAGTATCTACCCGAATACGGATGGATGCCGCGCGTACTCACGGTCGACCCCGCGTCGGCCGCCTACCCGGATCTCGATACCGGCATGGAGCGCGAGGTGCCCGAGACCGTTGTCGTCACCCGCACCCGATCCTGGGATCCCTACCGCTGGTACGGTGCGCTCACGGGGAAATCGAAAGCCGACGCCGTCTCGGTGGGGTTTTTGTCGGACCGGCCGCCGGGGCGTTTCGAACGGGTCGCCCGCTTTGTGCGGGCTAACGTATTTATTCCGGATGCACGGGTGGGCTGGGTGCCGTATGCGATCCGGGCGGCGCGGGCGACCATTGCCGCGCATCGACCGGACATCCTTGTCACCACCGGGCCCCCGCACTCGACCCATCTCATCGGGCGGTCGCTCCATCGTTCGTACGGCATCCCCTGGGTGGCCGATTTTCGGGATCCGTGGTCGGACATCGACTATCTCGGCTCACTTCCAATGAGCGGGTGGGCGAGCCGGCTGAATCGGAGCCTCGAGCAGTCGGTGCTGGACGAATCGCAGTGTGTGGTGGCCGTGAGTCCTGCCGTGCAGCGCGCTTTCGCCGGCCGGACGAGCACGCCGTGTGTCACCCTGTACAACGGGTATGACGAGAGTGATTTCGCGCAGGAGCCCATCCCGGCCGCCGGCCGCTTCGTCATCACCCATGTCGGCAACATGAACGCGGATCGCAATCCGCGCGCCCTGTGGGAGGCCCTCGCCGTGCTGCGTCTTCCCGGGATCGAGGTGCGCCTGATCGGCAATGTCGACGCCAGTGTCCGCCGCGATGTCGAACAGATGGGATTAGGCGCGCAGGTGACGTACGGGCCGTACGTCCCGCATCGCGAAGCGGTGCGCCATATGCTCGGTGCGCACGTGTTGTTGTTGCCCGTGAACCGGGTCAACGCCGCGAATGACATTATCCCGGGCAAGGTTTTTGAGTACCTGGCGGCTCGTAAACCCATCCTCACGCTGGGCCCGACCGATGGCGAGACGGCCCAGATCGTTCGGGAAGCCGGCGCCGGGCGTGTATTCGACTACGACGACGTGGCCGGCGTGGCGTCCGCGCTGCGGGAGTGGGCGAAGCAGTGGGAGACCGGCCGGCCGCCGGAGGGCGCAACTCGCGACACGGCTTCTCGTTTTAATCGACGCATGCAGGCCGGCGACCTCGCCGCGATCCTCACCCGTCATGCCGCTCCGTTGCCGGAGCGATCACCGGGCTCGCTTCGGGCAGAGTCCCTCTAAATTGCTTTCATGCCGCATCGCCGATTGGTAACCGTGGTGGGCGCCCGCCCGCAGTTCGTGAAGGCCGCCATGGTGAGCCGGGCGCTGGCGTCGGCCGGTATATCCGAACGCATCATCCACTCGGGTCAGCACTACGACCCCGGCATGAGCCAGGTATTTTTTGAGGAGCTGAACGTGCCCCGGCCCGATTTCTATCTGGAGGTCGGTTCCGGCTCCCACGCCGCCCAGACGGGGCGGATCATGGAGCGCCTGGAAGACGTCCTCCGCGGGCTGCGGGGCGATCTGGTGGTGCAGGTCTACGGCGACACCAACACGACCCTCGCCGCCGCGCTTGTGGCGGCGAAGCTCGGGCTCCAGATCGTGCATGTCGAGGCCGGCCTGCGGTCGTTCAACCGCGACATGCCCGAGGAAATCAACCGGATCGTCACCGACCGGCTGTCGACCCTGCTCTGCTGTCCGACGGAGAACGCCGTGCGGCACCTCGCCGCGGAAGGGATGACGGAGGGGGTTCACCTCACCGGCGATGTGATGTACGACGCGACGCGGCATTTCGCCGGCCGGGCCGACGAACGGGTCGAGCTGTCGCGGCTGACGGTCCACGGCCCGGGCGAATACGTCGTCGCGACGGTGCATCGGGCGGAGAATACGGACCATCCCGAGGTGCTCAAGCGGGTGTTCGCCGGCCTGGCCCGGCTCAACGTCCCCGTGGTGA
>JBGSPJ010000585.1:0-10324 GCA_041738655.1 Rhodothermales bacterium | reverse complement strand
CTCCGCCCGTCGCTGTGCCCGAGCCGACGCTCGAAGCCGCGCCCCTCACAGAGACGCACGAGCCCACCCCGCCGGCGTTCGACCTGCCGCGCCCGCCCCGCACTCCGACGATCATCGACGAAGGCATCGCGGCGATTCGGCGATTCCTGTTCGGCGGCAACGTCATTGTGCGGTCGGGCGTGATCGTCCTCTTTTTTGCACTGTCGTTTCTCGTCAAACTCGCGATCGACAACGACATCTTCCCCATTGAACTCCGCCTCGCGGCCGTGGCGGTGGTGGGTATCGGGCTCATCGGCGCCGGCTGGCGGTTCAAGGGGGCCCGCCGCGGATATGGCCTCTCGCTCCAGGGCGGGGGTCTGGCCGTGCTGTACCTCACCATCTATACGGCCTTCAAGGTCTACACCCTTATCCCCCCCGGGGCCGCTTTTTTCCTGCTGCTCGCCACGGCGTTACTGGGGGCGGCCATTGCCATCCTGGAAGACTCGGAGGGGCTGGCCGTGATCGGGTTTCTGGGCGGCTTTTTCGCGCCCGTGCTGGCCTCGACCGGTTCCGGCGACTACGTCATGCTCTTCGGGTTTTACGCCGTCCTGAATGTCGGCCTCCTCGCCATCGCCTGGTTCAAGCCGTGGCGATGGCTCAACCGGGTCGGCTTTTACAGCACGTTTGGGATCGGCGCGGCGTGGGGAGGCATGAGCTACCGGCCGGAGTTGTTCGGGTCCACCGAGCCGTTCCTCGTCTTCTTTTTCCTCTGCTACTTCGCCCTGTCCGTCCTGTACGCGACCCGGCAGCGGCGCGCTGGCGAGAAGCCCATCGACGGGACGCTTGTGTTTGCGTTGCCCGTCGTCGCGTTTACGTTGCAGGCCGGCCTGGTGCAGACGTTTTCGCATGGCCTGGCGTGGAGTTCGCTGGCGCTGGGGGCGTTTTACGCGGTAGCCGCGTGGCTGGTGTATCAGCGCGCGCCCGAGCTGCTGCGGCTGATGGTCGAGTCCTTCGCCGCCATTGCCCTCGGCCTGCTGACCATGACGATTCCGTTCGCGCTGGACGCCTCGTGGGCCGGCGCCGGCTGGGCGCTGGAGGGCGCCGCGCTTGTGTGGCTCGGCTGTCGGCAGGAACAGCTCCGTCTCCGCCTCTTCGGGGCACTGCTCCAGATCGCCGCCGGCTTCTTCCTGTTCGAAGCGCTCGACAGCCTCGGCTACGAAGAGCGCGAGGCGTACCGAATGCTCGTCAACCCGATGACCCTCGGGTTCGTCAGCCTCGTTCTGTCCGCCTTTTTCTCGGCCTTCCATCTCCAGCGCCGCCGCGACCGGTTAAACGTGTGGGAAACCCTTGTCGAGCCCATCTTCCTGGTTATCGGCGTCGCCTGGCTGGCCGGCCTCGGGTTCTTCGAGATCGGACGGCTGCTGAACGGGAAGAACGAGCTGGATGTGTTCGTCTTCTACATGGCGCTGGCGTCCGGGGCGTTGTTTGTTGCCGGCGACGTGCTCAAGTGGGTCGGGCTCCGGCTGGCGGCGCTGTTTCCGCTGCCGATCTATTATGTGCTGCTTGTTCCGATCCTCTTTAATCAACACCCGCTGGCGGGGTACGGATGGTCGGCCTGGGTGGCCGCTTTTGCCGTCCTCTACCATGTCCTGAATCGCACCGACCTCGACCTCCAGCGCCACCTCCGGGCGGCGTACCACGCCGGCGCGTTCTGGCTCCTCCTGATCGTGACGACGTGGTCGGGAGCGGAGTGGATGGAGGACCTCTCCGGTTCCAGCTCCTCCGCATGGACGATGCTTGGCCTCCTGTTGCCGACGCTCGGGTTTAGCCTGGCGGCCATCCAGGGGGGGCGCGCCGGCCTGTGGCCTGTGGCGGCGCATCGCCGCCTGTACACCACGCTCGTCCTCGCCCTCCCGCTGACCGGGTTGTGGATCGGATCGCTCTACAGCCTCGGCAGTGCCGCGGCGGCAACGCCGCTGCCCTACGCCCCGATCCTGAATCCGCTCGACATCGTGCTCGCGCTGGCGGCGCTCACGGCCGTGTTCTGGTTCCGGGCCGCGCGGACCTAGACGCCTCTGTTGGAGGGTTTGACGGCGCGGACGGTCTTGATCTGGGTGCTGGCGGTCACGGTCTTCCTGTGGCTCAACGCCACCATCGCACGGACGGTCCATTTCTGGGCCGGCGTGCCCTACGACCTGGATTCGCTGATGCAGTCCGGCCTGTTCCAGACCGCCCTGTCGATCTGCTGGACGCTCCTCGCCGTCGCCGCGATGGCGTGGGGGCACCGAGGGCGCAACCGGGCCGTCTGGTTCGCGAGCGCCGGCCTCCTGGGCGCCGTCGTCGTCAAGCTGTTCGCGGTCGATCTGTCCTCGTTGAACATGGTGATGAAAGTGATCTCCTTCATGGTCGTTGGCGTGTTGCTGCTCATCATCGGATACGTCGCGCCCGTCCCCCCCGCGCGCGACGAACCGACGGCCGACGATCGCCCCGAAGAACCATCCGATTCGCTCCAATGACCCGATCCCGCCTCTTCATCCGCCTGATCATCGCGGGCCTGCTGGCGGCCGCGGCGCAGCCGGCGGCCGGCCAGGCTACTGGCAGAACCGCCGGCCAGATGCTTACGCCCGATCGGTTCGCGTACGGCGTCTCCGTGGATACCGCCGGCGGCAACCCGGTGCAGCGGTTTGTCCTGCCAGACACCGTATACCGCATCGCCACCCGGGCCGACCTCGGCGATATCCGCCTCTTCAACCGCGAAGGCGAACCGCTTCCCTACGCGATCGACCGGCAGGGCATCGAGGACGAGGCACCGCCCGACCGTATCGCCCTGCCTTTCTTCCCGCTCTATGCCACGCCGCAGGCCGGCGAGGGCGATGTCCGGGTGGAAGTGCGACGGACGCCATCTGGCACCCTCGTTCGGGTGGATGGGCAGGAGCAGGCCGCCGCCGTACCCGAGGTGGCCGCGTACGTGGTGGATGCCAGCGCGCTCGAGGGGCTGGTCGATGGAATCGCTATTGCGTGGGACGAAGAGACGGCGGACTTCCTGGGCGAGGCCACGCTGGAAACGAGCGATGACCTGAATCGCTGGCTCCCCTGGGGCGAACCCGCCACGGTGGCGCAGTTGCGACGGATGGGCAGCGTGCTCGTGCGGGATGAGATCCGGCTGCCGGCACAGTCTGCACGGTATTATCGCATCCGCTTTCGCACCCCCCTGCCGCCCATCAGCCGGGTGACGGCGACGCTCGCCGCCGGCGAGCACGTGGCCGAGCGCCGGTGGCTTACCCTGGATACCCGCCGGATGGAACGCGGGGTCTTTGATGCCGTGGCGGAAGGGGTACATCCGGTGGACCGCATTCGCGTCACCTTCGCTCGGCCGAACACCCTCGCGCGGATCCGCATCGAATCCGCCAGCGAGCCCGGGGGGCCGTGGCGCCGGCATTACTCCGGCACCGCCTATCGGATCGAGGTGGAGGGCCAGACCCTTGAATCCCCCGAAATCCCGATCCGCCTCACCCACAACCGCTACTGGCGCATCGTCGCCGGCCAGGGCGCAGAGGACGACGCCGCGCTCCAGCCCATCGTGTCGCTGGGGTGGACGCCGGCGCAGGTGCTGTTCCTCGCGCGGGGCGAGCCGCCATACACCCTGGCATTTGGCAATGGCGAAGTCGGACCGGCCGAGTTCGCCGCCGATGACCTGGGTCGCCTGACCGACGGCGACGATGCCGTGATGGCCCGCCTCGGTGAGGTGACGGAGCTGGGAGGGACGTCTCGGCTCGACGTACCGTTGGAGATCGACTGGAAGACGATCCTTCTCTGGGCGGCGCTCCTGGCCGGCGTCGCTATCCTCGGCGGCCTCGCACTGAGCCTGATCCGCCAGGTCCAGCGGGATCGCGAGGCGCCCGACTCAACCATTCCGTAAACTAGCCAGATCATCGTTTTCGTACGGAATCGTTCAACGCGAATCACACACCCCATGAACCGCATCCTCCTGTACATCAGCCTCGTCGGCGGCGTCGTACTCACCCTCTTCGCGCTGGCTCACTCCACCGGCTGGAGCGCTCAGTTTGCCGGCCCCGTACAAGCATCCGGCCTGGCCTCCGATGTGGTCGCCGGCCTGCAGGTCGGCTGGTACTTCGGATCGTTCTGCATGGCCGGCTTCGGGCTGGTGGCTTGCGGACTGGCGAGGCGGGGCATCCAGGAGAAAGGGGTGGACCGGGTGTCGGCCGGCTTGATCGGCGCCACGCTCGTGGTATTCGGTCTGTGGGCGATGGTATTCCGTGAATTCAACCCGTTCTTTTTTGTTTTCATCGTACCCGGCGCCATGATCGCCGCGATGGCGTTTGTGCGCCCGGCGGGGCGTTGAGCCGTTCACAACCGATGGAGTTCGACCCGTCGATTCTCTTGCCGGCCTTCGGCGGTGTCGTTCGGGGCCACCGGCTGCTGGGCGCCACGGCCCGCTGATTCCAGTCGGCCGGCATCAATCCCCTGCGTCTGCACCAGCCAGGCTTTCACCGCGGCCGCGCGTTTCTCGGACAGCGACTGGTTCACCGCGTCGGTGCCCGTGTTGTCGGTGTGCCCTTCGATACGGATCCGCAGGTCGGCGTGTTCACTCAGCATCCGCGCGATGTCCATCAGCGTGGGGGTCGATTCCGGCCGAAGCCGGTCGCTGTTGACATCGAACAGGATCCCCTGCGTGATCACTTTGCCCGAGGCGCTGAGTTCGTCATACAGGATCGATCGGCCGCCCTCGGCGATGCGGATGTCGTCGATGTACAGGTCTTTGGCATCATGAGGGTACATGCTCAAGTAAAAAGCCAGGCCATCCCCCCGGGGGAAATCCACCTGGGGGATGTTCGCCACACGCGTCTCGCCGGCGTACATCTTCCAGTACGGGCCATCCACTGCGATGCGGATGTACACCCAATCCTCCACCAGAAACCCCTGGCCCATCGCCCGGGTCGATTTCGGCCCCTCGTTGTATTTGCCTACCGTCAACCCCGTCGCCTGCGGCCCGACGAGCGCAGCCAGGGTCTTCGACGGCGCACGACCGATGCCTTTCTCCTCCGGCGAATACATCATGACGAACGAGCGCGCGTCGTTCGCCCGCACCCGAAACTCGACGGTAAACGTCTCCGGCAGCCCGTCGCCGAGCGGCACGACAAATCGGCCCGTATTCTGGGTACAAAGCACACGGTTTTTATCGGGCAGTTCGACGACTTCCACCTCCCCTTCCAGATAGGTGATGCGGTCCGGGAAATTGCCGACATAGGTGGACTCGAAATCATGAAACGCGAGGATGCGATGGCCAGGGACAAAGTCGTAGTTCGCCCACACGCCTTCCGCCGGCGCAGCGGTCTGGGCCGAAGCATCCCACGTGATTGTGCTGAGGGTAGCCAATACAAGAAAATTGCAGCGTAGCTTCATCGTCTTTAGCACGGTTGATGTTCGAAAGGGAAGGGGGTTCGTCTAGCGGGTGATATCGAGCCCGACGGCGACGAACTCGCCCGTGACCGTGACATTGCCCGGTTGCGTGGGGAGCAGACTCGTCGCCGTGAAGGTAATCGTCCCTTCGATCCGATCGTCGTCCGAGCGCGTCAGGGTGAGGGTGCCTCCGTTGGAGACGAAGACCTGGGTGCTCCCGGAGTAATAGGTGGCGATGAACTGATCGTCCGGCAGGTCCTCGGCCGTCATGTCGAACGTCGCAATCGTATGCGAGCCGGTACCGGGCCGGCTCCCTTTCCGCGTGATGGCCACGTAGTCCGAGCCGGCGTTACCGAAACTCAGACCGAAGCCCGAGACGCCGGTGGAGGGATCCGATGCGGCGCCAAACTGGGCGACAGGGCCGCTGAGTGTTCGCTGGACAGAGCCTGAAACCGTCAGTTCATAGGAGCCGAGTTGATCTTCCGGATCAGACTTGTCCTCGGCTGAATCGCAGCCGGTGAAAACAAAAACGAGCGGGAGGACGAGGAGGGCGAGAAAGGAGGTTGCGTAGGATTTCATGGTAGTCAGCATTTAGTGGTGAAAGGGGGCGTTCAGTCGATGAAGTGCATGATCCGTTGCGCGCCGACGCCATCGAATTCGAAACGGTAGAGATACAGGCCAGAGGCCAGGCCTGCAGGTTGCCAGACGGCCCGGTGATGGCCCGGAGCGCGTGTTTCGTCGAGCACCGTATCCACCGTTCGTCCCAGCATGTCGAACACCTGCAGGCGGACATGCGCTGGCGCTTCGAGTGTGAACGGGATGGTGGTCGATTGCTGGAACGGGTTGGGAAAATTCGATTCGAGGAGCATGTGGGTCGGGAGGTAGCCGGCCGCCACGGCCGTATCCACCGGATCCTGCACTTCTCCGAAAAGCGTGATGAACTTCGGTTGTTGGATGTCAAAATCGATAAGCGTAGGGTCAGCCGGCACAAGCTGGCTGTAAAACACCCCGAGCTGTACAAGGTCAGCCGTGAGGTACGACCAGCCCCCGAGCTCTTCGACCGTGCCATCGAGGTGGGTGATCGTCTGGTTGATGCGGATCCGGAGACAGGGGTATTGTCCCTGATGCGTCACAAGCGTTCCGTAGCCATCGACGGCGATATCATGTACCTCCTGCACTCCGGGAACCTCAAAAACGCCGAGCGGCGTCGAAACTACCGTCAGGTGGGTGATGTCGCTCTGCCAGGAAACACCCAGCGCAAGCGGCAACGCGGCCTGCAGTTTGGCGGGAGCAAACCGACTCACGACGGCATCGGGTACGTCATCCTGGTTTGTATCTTGCCAGAGACCGTTGCCTAGCCAGGCGAGGCTGTCGTTCGTGATACGTCGATAGATAAACACATCGGGGATGTTGGGCGAAGACACCTTCCACACATCGGTTGCGCGATCCAGGAATGATCCGGCGTAACCGGGAAGGTCGAGGCTGTCGGCCGGCAGCGCGATGTATTCATTCTCGGAGAATGCCCCGAGGATCGGCGTGATCGAAGAGAAGTCGAACACGGCCGCCGTCCCAGCGGATCGGATGATTCCTTCCAGTGCGGTCAGGTCCTCGGGCAACGCCGTATGGCCGTTGCCGGCGTACCATTCCGTAAACGACGCCCCCGTCTGGGCCCGAAAATCATCGGCGGTCAGGGTGATCTGGGCGCGTAGCGGAGTTGCGACAAACCCCACGGCCAGCGCAAGCAAAGCAGGTCGTATCATCGGTCTCTCGTTTCAATTGTAGAGGCTGGAATCGAGGGGCGCACCCGTTCCGGGCGCTTCAACCAGGGAAGCGACCTTTCTTGTGGGAGTGGCTCATGCAGGGCAAAAGATTTCTGGATATCCATGTATCTTCTTCGGCGTAACGTGCCGATGCGCCGCCCCGAATCGATGACCTCACGATGTTCTGGCAGATGAGCAACCCGCACCGCGAAGTAACCGCCCTTCTCGTGAAGTGGCGCGATGGCGAACCGGAGGCCCTGGACCGGCTCATGCCGCTGGTCTACGACGAATTGCAGCGCCTGGCACACCTGTACCTGCGGCGCGAACGGGAGCACCATACCCTCAACACCACGGCGCTCGTCCATGAAGCCTATATTAACCTGATTGGTCAGGAGGACACGCCGTGGCAGAATCGCACCCATTTTTTTGCCGTCGCCGCGCGTGCCATGCGGCACATCCTGATCGACTATGCGCGCCGGCGTAACCGCGTCAAACGCGGCGGCGGGCAGTACCATCTGACGCTGGACGAAATCAGGCTCGTCACGGAAGACCATCTGGAGGACCTACTCGCGCTCGACCAGGCCATGACGCGGCTCGAATCCGTGGATGCGCGGCTCTGCCGGATCGTCGAGTGCCGGTACTTCGGCGGGCTGACCATCGCCGAGACGGCCGAGGCCATGGCGCTATCGCCGGCCACCGTGAAACGCGACTGGAACCTGGGCAAGGCCTGGCTCCACCGCGCACTGTATGGCGACGCCGAGAAAAAACCTCCCGAAGACTGAACCGATCGACCCCGGAATCGCGCTTACTCATGGACCACCCACCCCCTGCACGAAGCCATGAACGACTCGGAACGTTGGGATCAGCTGAAGGCCCTTTTCGAAGAGGCGCTGTCGCTACCCACCGGCGCGCGTGTCGCCTTCCTCGACCGTATCGACGACGCGGCCCAGCGGGACGAGGTGCGCTCGTTGCTCGACGCACTCGACGCCGATCCCTCGTTTCTCGAGGAGCCCATCGCCACCGATACGTTATATCACGCGGTTGACGATCAGGGGCGGGATGCCCTCGGAGACCGCATCGGGCCGTACAGGCTGGTTCGCGTGATCGGCTCTGGCGGGATGGGCACCGTCTACCTGGCCGAACGTTCGGACGGGCAATTCAGCCAGCAGGTCGCCCTCAAGCTCTCCCGCCCCGGCGAGCTCCATCCCGATCGGCTGGCGCATCTGTACCACGAGCGCCAGATCCTGGCCTCGCTCCAACACCCGAACATCGCGCGGCTGTACGATGGCGGGGTTACACCGGACGGCCGGCCGTTTCTGGCGATGGAGTACGTCCAGGGGCTGCCTATCGACCGCTATTGCGACCGGCACATGATCGATCTATCCGGGCGGATCGACCTCTTCCGTGCCGTCTGTGCCGCCGTCCAACATGCGCATCAAAACCTGGTCATCCACCGCGATCTAAAACCCTCCAACATCCTTGTCGATGAATCCGGACAGGTAAAACTGCTCGATTTCGGGATCGCGAAGCTACTCAGCGACTCGTCGGGGGACGAGGCCCGTCCGGCGACGCGTACCGGCGCGCACCTCATGACGTTGGCCTACGCCAGCCCGGAACAGGTGAGCGGCCGGCCGATCACAACGGCGTCCGACGTATACACGCTCGGGGTGCTGGTGTATGAACTTCTGGCCGGCGTGCGCCCGTACGACCTCGCCGCCCTGTCGCCCACCCAGATCGAGGCGGCCATTTGCCGGCAGGATCCCCCACGTCCGAGTACGCGCGCGGAGCTGTCTGAACGCACGCGGCGCCGGCTCCGCGGCGATCTCGATCTGATCGTGATGAATGCCCTTCGCAAAGAACCCGAGCGCCGATACCCTTCGCCGGCGCATCTAAGCGAGGATCTGCTGCGGTTCACGCAGCGGCAGCCCATCGCCGCGCGACCGAATTCCCTCCGCTACCGCGTGTCGACGTTTGTGCGTCGCCATCGGGCGGCCGTGCTCACCACCAGTCTCGTGCTGATCGCTCTCGTGGCCGGCCTCCTCGCTACATGGCGGCTAGCGTACGAGGCCGACCTCGCGCGGGACCACGCGGAGCGGCGTTTCAACGACGTACGCTCGTTGGCCAACACGTTGTTGTTCGATTTCCACGATGCGATCCGCGACCTGCCTGGCGCCACGCCGGCGCGCCGGCTACTCGTCGCCAGCGCCCGCGTCTATCTGGATAGCCTGCTCCAGGAATCCGCCTCCGACCCGCAGCTCCAGGCCGAGCTGGCGGAAGCCTACCTGCGGGTGGGTGAGATCGAGGGCGATCCTCACTTTCCGAATCTGGGCGACCTCGCGGCCGCGGAGGCGAGTTACCGTGAATCCGTTCGCCTAAACGAAGAGCAGTTGGCGACTCACCCGGAAGACGCCGCAACCAGGCACACGCTCGCCGGCAGCCTGGGCCGGCTCGCCGTCGTTCAGTCCTGGGGCGGCGCGAATAATGACGCCATCGCGTCCAGCGAGCGCGCCCTCGGGTTGTTGGACGAACTCGCCGCAAGTAATCCCGAAAACGAGTCGATTCGACGGGATGCCGGCCGCATCCGGAGCGAGTTGGGGTGGTGGATGATCTGGGCCGGCCGGATTGGCGAAGGCCTGGTCCACCTCGATTCGGCCGAAGCCCGGCTCCGCGAGGCGTTTCACCGCGATCCCGACCAGGTTGACACGGGCATCGACCTGTGGCGCGCCGTCGCGTATCGGGTTGATGGGCTCAGCTGGAGTGACGCCAAAAAGGAAGCGCTGGCGCTCCTTTCCGACGCCGGCTGCCCCCTTCTGGAAGATCTCGACCGCCGGCACCCCGACCACCCGCGCATCCTGTCCAGCTTAAAAACCTGCCTGCACAAGCGGGGCAATCTCGCGATCGAGTTGGGCCAGACGGACGTGGGGCTGGACGCGTTCCGACGCTCGCTGGCGCTCGCAGAGGCACTGGCCCGGTCGGACTCGACGAATATCCAGGGGCTGCGCGGGGTCGCCGTCGTCCACGAATCACTCGGCAGCGCCTACCGGAGCCTCGGCGAGCCCGGGCGCGCCGTCGACCATTTCGAACGCGCACTGGCCTTGAAGGAGACCCTCTACGCCCTCGATCCCGATCACGCCGAGGCCGGCAACACCCTCGCCAACACCCGC
>JBGSPJ010000508.1:0-14745 GCA_041738655.1 Rhodothermales bacterium | reverse complement strand
CTCCATAGCGTACCCCGTGTAACTCGTGCGCAGGGCCGACGGGATGAGGATCCGGGCCGTGGAGCCGGGGATGGCGCATCGGTCCGCCAGTGCCTGGAGGCGGGCGACGACGGTGTCGTCAGACTCGCCGGGCACGTTCCGCCAGTCGATCGTCAGCCACACCTCGGCGGGGATGACGTTGGAGCTGACCTGATCCGTGCGGATCAACGTCGGGGCGCAGGAGCTCTGGCCGAGGTCGGGGTCGGTGTTCCGCTCCACCGCCGGCAGGCCGGCGATGAACCGGGCGATAACGTCCAACGGATTGACGCCGCGCTCGGGCATGCTGGCGTGGACGCTGCGACCGGTAACATGGAGTTGAAGTTCGAGCCGGCCCCGGTGGCCACGCCGCAACTCGTTCCGGCTCGGCTCGCCGATCACGATAAAGGGCGGGGTGAGGGTATGCGTCAGGTATTCCGCACCGAGTCCGCCGATCTCTTCGTACACCACAGCCGTCACGTACACATCACCGGCCGGGACCACTCCGCGCTCTTTGAGCCGCGCGGCGCCATACACCTGGGCCGCGAGCGGCCCCTTGATGTCCACCGCTCCGCGCCCCCACACCCGCCCGTCGTGGATCTCGCCACCAAATGGCGGATGCGGCCAGCGGGACGGGTCGCCCACATCCACATGGTCCAGATGGGTGTTGAGCATCATCGCCGGCGCCACGCCGCGGCCGGCGATCTTCCCGATAACATTGCCGGCTTCATCCACCCGCACTTCGTCGTACCCGAGCCGTTCCATCTCGGCGGCTACCAGGCCGGCGACGGCCCGCTCCTCCCCCGGCAGACCGGGCGTCTGGATGAGTCGTTGGAGGAAAGACGTACAGCCCGTAAGGTCGTTCATCGGGTTGGGTAAATGGCTTTTGTTTGTAAGTTAGAGGCAAGAGGCCACGCATCGACCCACTCCGCGACGCGCCGGCCCGAACCATGATCATTCCGAGGAACTACCATGTCGATCGCCAAAGTCATCGAAGTCATCGCCGAAGGCGACACCCTCCAGGGCGCCATTGAAAACGCGGCGAAGGAAGCCTCCAAGACGCTGAAGAACGTCCGCAGCGTGTATGTGGAAGGCATCCAGGGTCTGGTGGAAAATGGGAAAGTAACGTCCTTTCGCGTGAATGCGAAGGTTACGTTTGTGCTTGAAGGATAACCCCACACCCTCTCTAACCCGACAGCGCCCTGACGATCAACCGCAGCGCGATCAGGGCGGCGAGGCCGGCGAAGGCCCATTTTAATCGCCGGCTCTCCAGGCGGTGCGCGATGGCGACGCCGAGGCGGGCGGTGAACATGGCGGGGAAAACGAGCGCGAGGGCGTGGCCGAAATCCACGTAGCCGAGCGCCGTAGCCGGCACCGGTGCGTTCCAGCCGGCGACGATGTAGCTGACGGCGCTCACGGTGGCGATCAGGATGATCGAGGCGCTCGACGTGCCGATGGCCGTCTTGATGGGCATGCGCATCATTTTAGCATACGCCGGCACCATCACCACCCCGCCCCCGACCCCGGCCGCCGTCGCCACGACGCCGACAAGAGAACTTACGGCCGCGAGAGCCGGCCAGGAGACGTTCAGGTCCACTTCCGAGGTGTCGGACGGGGCGTTTTTCTCAAACGTCTGCGCCAGCATCCGGCCGGCGACGATGAGCAGGAGCGACCCGAACACGATCTGGAATACCTCGCCGTCGTACCAGGGTTGGGTGGTGACGAACCGGGTCATCATCACGACGGCGAAGGCGCTCAGCAGTCCTGTCTTCAGCGCGACAGAGGGGATGACGGCCCCTTTTTTGAAGTGGAAGTAGCCGCTTACTAGGGATGCGACGCAGGTGCAGAACAGGCTCGTCCCGAGGGTAAGGGGGGTGATGACGAGTGGGTCGATGCCGATATGCTGGAAGTAGAAGAAGAGGACCGGGGCGAAGAGGACGCCGCCGCCGACACCCAGGAGGCCGGCGATAAACCCGGCCGCGAGGCCGGCGACAACCAGGGTGGCCAGCTGGATGGGCTCCATCAGCGGGCCGTCAGCAGCTGTCGATAGGCTGACGTATCCCCGAGGATCCGGAGCGCCTCGCGGTACTGCGGATCTTCCGAAAGCGAGGCTTCGACCTGGGCGGAATCGCCATAATACCGGGCCAGGATTTCCGCGCGGAGCAGCTCGGCGAGACGCGGGCGGTGCCGGTCGAAGTCGGCCGCCTTTTCGGCCTGGATGGCCTTCTGGAGCGCGGCGGCTTCGTCGCCGGCCGCTTCGTATCCGATGGACGAGAGGTTGGCGGCCAGTTCATCGGCCGAATATTCGGCGGCCGTCTTGTACTCGAATTGCTGCTGAGTGAGCCAGGTCTTGAAGGCGGCGTAGAGCTGTGTATCGACCTCGAACTCCTTGGGGATGGAGGTCGTCGTGGCCGCGAAATGGTTGGCAAAGAAGAAAAACGCGGCGCGGCGCTGGAGGGCCGCCTCGAGTTCGCTCACCTCGCCGCACGAGACCGGCAGATCGGGCTCGATGCCGTGACCGTCCATCACGACACGGCCTCCCGCTGTTTTAAACGCGCGGCGGAGCGAATCCGGGATGGACGCGAAGTTGCCGTCGTGGCTCCGGTAGTCGATTTCCTGGATGCTTCGTCCGCTGGGGATGAAGTACTGCGAGGTCGTGATCTTGAGCGACGTATTAAACGGCAGCGGTTTGACGATCTGGACGAGCCCCTTGCCGAATGTCGTATCGCCGACGATTACGGCCCGGTCGTAGTCCTGCAACGCGCCGGCCACGATCTCGCTGGCCGATGCGCTGACATCGTTGACGAGGACGGCGAGCGGGAGGTCGAGCGCTAGAGGCGGCATCTTGCCCGTGTACGACCGTTCCGACTGCGGGAGCCGGCCGCGGGTGGAGACGATTTCCTTGCCCTGGGGGATGAACTGCTGGGTGAGTTCGACGGCCTCCTCGAGCAGTCCGCCCGGGTTGTCGCGGAGGTCGAGCACGAGGCCGGTGAGCCGGCCGGATTCCTGCATGCTCTTGATAGCGGCGCGGACCTCGTCGCTGGCCTCGCGGGCGAAGCGTTCGAGTTTGACGTAGCCGATGCCCGTGGCGGGGTCGATCTGGTGGTGGCTGACGTTTTTGAGCTGGACCTCCTCGCGGGTGAGGAGGAAGTCGATCGGTGCCGGCGCGCCTTCGCGTTCGACCGTGATTTCGACGGCGGTGCCCGGTTCGCCGCGGAGGAGGACACGGAGGTCGGCCAGCGTCAGCCCCACGGTGGACGTCCCGCCCACGCGAAGGATGATGTCGCCGGCGCGCACGCCCTGGAGGTAGCCGCTGGCGCCTTCGACGGGCGAGACGACGGTGATCTTGTCGTTCCGGATGCCCACATTCAGGCCCACGCCGGCGTAACGGCCGCGGGTGATGATGTCGATGTCGGCGTTGTCGGCCTCGTCGTAGAAGTTGGTGTACGGATCGAGCTGCTGCAGCATCGCGTCGATGCCGGTGCGCATCAACGTCTCCGGATTGACGGGGTCTACGTACCCGGTGACCAGTTCTTCGTAGAGGGCACCGAAGATCTGGAAGTTTTTGCGGAGCGCAAAGAAGTCATCGTCCCGCGGCATCCAGAAGCCGGCGAAGAAGCACGCCACGAGGAGGACGGCCAGGCTGGCGTAACGGACGGGGTGCGGGACGTTTTTCATGAGGGATCCGGTTCCGGTTCGGCGAGGGCGGCGGCTTTCTGCGCGGCCTCCCGGCTTTTCTGTACGCGGCCCGCGACGAGGATCGAGACCTCATACAGCAGGTAGAGGGGTGTCGCCACCAGGATCATGGAGAACGGATCGGGGGGCGTAAAAAAGGCGCCCAGAATCATCGTGACGACCAGGGCGTAGCGCCGCGCGCCGCGCATGCGTTCAGGCGTGGCGATGCCCACTTTCGCGAGGAAATAAACGACCACCGGCAGCTCAAACAGGACCCCCGTTCCAAAGGCCCACAGGGTCACCATCGAAAAGTACTTGGTGATGTCGAATTCGTTGCTGATCATCCCGGAGATCTCGTAGTTCGAGAAAAACTGGATCGCGATCGGGGTGATGATCAGGTAGCCGAACGAAACACCGAGAATAAAAAAGAACGTGGCGAAAAAAGCGGCGAAGCGGAGGCCTTTTTTCTCGTTTTTATAGAGCCCGGGCTCTATAAATCGCCAGATCGAGTAGATGAAGATGGGGGACCCCAGCACGATACCCACGGAGAGGATAACCCCGAAGTGGACCATGAACTGGCCGGTGAGTACGCGATTCTGGAGGACGAGGGTTTTGGCCTCGAAGCCGAGGAGCTTGTAGATAAAAAAGTCCCCTTTTGCCGGCCCCAGGAGGATTTCGTCGATGATCCAGGTGCTGAAGAAGCTGCACGCGATCGTGATCGCGATGATACCCCCGACGCCGCGGAACAGGCTCCAACGCAAATCCTCGAGGTGATCGAGAAAACTCATTTCCGCCATCAACCCTTCTTCCGGAGGGGACAGCGGGTCCGATGCGCCATCGCCCTGGGACGGATGGGTTACCGAGGTTGGCGAGGAGCCGAATCCAAAAAGCTTCATCGTGGTGCGAACTCGCGCGGGGCGAGGGAAGTGTGGCGAGACGGCGGCAACTCAGGTAGAGTGCGTGCTTTCTCGCAGATTCAGATCCAGCAGCGAATCCACCCAGAGCCCTTCGCTTTCGACGCGGTTGCGTCCACCGCTCCAGGTGAAGTTAAAGAGTGTCGTCACGCCAACTACGTCGAAGTCATCCTTTTTTAATAGCGTTATTGCGCGTACAGCACTACGACCGCTATTCAGGATGTCATCGAGGAGGACGACAGGTTGCGAACGATCCAATGGCCCTTCGACGAGCCGGCGGCGTCCATGTTTCTTGGGCTGATCCCGTATAAACCCGCCCCGGAAGGCCGGCTCACCGGAGGCGGCCAGCACGGCGCACACCAGCGAGTACGCGCCGAAGCCGTAGCCGGCCACTTGGTAAACGCCCTTCGCGCGCAGCCGATCCCCGAGCACTTCGCCCACCTCCTTGAACATGCTGCCATTGAGCATGGGGATGCGGGTATCGAGGAGCCAACCGATGGGATGGCCGCGGGGGTCGGTGATGAATTCCGTTTCACGGCGCACGAGAGAATGCTCGTACAGGCGACGCCCCAGATCCACGAGTTCGGCGTACGTCGAAGAGTTTAGCGCGGTGCTCGTCGAGGAGTGACTCATAGGGTGTCCTTCGAGAAGCTGCTCATCGGTTGAGTGTCAGTTGCGGGCGCGGCGTGCGGCAGTCGACGCTCGCCAGGGCGGAGCGCGCTGGATAGGGGTGTCGCGGGACGCACGGCCCTTTCCTGGGAGAATCCAACCGGGTGTTTAACCGGCCATAGCCGGCGTGCACCCGTTGGGTTTGGAATCGGGTGTTGAAGGCAATGTCTCAATCTCAATCGCATCCTCATGGCCGGGCATGGGGCTCCTTTCTCTCACAAAGTGGCCCGATATGGCGGAATTAGGGCGTCCTGTGGAGGGGGAACGACGCTAAACGACCGGTGCGCCTGGAATGCGTTCGGATCGAACCGTTCTTATCAAGATCCGTTCCGGCTCACGCCGTCACAAAATCGTAAAGCGGGAATCGTTCGCAGAGGGCATGAACGTCGGCGCGGACACGGTCGATCTCCCCCTCATTGGAGGGGGCGGAGAGTACCCGATCGATGAGGCCGGCGATATGCCGGAACTCGTCTTCGCCGAGACCGCGCGTCGTCATTGCCGGCGCTCCGATGCGGATGCCGCTGGTGATAAACGGGCTCTTGTCGTCGAACGGCACCATGTTCTTGTTGACGGTGATGTCCGCCTGCTGGAGGGCCATTTCGGCGTCCTTGCCGGAGATGCCCTTGTTGCGGAGGTCGATCAACATCAGGTGATTGTCCGTCCCGCCAGAAACAAGATCGTAGCCCCGATCGACAAAAGCGGAGGCCATGGCTTTGGCGTTAGCGACCGTGCGCTTCGCATAGTCGGTGAAGGACGGTTGGAGCGCCTCGCCGAAGGCGACGGCCTTCGAGGCGATGACGTGCATGAGCGGGCCGCCCTGAATACCGGGGAATACGGCGGAGTCGAACAATTCGCTCATTTTTTTGAGCCGGCCGGACTTTGGGGCGGTCTTCCCGAGGGGGTTGTCGTAGTCCTGCCCGATCAGCAGCATCCCACCTCGCGGGCCGCGGAGGGTCTTGTGCGTCGTCGTGGACACGATGTGGGCGTGGGGCATGGGATTGTTGAGCACGCCGGCGGCAATGAGGCCGGCCGTGTGCGCCATGTCCATCCACAGGAAGGCGCCGACTTCGTCGGCAATGCTGCGGAACGCCGCGTAGTCGAAGTCGCGCGGATACGCGCTCGCCCCGATCGAGAGCAGCCGCGGCCTGATGCGCCGCGCCGTGTCGCGCACCCGGTCCATATCGATCCGCCCCGCCATCGGTCCATCCGGTTCGACGCCGTAGAACGTGGCATTGTACAGGAGGCCGGAGAAGTTGACCGGGCTGCCATGCGTCAGGTGGCCGCCGTGGGCCAGGTCCAGCCCGAGAAGCGTATCGCCGGGTTGCATCAGGGTGAGGTAGACGGCGGCATTGGCCTGCGCGCCCGAGTGCGGTTGCACGTTTACCCACTCACAGCCAAACAACTGCATCGCCCGTTGGCGGGCGAGTTCTTCGGCCATGTCGACAAACTGACATCCGCCGTAGTACCGTTTTCCGGGCAGGCCCTCGGCGTATTTATTGGTCAGTGCCGAGCCCATGGCCTCGAGGACGGGGCGTGACACGAAGTTTTCGGACGCGATCAACTCCAGGCCTTCGTTCTGCCGGCGCACTTCGTGCTGCAGGATGGCGAAGATCTCCGGATCGCGCGCTTGTAGCTCACTCATGGGTATTGCGGAGAGGGATGGCTGCCGGGGAGAATTGGACGGCGCAAGGTACTGCAAAAAAGGCCGGCGGTTGTGTGAATTTCATCCGCCCGGCGCGGCGTGGAGATCGATGGCCGCCGGCGCCTCTATCTCGAAAAAGAAACCGCCCACGCCCAGATAACTCCATTCGCGCAGGGTATCGTCCGCATCTGTGAGCGAAACCTTGTATGTGCTGAGGATGAGGTAGTTATTTCGCTCGGTGGAGCTGCCCATCAACGAGGTATTCATATTGACTTGCTCGCCGGTGAGCATCCGCCCCACCATGTTGTTCATCGAAAGCTCCCGCTCACGCTCCCTGGTTTCCGCTTCGATGTGGTCTTTGAAGTCATCCATCGTCGGATTATACACAAAGAGCGTGACGACGGAGACAAACAGGAAAATGAGCAATGTGCGCATGAGAGTGGGCGGTAGGTTGGTTGCGCTGGCCGAATGCTACGCTTCTGACGAAACACTTTTGACGAAACGCATGCTGCAAAGTTGACCCTCGGGGTTAACGCACACAATTCGCACAGGCTCCCGGGTTAGGTGAAGCCCTGCAAGTCGCGCACCGCCCTTTCGGGCTGCCATAGAGTCCTCTCAATGTGTCATGGCGTAAGAAAGCAAGTTGACGCCCATGCGGAGCGCGGCCGTGCGCAGGGGATCCGGCACGTTGTGCACCTCCTTGGGCTCCCAACCGTCGCCCAGGTCACTTTCGTACGAATAAAAGGTGACGAGCCGGCCATCAACAAACAGCCCGAAGCCCTGCGCGGGTTTGCCGTCGTGCTCGTGGATCTTGGGCAGGCCCCCTGGAAAATCGAAGTGGGAATGGTAGATGGGATGATCAAATGGGATCTCGACGAACTCCTGCTCCGGAAAGACTTTCTTCATCTCACGGCGGATGTGCCGGTCCAGCCCGTAATTATCGTCGATGTGCAGGAATCCGCCCCCTTCCAGGTAGTGCCGGAGCCGGCGCGCCTCGTCGTCCGAGAAACGGACATTGCCGTGCCCCGTGAGGTACACGTAGGGATAGCTGTACAGTTTGTCGCTGCTGAGTTCGACGACATCCTCGCGGGGCGCCACGTCCATCAGGGTTTCGCGCCGCGCGAAGGCGAGCAACTCCCACAGCGACTGTTCGTCCCCGTACCAGTCTCCGCCGCCGCCGTATTTGATCCTGGCGATGCGCAGGCTAAACTGGTCCTGCGCCGGCGCGGGGATCGCCGTGAACAGCATCGCGAATAGGAGAAGACCGATCAACCGCCGCATGGGAACTGGGAAGAAAAGTAATTCAGACGCAGGCGTCTCTCGCCGTGTGTCGCCGGTTCGGACGAAGGCTACCTACACAACGTCGGCGGGTAGGGTTTCCAGGACGGTTTGGGATGGGCCTACTCTGGGCCGGGATCCAGGCGCCGGTCTCCGGGTGTCAACCGCAGACCGTACCTCATCCCATCGAGCGGCCCACAGGCCGGCACCTAGTATGCAACCAGTCCTCCGCGCGTTTCTGATCGCTGTCGCCGCCACCGCCATCGTCGCGGCCGTCACGGCCACCACGCGCCGGCGCCCGGCCGCCACCCTCGTCCGCTCGGCGTCCGACTCGTTGTACGTGGACGCGGACGCGCTGACAGATGCCGAAAGACAGGCCCTCCGTAGCGAACTGGAAGGGATGGTTTGAGGGGTTTAAGGTTTAAGGTTCGAGGTTTAAGGTTCGAGGTATTTTGGCATTGAACCTTAAACCTTAAACCGCAGAATAGTCCGCAGATCCTCGGCCATGGCTTCGGGGGGGGTCTCGTAGGGCCAGAGGAGTCGGGCGTTGCCGTTGGCGTCGAGCACGGTGACGGTCGTGGTGTGGTCGACGAGGTAATCGTCGACCTGATGCTCGGGAGCGTGGGCGGCGTGGGCATCGGGGGGGGCGCCGTGGGCCAGTTCGTCGACTTTCTTGTGATGAATCCCGAAATCGCGGGCGACGGCCGCGAGGGTCTCGCGGTCCGCCGTGAGGCCGATGAACCGCGGATCGAAGCCGGCGGCGTAGGTCTGGATGTGGTCCGGGTCGTCCCGGTCGGGGTCGACGCTGATGAGAGCCACCTGCACATTCGCCGCGTCATCGCCGAGCAACGCCATGGCGCGTGCGAGCCGGCTCATGGTGGTCGGGCACACGTCCGGACAATTGGTGAAACCGAATACGACCACCAGCGGACGGCCCGCGAAGGCGGTTTTGGTGACCGTTTTTGCGCCGGAGCGGAGCTGGAAGTCTGGCCGGGGATCGGGGGGATCGATAAATGTCCCGTGGAACGCCGGCGCGGGCGTGGCGAACCGGCCCAGCATCAGGATGGCGGAGAGGCTGATCCCGAGGATGACGCCGGCGACGATGAGGAGGGTGCGGGGCATGGGCGTAGCCGTTAAACGGTCGGTCTCGTGTGCCCCAGCTAATGAGCCAGCGAGGATGGGGTTCCGAAGGTGATCTTCCGCCGGCCCGTGGGTGCGGCGGCGGATCGGGTGGCGTATCTTCCGCGATCATCCAACCCATTGGCCTGTTCATGCAAGAGAAGAAGATATCCTACAGCGGTGCTCAGACCACCATCACTTATGATGTGGCGCGTTGCATCCACGCCGCCGCATGTGTCCGCGGCCTGCCTGCGGTTTTTGAAGCCGGCCGCAAACCATGGGTCGAGCCCGACGCCGCTTCCACGGAGGCCATTTCCGAAACGGTGCTCCGCTGCCCGACGGGCGCGCTGCGTGTGCAGGGGCTGGAAGAGACCGGGGCCGACGAGGCCATCGTCACCGTAGTGGCCGACGGTCCGCTGTACGTTCGCGGCCGGCTGCAGGTGCTGACGGCATCCGGAGAGGTCGTGCTGG
Source organism: Rhodothermales bacterium (assembly GCA_041738655.1). Classification (GTDB taxonomy): domain Bacteria; phylum Bacteroidota; class Rhodothermia; order Rhodothermales; family JAHQVL01; genus JAWKNW01. The sequence continues at coordinate 4,962 of JBGSPJ010000508.1, read as the reverse complement.
AGGACACCCGTCTGGCGCTGTGCCGCTGCGGCGCCTCGAAGAACAAGCCGCTATGCGACAACAGCCATCGGACCGCCGGCTTCGCGGATCACGGCGCGCTGGGCGAGCCGAAGCTGAAGGAAGCCGAGGCCTCCACCACACTCCGCATCAAGCTGGCCGACAACGGCCCGCTGCTGCTGGAAGGAAACGTCCGCATCGACGGAGCCGACGGCGGGGTCTCTGCCGGCGTGAAATGCGCCCTCTGCCGCTGCGGGCAATCGAAGAACAAACCCTACTGCGACGGGACGCACAAATCGATCGGGTTCGTGGCGTGATGCCGCGTGAAGACCCGAAGGGTTTTCGAAACCCTTCGGGTCTGTTCACTCAGGCAACCGGGCCCCACGCCCAGGTCTCGTAATACTGCCAGCTCGTGTGGGCCCGCAACTCCTCGATCTGCCGGTCCTGGGCGGCCAGGCTCGCCCGTACGATATCGCCGACCGACAGAATGCCCACGATGCGCCCGTCCTGCTCGATGAGGAGGTGGCGGATGAACAACTGGATCATCATCTCCTTCATCTCGTGGATCGTGGCGTCGATGGGGGCCGTGTGGAGGTCGGACGTCATATAGTCCCCGATAATCGCCGTCCGGGGGTCGAACCCCTCCCCCAGAACATCTTGCATGAGGTCGCGCTCGGTCCAGATGCCGGCGATACGCCCATCATCGTCGCGTACGAGCATCGCGCCGATCTTATACTGGTGCATCAGCGTCAGCGCCTCGGAAATGTGTTGATCGGCCCGTACGGATATCATCCGTTTCGTTTTCTGGGCCAGGATGTCAGCTGCCGTTTTCATAGAACAACCCTCGATGTGTGAACGCACAGGGATAAGAGAAGCGGAACTGCAGGATCTCCTGTTTATAGAAACGGCAATCGCACGCTCAGTGTCAATCCTTCCTTCATGGAAAATTTATAATTCACGCCGCGCCCCTTCTCCGTGGCGGCGCGCCCGTACCTCCACGCCCGTGAAAACGACCCACCTGCTCTTTGCGTTAACCCTGTGTCTCGTCGCCCCAGCCGCGCGCGCCCAGTATGCGTTGGACGACGTCCACCTCTTTGTCAACTTCCTTCCCGACGCCGCCGTGGCCACCACGGGCTATGTAAACGGGGGGATTTCGTTCGCCTCGTACGATTTCCGCTCCCAAACCACGTTGGGCGGGAGCGTCCATGTGCCTTTTACCCCTCGGTTCGAGGGCGCCGCGTCGTTGCAGTATGTGTCGATCGACCCCGACATCGGCCGCAACCGGGATGGAATTTCGGATCTGTTGCTCCATGTCAAGCACCACATCCCGGGGCGGCGCGCGCAGTTCGCCATCGGCGGTTACATCACCCTGCCCGTGGGCGATGAGGAGGTGGGCGCCGGCGATGACCTCGACCTGGGCGTTTTCGGCGCGCTCCGCCACGCCCTCAATGGCAACACGGCGCTGACCGCGACCGCGGGGCTGGATTTTTACGAGCAGGGGGATGATTACGACCTGGCCCTGCGCCTCGGCGGCGGCATCATCCACCGGACGGGCGATCGCCTCGCGCTCGTGGGCGAGCTGTTCATCCGCACCGAGTTCGATACCGTACTCCTCGCCGGCGGGCTCGACTATCGCGTCAGCCCGCAGGGCCGGTTCCGGCCGGGCCTCGGCATCGGGTTGTCGGACGAGACGGCGGACGTCTCCCTTGCGTTGTCATATCTGCACACGTTCCGAGGTCGCTGATCGGGCCTGATCCCGTCTCCTTGCGTTCTTAACGCACGCATCATGCATCTCTCGTCCGAACCTCGTTTTTTGGCGGGCAAACCTCCCCTCACCCCTCTTCATCTCGTTCCCGATTTCCATGACTTTTTCCCGATGCGTGGCCGTGCTCTTGCTGGTCGTTTTGCAGGCCGCGGCGCAAGCGCAAGACGCCGCCCCATTCCGTGTGGCGCCCTACCTGCAATTTGGTACCAAACACTCCATGGCCATCCTCTGGGAAACCAGCGAGCCGGCCACCACCCGTGTTGAATACGGCGAAAGTCGCCTGGGGGACACCGCGCCCAATCTATCGCAGTCCATCGTGCTGCCGGATACCCGCACCATGCACGAGGTGGTGATCGACGGCCTCAAGACCGAGACGAAGTACTTCTGGCGGGTCGTGTCCACGACGGCGGCCGGTACGACGATCACCAGCGAACCCTCCACTTTCAGCACCGCCGTAAACGATTCGACGGCGTTTGGCTTTTTGCTGTTTGGCGATACGCAGAACAACCCCCGCGTCTGGGGCAAGGTGGCGGAGCTGGGCTGGCAGGAGCGGCCCAATTTCGGATTGATCGCCGGCGACCTTGTCGAGCGCGGCGGTGATATCCAGAACTGGCTCGTGGATTTCTTTGCGCCATCCAACAACCTGATGAAGCGGGTGCCGCTGTACCCGGCCATCGGCAACCACGAAAACGATCACCCCTACTACTACCAGTACATCCACGCGCCGGCGCCCGAGTACTACTATACCTTCCGCTATGGGAACGCCGAGTTCTTCATGATCGATACGAACCGGGATGTCACGGAGGGGTCCGAACAGTATCAATGGCTCGAACGGGATCTGGCAGCCTCGGATGCGATGTGGAAAATTGCCGTCCAACACCACCCGCAGTACTCCTCCGAGGAGAACGACAACGGCGACACCGCCACGGTATCGTCCACCTATGGCACGCATGCCCGCAACCTGGTGCCGTTGTACGAGGTCTACGGGGTCGATTTTAGCCTGTTCGGGCATGTCCACATGTACGAGCGGACCTGGCCGATCCTGGAGGGCGGCGTCAATCAGCAGAACGGGGTCATTTACATCAACTCGGGCGGCGCCGGCGGCGGGCTCGAAGGGTTCGCGCCCACCCGCTCGTGGTTCTCGGCGAAGGTCAAGAGTGTGCACCACTTCGGGTACTTTGTGGTACACGACAAAACCATCTTTTTTCAGGCGATCGATGAGGAAGGGCGGGTGTTTGATTCCTTCCAGCTCGAAAAAAGCCCCGAGCGCCTCGCCCGGGTCATGATGCCTCCTCCTCCGCGCTTCGAGGGCGAGGATACCCTGTTTCTGACGGATGTGGTCGTCGCCCTCACGCCGGCGTTTGAAGGGCTCACCATCCGCTACACGACCGATGGCAGCGACCCCTCGACGCAGTCGACCGCCTACGCAGGGCCCGTCAGTCTGGATCAGAGCGCGGTCCTCAAGGCCGCGGCGTTCACGGCCGACGGCCGGCGGAGCCGCGTGGTGTCGCGGGCCTTTGAAAAAACGATGCTGACCGAGCCGGTGGCCGTTTCCGACCCGCAGAAAGGACTGGCATACGCGTACTACGAAGGCCGCTGGGGTGATTTGCCGGAGTTCTCCGCCCTGACGCCGGTGAAGGCCGGCGTGGCCGAACAGATCGATAGCCCGGCCTACCGCCTGCGGGAAGACGAATTCGGCCTCGTGTTCGAAGGCTACATCGAGGCGCCGAAAGACGGGGTATATACCTTCACGCTCACCAGCGATGATGGCTCGCAGCTGTTCCTGCACGATCGGCTGCTGGTGGATAACGATGGCCTCCACGGCGACCGCGCCAAAAACGGCCAGATCGCTCTCGCCGCCGGTCTACACCCGATCCGCCTCACGTATTTCGACCGCGGCAGCACCGACTCGCTCTCCCTCGAATGGGCCGGCCCGTGGGTGTTCGACCAGCCGGTCTCGAAAGACGCGCTGTTTCGGGATAATTAGTGGTCTGACACGTTGAACTTGCGGAGAATCCGTTCCGGGTTTCGTGTTCAGTGTTCCGGGTAAGCGCATCCGTATCGTGCGAGAGCACTCGGAACCCGGAACGCCACAACCGCATCCGGCAAATTCAAGTTGTCGGTCTACTAGCTACATCCTCATCTCCATGACCGGTGACCTTCACATACGCCTATCGCCCGAGGGCGAGGGATTCGTCGCCATCCTCGGGAGTGAGGCGGAGGCTCTACGTGTACCGTTCGCCCTACCCGTTCCGGTTGCGGCCATGGATGCCGTACTCGCCGGCGCCGAAGACGCCGTCCTCCGCACGGCCGGCGCCGCGACGCGAGGTGAGCGGGAGCATCAACGGGTTGCGACGGTGACGCCGGAAGCGCTGGGGCGGAAGTTGTACGCCAGTCTCTTCGGGCGCGCGATCCGGGAACAGGATGGGGGAGGAGGATCGGACGCATCGCTCCGGCGCATCATCCTTCAAATCGACCCAAACGACGCCCGGATGGCGCCGCTGCTCCGGCTGCCGTGGGAGCTGGCCTGCGACCCGGTTTCGGGCGACTACCTGTCGCTATCCGAAACGACCACACTGTTTCGGTACATGGATGTGGGCCATGCCAGCCGGCCGGCCTCGGTGATGTTGCCGTTGCGGGTGCTCGCCGTGTTGTCGAGCCCATCGGACGAGGCGCCGCTCGACCTGGCCTCCGAGCGCCAGAAGATCGAGGCTTCCTGGGGGATGTGTTCGGGGGTGGCGGTGGAGTTTTTGGAGGAGGCTACCCGCTCCGCGCTCGAAAAACGGTTGGCGGATCAGTCCTACCATGTCCTTCACTACATGGGGCACGGCGCATTTAACGACGCCACGGGGGAGGGGGCATTGGTGATGGAGGACGAGGCCGGCAAACGCGTGCTGGTCTCCGGCGCCGAGTTGGCCGGCATCGCGGAGAACGCCGGGACGCTGCAGCTCGTCTACCTGAATGCGTGCAACACCGCGCAATCGAGCGAGGATGGATCCCACAACGTATTCGCCGGCGTAGCCGCGGCGCTGAGCGCGACTGGCGCGGTGCCCGCGGTGCTGGCGATGCAGTTCGCGATTTCGGACCGGGCGGCCTGCTTCTACGCCGTCAGCATCAAGCATAAAATGCAGGTTGACGATGCTTTGGATACATATCCCATACATGGAGTTGGTGGCACCGTCGGCGCGATTCTGACAGGT
>JBGSPJ010000495.1:0-4590 GCA_041738655.1 Rhodothermales bacterium | reverse complement strand
GGCGCCGCGGCGATCTTCGGCGATCCGGTGACGGCCCAGCAGCACCATGGCGCCGGCGAGCAACCAGAACGGTAGCAGCGGCAGGCCCGGCACGAGGCCGAGCGCGGCCAGGAAGAGCCCGGTGAGCAGGATCGGGTGAGGCTTGTTAAAGAGCTGCATCTTGAACTCGCTCGCCCAGTTTGAGGCGTTGCTGGCCCGCGAAACGATGAGACCGGCGGAGGTCGAAATGAGCAGCGAAGGGATCTGGGCGACGAGGCCGTCGCCGATCGAGAGCAGCACAAAGGTCTGGGCGGCGTCGGGGAATGACATCCCCTGCTGGAGCATCCCGACGATCAGGCCGCCGATGATGTTGATGGCGGTGATGATGAGGCCGGCCACCGCGTCGCCGCGGACGAACTTGCTCGCGCCGTCCATCGCGCCGTAAAAGTCGGCCTCGCGGGCGACTTCCTCGCGCCGCTGCCGGGCCTCGGTTTCATCGATCAGGCCGGCGTTCAGCTCGGCGTCGATCGCCATCTGCTTTCCGGGCATGGCGTCGAGGGTGAACCGGGCGCCCACCTCGGCGATACGGCCCGAACCCTTGGTGATGACGACGAAGTTGATGATCACCAGCACCAGGAAGATGATCGCGCCGACGACGTAGTTGCCCGAGACGACGAACTGGCCGAAGGCGGTGATCAGCTGGCCGGCTTCGCCCTCGCTCAAGATGAGCCGCGTGGAGGCTACGTTCAGCGACAGGCGGAACAGTGTCGTCATCAGTAGCAACCCCGGGAAGATCGCGAATTCCAGCGGGCGGACGGCATAAAACGCCGTCAAGAGGATACCCAGGCTCAGCGCGATGTTGGTCGCCAGCAGCATGTCCAGGATGAAACCGGGCAGCGGCACGACCATCACGAACAAAATCATGATCATCGTGACGGCCATCAGGCCTTCGCCGTTGAACAGCTTAAATGCCGGCGGCGCTTCGAGGGTGGGCGGGCCGGAAGGGAGTAGACGTGCCACGGAGATTACAGTTGTCGGTGGGCGGCAGGCGCCCGGCCAGGGTTAGTAGGCGACGTTACGCGTTGAACGTTTTTTCGTAAACGGGCGATGTTTGGGTACGCACTGTTGAGCTGCGGAGCGTGATTTCAGGACGCAACACATAACGCGCAACGAGTAAACGCGTAACGCTTTTTCGCAAGACGGGCTCACCCTGCTTTCGGGACGCCGCCCTTGCGCTTCCGGTAGATGGAAGCCAGGATTGTCGCGACGGCCGGATACAGGTCCTCGGGAATGATTTGCTCTTCCGGAACGCTCCTGTACAAAGCACGGGCCAACGGCGGCTCTTCGATCACCGGGATGCCCTGCGCCGCGGCCAGTTCGCGGATGCGAAGTGCCCGCTTGCGGATGCCCTTCACAAGCACCTGCGGCGCCGGCGCCACGCCGGGGTCGTACCGGAGCGCCACCGCGTAGTGTGTCGGGTTGGTGATCACGACATCGGCCTTGCTCACGGCATGGTCCAGCCGCGGCCGGCGCAACAGCTTCATCGCCAGCTTGTAGCGCTGCTTCTTGACCTTCGGATCGCCCTCGGATTGCTTCCGCTCGTCCTTCACCTCCTGCTTGGACATCTTCAGGTTCTCCTTGAACTTGATCCGCTCGTACACCACGTCGATCGCGCTCAGCACGACGAGCATCGTGATCATCTTGAAGAAAAGCCCCATGACCCAGACGGCCGCCAGGCTGAAAATGGACGGCAGTGGCAACGTGTGCAGCAGCATGATCTGGGGGAAGATGCCCTCGATGTGGAAGTACGCGATCGGGCCGACGATGGCGATCTTGAGGAATGACTTCAGGAAGTTGAAGAGGCCCGACTTCGAAAAAATGCGCTTCGCGCCGCTGATGAGGCTGATCTTCTTGAGTTTGGGGGTCAGCGGCTGGGCGGTAATGTTCCAGCCGGACTGGGCGATATTCAGCACAACGCCGGTCGCCATCAGGATGAGCAGAAACGGGAGGATGATGGCGCCTGCGCGCATGATAAGATCGCGAAACAGGCTTTGGGCCGAGGCGCTGTTCAGCGTTGTCTGGCTAGAGGCGTATAACAGGTCGGACATGATGTACTGCATCCGCTCGAAGCCCCAGCCGGCGCCGCTCGCAAGCACACTGATGCCGATCAGCAGCATCCCCACCGAAAGCACCTCCTGCGACTTGAAGACCTGCCCCTGATTTCGGGAGTCGGCCTTTCGTTTTGATGTGGGGTCCTCTGTGCGTTCGTCTTTTTCTGCCATCGGTTAGCAGGCCTCTGTCTGGTAACGGCGTGAACCGGTGAACCGGAAAAATTGCATCCTCTAAAGCACCCTTTTTTCCGAATCATCACCGTGCACCGTGCGCCGTAGTAAACGCTCGGTGCCCAATCGTCTAGCGCGGCGCGATGGTCTCGATCATGGCCTCCATATCCGCCACCATCTTGACGAACAACTCGGGGACGACGGGGAGGAAGTGCTGGATGTAGAAGTACGTGATCGCAAGCCCAACGAGCAGTTTTAGCGAGAGGCTCAGGGAGAAGATCTCGGTTTGCGGTGCAACGCGGGCAAAGATGCCCAATGTCATATCCACCAGAAAGATAGTGAGCATAAACGGCGCGGCCAGCCGCAGCGCCGTTACGAACAGGTCGCCCGTCCACGACATCATCACCGGGCCGGCGAGGTGCAGGTCGGCCCCGGCCAGCGGCACTACGTAGAACGACGCGTTCAGCGCCCGGAGCACCTGGTGATGCCCGTCCAGGATCAGAAAAAGCAGCATGGTCAGCATGATGAGCAAGTTGCTGATCGGGTTCGACGACTGGCCGTCCGCCGGGCTGATGACTGACGAGATGCTGAACGCCATCTGAAAGCCGATGAAGTCGCCGGCAAACCGGATGGCAAAAAAGATGAAGCGCGCCGCAAGCCCCAGCACCGCACCCGTCAACGCCTCGACAATCACGTAATACGCCATCGCGATCGGCACCGTGGGTGTCAATCCCTCGGGCATCGGGATGATGCCGGCCAACCCGTAGGCGATCGTAATCCCCAACATCACCTTCACCCGCACGGGAATAAACGGCTGCTCGAAAAACGGAGCGGCCATCAATAAACCGGCAATCCGTACGAACACCAGAAAGATGTAAAGCAGATAATGCGGATCGAGGATGGACACGATTAGTGATTAGCGAATAGCGAATAGCGAATTACGATTGACAATCAATCATTGACCAGTAACAATTAACAAGTGATGTTACGCAGGTGCCATGATCATGTCATGCTGAGCCCCGCGAAGCATCTGTCTGAAACGCGATTCTGAGCGAAAAGCGACATCGTCTGCGTCTTAGAAAGATCCCGCACTACGTTCAGGATGACATGCCCCGGCCGATCGCGTAACATCAATTAACAATTAGCAATTGTCATTGCAAAGTTACCGCGAGACCTGGGGGATGAATTGCATCACGTGTGTCGTAAAATCGGTCAACATTTCCAGCATCCAGGGCGCCAGCAGCAATAGCACGACGGCGATGGCGAGGATCTTGGGGATAAACGAGAGTGTCATCTCCTGGATCGAGGTCATGGCCTGGAAAAGGCTCACAAGCAACCCGACGACCAGCGCTGTGCCCAGCACGGGCGCGATGATCATGAGAGCGGTGCGGATAGCCTCCTGCACCCAGAATAGCGCGACGTCGGTGTTCATTTGGGTGGTTTAATGTTCAAGGTTTAATGTTCAAAGATCAAGAACTAAAGCTCGAAATTGACCTTTACTAGTTGAGTTTTCACTTTTCACTACTCACTATTCACTTCTCACTGTTCGCTATTCACGTCCCCGTGTATCCCCGAATGATCGATTCTACGATAAGGTACCAGCCATCAGAGAGGATGAAGAGGAGGAGTTTGAGGGGGAGGGAGACCATGATGGGGGGGAGCATCATCATACCCATGCCCATGAGGACGCTGGCGACGACGAGGTCCACGATGAGGAAGGGGAGAAAGATCATGAAGCCGATCTGGAAGGCGATGCGGAGCTCGCTGATCACATAGGCCGGAATGAGGATATGGAGCTGGACGTCGTCGGCCGAATTAAACGCCGGCACTTTCGCCAGGTCCATGAACAGCATCAGGTCCTTCTCGCGGGTCTGCGAGAGCATGAACGCTTTCATGGGGCCGACCGTCCGTTCGAACGCCTCTTTCTGCGCAATCTCTCCGGCGATATAGGGCGCGAGGGCCGTATCGTGGATCGTGCTGAGGGTAGGGTGCATGATAAAAAACGTGAGGAAGAGCGAGAGGCCGGCGATCAGCTGATTCGGCGGCGCCTGCTGGGTGCCCAGCGCCGTCCTCAACAGTCCGAACACGACGATCAGACGCGTGAAGCTCGTCGTCATGATGACGATGGCCGGCGCCACCGAAAGCACGGTGACCAACAGCAACATCTGGATCGGGAGGGCATAGTCTTCCTCGCCATCCGCGTTCTGGATCGTGGGCAGCAGGTTGAACACCGGCGACGGCGCGCTGGAGGGGACGCCCTGCGCGTGGGCGGCTGTGGCTGGCAGCGCCGTGATCGCACACAACAGGAAGGCGGCGCGCGCCAGGGCGC
>JBGSPJ010000489.1:0-4843 GCA_041738655.1 Rhodothermales bacterium | reverse complement strand
TCGCGCTCGCCCCGCCGGCCCAAGTATGCCGTTTGGGTGGGCGCGGCGTTGCTGCTGCTGGCGGTTACCTACTGGGCGATAGGCCTGGACGAGCCGGCGCCCGTAGCGATAGCCGCCGACCCTCCAGGCGAAGGGCTGATGGCCATCTTGCCGGATACAACCGATCGACCCGCCGGCCAACAGCCGCTGCCCGAACCCGTGACCGCGACGCCCGGGCCGACGCTTCGCCCGGAAGAGCCGCCCGAACGGGTAGCCACGGCTGTTCCTGATTCAGTGGGTGCACTGGATTCCAGCGCGGTCCCGTCGGACACCGCGGACGCCAGCCTCGCGGAGGCGCCCCCACCCGCGCTCGCGAGGCTCTCGATTGTCTGTGCCCCCTATTGTGATGCGTTTGTCGAAAACGACTCCCTCGGTACGGTGCCTCCCGCGCGTACGATCGAACGGCCTGCCGGCACATACCGCATTCAACTGCGTCATCCATCGTTCCCGACCTACGAAGCGGTCGTCGCCCTCGCGCCGGGTGAGGCGGACACGATGAACGTATCGCTCTGGCGGCTGGTAGGCACGCTCGAGCTCGACATCATCCCCTGGGCCAGGGTGTATATCGACGGACGGTACATCGACGACACCCCGCTCGAATCACCGATCATCCTGTGGCCCGGCGAGCACCAGTTGATGCTGGAGTTGCCGGACGTTGGCCGGTGGGAAACGACGCTTGAAGTGGCTGCGGGGGATGTGTTGAAGCGGGCCTATAAGATGCAAGAATTGATCGGGCACTAGGGCTGTTGTGGCTGAATCAGGGCTCCCGGTAGGGCCTGGATTCGTCGGGTGAAAACGGCTTCCGGAATGTGGTATACCCCTTGCAGTAAGGGTGGTTACCCCCCCAAAAAGGCCCCCCAACTGACCAAATTTTGAACACCTGTTCACGGCAAACGCAATGAAGGCGCTCTCTCCCTTGTTCCTCGTACTCGCGCTCGCATGGTTTATCCCGGCGCAGTCCGTACATGGACAGACCGGTACCTGGCAGGCGCGCGCCTCCATGTCCACAGCGCGTTCCGGCCAGATGGCCATCTACCACGAAGACCGGATTTACGTCCTGGGCGGCCGCAATGCGAGCGGGCAGGTGTTGAACACGGTCGAGCGGTATAATCCGGCGACCAACACGTGGGAGTCGTTTCCGAGCCTGCGCAAGGGGCGGGAGAACGCGGCGGTCGTGGTGTACAACAGCCAGCTCATGGTGATCGGTGGCCACACCGACGAGAATGAAACCACACACGATGTGGAGGTCTTCAACGCTGGCGAAAACCGCTGGGAGTCTTTTGAAGGGCTCGATGATGCCCGCGAAGGACTGGCCGCCATTGTCCTCGGGGGGGAATTGTATGTGCTGGGTGGCTCGAATGAAAATGAGCAGATACTGACCAGCGTGGAACAATTCGAAAACGACGACGAGGAATGGAATGATTCGGATTGGGAGTTGGACGTGCCCCGCGCCTCATTCGGGGTTGTGGTGCTCGATGAGATCGCCTACGTGATTGGGGGCTTTAATGCGTTCGGGCCCGTGGACCTTGTCCAGAGTTATACCGACGCGCAGGGTACGATTGAAAAGGAGCCACTCAGCATGGCGCGGGGCGGCCTGTCGGCGGCGGCGGTGCAGGGTGGCATTCTCGCCCTGGGTGGGCGAAAGGCCAACAATCAGGTGGTTTCCGCGGTCGATCGGTACGACCCGGCGCTCGACGTCTGGGAGCCGCAGACGTCCATGAGCACACCCCGCGAATCCTTTGCGGCCGTCACGGTGGGGAACGCGGTGTATGTGTTTGGCGGTCGTGACAACACCGGCGCTACGCTGGCGACGGTAGAGATGTTTACGGTAACGACGATTCTGCCCCCGGCGGCGCCGGCACTCACCGCGCCGGCCAACGGCGTGGAAGAAATAGAGGAAGGCGTTTCGCTCGCCTGGTCGGCCCCGGGAGCGTCTACGGTAGATGTGCAGGTTTCGACATCGGGCGATTTCACGGCACTGGTGGTCGATGCGCCGGGCCTGAATGTGGCGTCGCTCGCCCTGAGTGAACTGGACGCCCTGACGACCTACTACTGGCGGGTGCGTTCCCGGAACAGCGCCGGCGTGAGTGACTGGTCATCCCCCTTCTCCTTCACCACGGCCGAAGGAGTCGGTATCGAAAACGAGGTGCCGGCGCGCTTCTTCACCCTGAAGGCCAACTATCCGAACCCGTTCCGCGACGAAACCCGGATCCCGTTCGAAATCGGGGTGGATGGCGTGGATCCGATCCAACTTATGGTGCACGATGTGCGCGGCCGACTGGTGGCTGTGGTGGCCGATGGCTATTTTGCCCCGGGCGCCCACGAGGTAACGTGGGATGGGCGCGACATCGCCGGGCAACCGGTTGCGAGTGGCCTGTATATCTATTCGCTGCGCCAGGGACTCCGGCGCTCGAACGGCACCCTGATCCTGCTTCGTTAGCACCTCATGCGGATGCGTTTCCTGTCGTTTCTGTTGTGTGCATCGTTCCTCGCCGGGATCGATCGGGAAGCCACGGCGCAAGGTTCGCCCGGGGTGGTGCTGGACAGTATCCGGACATCCTATCAGCGAATCGATTTCGAGGCGGCGAAAACGCATATCGAGCACGCGCTGGACGTCTTCGATCAATTCAGCCCGTCCCAGCTGACCGATGTGCACACGTATTACGCCCGAGTACTGTTTGCGGAGAACGACCGGAGCGGGGCGCGCCGGCAGTTGATGTTTGCTCTCCAGCTTACCCCTACGTTGAAGCTGGACCCTCTCGAAACCTCGCCGAAGCTGCTGGCACTGTTCGATGAAGTGCTGGCCGAGCTGGCTAGTGCTCCCACCGCCGGCATGGCCGAGCCGGCCGTGCGGTATCTGATCGTCGACGACCCGCGTTCCAGCGCGACGATGCGGTCCATGGTCCTGCCCGGGTGGGGGCAGCTCTACAAGAATGAACGCCGTAAGGGCGTCCTGCTCATCGGGTTATGGTCCGCAACAGCCGGCGGCACGCTGGCCGCTGCCCTGCTCCGGCAGCGCGCCGAGGAACGGTATGAGGACGCGCTGCTCCCGGCCGATATCCAGGATCGCTACCGGACGTTCAACACCTGGCATCTCGTTCGTAACAACCTCTTCCTCTCGGCCGTTGGCGTGTGGGCGTTCAGCTACGTGGACGCCTTACTCGTCTGGAAGGCCCCCTCGGCAGGGTTGCCTGTGGCCGGCGTCCAGGTGATGCCGCTTCCCGGGAATACACGCGTGGCGCTCTCGCTCCGGTTCTGAAGCGAGCGCCGGCATGTCCGTTATGCGCGATCGTGTGGGTGAGCCCCTTACAGTCCGTTCTGTCGTCGATCATACACCTGTGCACGAATTGGACAGGCATCCTCGCCGCGATGCTCCAGGTGTGCCAATCAATGCCTCGTACGGGTTTATAGGACGGATTATTTTCAGGATAACGAATCCTCTCACGGTATTCTCATCTCGGCACATCCTTTGGGAAAACGGGCTCGATACGCAGACCCGTAAGCCTGCATTGCACAGAGCCATCTACCACCCATGGATGCAATGCCAGGCCCTCCTCGCGGGCACCTCTTCGTACAAACGGTACTTCTGATCGCACTCGGCGTGTTGGCCGGCGGGTGGTTTTGTGTGGCCCCGGTTCGTGCGCAGTGGCCGACCGGCCCCGTCGTCACCCAGACCTTTCACAACCTCACCGTCCCGGCTCGCAACACGAGTTCCGACATGGCCGGCCTCGTTCAGGACTACGGCGAGGTGTGCGTCTACTGCCATGCGCCGCACGGCGGCCGCGTCGACCGCCCCCTCTGGAACCGGCCCATCCCTCGGGGCCCCTACCGCATGTTCGATACCGACGATCTGGATATGATCGCGGATCCACAGCCCACCGGCAATTCCCTTTCCTGCCTCTCCTGCCACGACGGCACGATCGGCGTTGATGAAATCCTCAATACCCCCAACACCTACACGGGCCGCGGCCCGTCGGGGACGCCCATCGACGAATGCGAGGGCTGCCATAGCGGGGGGAATCCAAAGGGGGGGCTCGACTTTGAGGGCGTCTGGTTTCGTCCGGACGACCTGCGCGACACCCACCCGATCTCGGTGCTGTACGACCCCGGCCGGGACGCCGGCTTCCGGACGGCCGCCGAAATCGAGGCGGCCGGCATGAAGCTGTACGACGGCAAGGTGCAATGCATGACCTGCCACGAGCCGCACAGCCAGCGATTCAGGCCGTTTTTGCGCGTGAGCAACGCGGGAAACAGCTTTTGCCTGGTTTGCCACAGAAACCAGCCGGGCGAAGGCACGGCGCACGACTGGTAGCACCGCGATGAACGCATCGAATCGTATGACTCTTGTACCCCGCGCGGCGGGTCTTCTGGTGATCCTGTCTGGCCTGGCGGCCGGCTGTGCCGCCCCGTCATCGACCTTGTCGTACAACGCCGGCCTTCAGCCCGGTGCAGAAACCGTCTGGCCGCTACCGCCCGAGCCACCCCGCATCCAGTACCAGGGGCAGTTGACCTCGCAGGAGAGCATCGGCTTCGCCCATAGCCTCGCGGAGCGCGCGCGTCGTCTGGTGTTCGGGGGCGACCTCGGCGAGGACATCCTCGTGCATCGGCCGTTCGATGTGCATGTAGGGATCGACGGGAGCATCTATGTCACGAACGGGATGCAGGGCAGTGTCATGCGGTTTCACCCCGAGCGGCGCGAGGCGGAACGGGTGACGCCGACCGGCGCCGGCGTGCTCGTCAAGCCAATGGGGCTCTCCGGCGACGACCAGGGTCTGCTTTACGTGGCGGACCCCGTCCAGCGCCG
>JBGSPJ010000486.1:0-1735 GCA_041738655.1 Rhodothermales bacterium | reverse complement strand
GCCTGCTCGCGCTTCGCGGTCTGGGGCAGGCCCTGTTCGGGCGACCGGGCATGGGGTGGGGGGATGTCAAACTGGCCGGCGCCGTGGGGCTTCTTGCCGGGTGGCCGGCCCTCTGGGGACTGTATCTCGGACTCCTCCTCGGGGGATGCGTGGCACTGGTCGGGCTTCTGCTGGGCGTCCTCAGGCGCGATTCACGCCTCCCGTTTGCCCCGTTTTTTGCCGCCGGTGCGCTGGCCGGCGCAACGATCCTGCCGCCGGCCTTCTGGATATGAAACATCCGCTACCTCACGACGAGGGCTCGGCCCTGGCGCTGGTACTCACGGTGCTGACCCTCCTTACCGTCCTGTTCGGGACGGTGTTTATGGTCCATGTCGCCCAGAGCCGGTTCGTCCGCCGCGATGTCTACCGCCTCCAGGCGCGCTACGCCGCCGAAGGCTGCCTGGCCCGGGCCCTCGCGGCCTGGGTGGACGCCCCGGGGGAGTCCGAAGAAACGGAGGCGGACTGCCGGCGATCCTCGCGTCTGTTTGGTGGATTCGTTCGGGTGGAACTCGAGGCCCGCGCCGGCCCGGCACGCCATCAGGTCGACGCGCTCGTCGGGTTTGTGTTACCCGAATCCTTGCAAGACGCCATCCTGCTCGCGGACCCGCACGGACAGCTGCACCTCGCCGGCCAGACGGTAGTCCGCGGATCCATCCGGGCCGGTCCGCTCGGGGTTCAGACGAGCGTGCTGGACGGGCGCGTCTTTTCAGGGGAGGTCAATGGGCCGATCCACCGGGAGGCCGCTCCAACGCTTCCGGCGTTTGATGCCCGTGGAGTGATCGTGCAACGAAACCGGTTTCGTGCGTGGATTGCCGGCGAGGCACGCCCTGAAGGCGGGCCGGAAGCCCTCACGATTGTCCGGGGCGAAACGCTCCACTACGACACGGCGGATAGCGCCCTGTTTCTCCATCCGGTGATGATTCTGGCACGCGACAACCTGCACCTCGCCGGCTCCCTGCGTCTCAAATCAGGCAGTATTCTCGTGACGGGCGGAGCCCTGGAAATCGGCGGCGAGGTACGAGGAGAGGGGGTGCTGGCCTACGCCGGCCGCGCGATCGAAATCACCGGCCACGCCGAACTGGCCGCCCAGCTTCTGGCGGAAGAGGGCATACACGTGGCAGAAAATGCCCGGCTCCTGTATCCATCGCTGCTGATCGTGTTTGGCCAGGCCGGCGAGGAAGCGTCGAGCGCCGAAATTCGACTGATGGACGATGCTGTGGTCGACGGAGCAGTAATTACTCCCGAAATCGAAGGCGAAGCGAATGGCCGGGTGATCGTGGAGGCCGGCGCTACGGTGCGCGGACTGGTCTACGGCGCCGGCCAGTCTGAAATCGCCGGCGCGGTACTCGGAACCGTGGCGACCCGCCAATTTCATTTTTACGCCTCGCCCACCCACTATGTCAACTGGCTCCGCGATGCTCTGATCGACCGCCCCGCCCGGCCTACGCCGTTTCACCTCCCGTTCGGTTTCGAAGGGGCCATGACGCCGGAGGTCGTTACCCTCGAATCATGGGCATACTGACCACATGCAGACGCCTTTGGGCAGACG
Source organism: Rhodothermales bacterium (assembly GCA_041738655.1). Lineage (GTDB taxonomy): Bacteria > Bacteroidota > Rhodothermia > Rhodothermales > JAHQVL01 > JAWKNW01. The sequence continues at coordinate 147 of JBGSPJ010000486.1, read as the reverse complement.
ATGCCGGCTCGACGCTCGTCGAGACGGTCGTGGCCGTCTCACTCCTCATCGTAGTGCTCACCCCGATGATTGGCGCCTTCGTTTATGAAGCCGGCAAGCACCGGTCCGAGCAGCTCACGCTGGCTCTGACCCTCGGCCAGCGGCGCG
>JBGSPJ010000466.1:0-2934 GCA_041738655.1 Rhodothermales bacterium | reverse complement strand
CGGCGGCTGGTCGCTCGACGGCGAGCCGTATACCCATGCCCCGGGCACCGAATGGCGCTGGTTCCGCTCGCGCATGCTCGGCGGCCGCACCCACCACTGGGGTCGTATTTCGCTCCGGTTTGGGCCGAACGACTTCAAGGTGCGCAGCATCGACGGCGAGGGGGACGACTGGCCGATCGGGTACGACGACATCAAGCCGTATTACGACAAGGTCGACCAGCTCGTCGGCATCTTCGGCACCAACGAGGGGATCTACAACGAGCCGGACGGCATCTTCCTGCCTCCCCCGAAGCCTCGGTGTTACGAGCTGCTTGTCAAGAAGACCTGCGACACGCTCAATATCCCCGTCATCCCCTCGCGGCTTTCGATCCTGACGAAACCGCACAACGGGCGCGCCGCCTGCCACTACTGCGGCCAGTGCGGCCGAGGCTGCGCGACCAACTCGAACTTCTCGTCGCCGTCCGTCCTCCTCCGGCCGGCCCTCGCCTCGGGCAACCTGGAGATCATCCCAAACGCCATGGCGCGCGAAGTGCTCACCAACGGCGAAGGCCTGGCCACCGGCGTTTCGTATGTGAATACGGTGGATCGGCAGGAGTACCAGGTGAAAGCCCGGGTCGTGGTGCTCGCCGCGAGCGCGTGTGAGTCCGCTCGCCTCCTGATGAACTCGAAGTCTCCGCAACACCCCAACGGCCTCGCCAACTCGAGCGACGCCGTCGGGCGGTACATCACCGACTCCACCGGCACGAGTGTCGCCGGCATCATCCCCCAGCTCCTCAACCAGAAACCCCACAACGACGATGGCGTGGGCGGGATGCACGTGTACATCCCCTGGTGGCTCGACGCCAAGAAGCAGGACTTCCTCCGCGGCTACCATTTCGAGATCTGGGGCGGGCGCGACATGCCGGGCGCCGGCTTCATGGGCGGCATCCACCGGTATAACGGGGTGGATTACGCGCTCGGGATGCGCAAACCCCGCGGTGGCGGCGGCTACGGCGTGGCGCTGAAGAACGACTACCGGTCGATGTACGGCTCCATCGTCGGCTTTTCGGGACGCGGCGAGATGATCGCCCGGCGCGAGAACCGGTGTACGATTGACGACCGGGTCGTGGATAAGTACGGCATCCCCGTGCTCCGCTTCGACGTCCGATTCAGCGACCAGGAGTACAACCAGGTCAAGCACATGCAGGAGACGGCCCGCGAGATCATTCACGCCATGGGCGGGACACCCATCACACCGATGCCGACCCGCGAAGATGGCTATGGCATCCACCCACCGGGCGAAATCATCCACGAAGTGGGCGCCACCCGGATGGGCAGCGACCCGCGCAACTCGGTGCTCAATGCGAACTCCCAGGCGCACGACGCCCGGAACGTGTTCGTGGCGGACGCCGGCCCGTTCACCTCCCAGGCCCACAAAAACACGACCTGGACGATCCTGGCCCTCTCGTGGCGCACGGCGGACTTTATCGTCGACCAGCGCAAAAAAGGCAACCTGTAATCGAACGCCCTATGAATCGCAGAGAAACCCTCAAACTGCTGGCCGTGTCGCCCGTCACCGCGGGCTTCACGTGGACGAGCCGAGACGCCGCCCTCGCCTCCGAGCAGGCCCGCGCCGTGGCCGACCGCTCGACCTTTGCGCCGGCCTTTTTTAACGAACACGAGTGGCGGACGCTCCGCCTCCTCGTCGACATCGTGATCCCGGCCGACGACCGCTCCGGCAGCGCGACGGACGCCGGCGTGCCGGAGTACCTGGATTTTATGATGATCGACCGGTCCGACATGCAGACCGCCATGCGCGGCGGCCTCGCCTGGATCGATGTCCAGTGCCGCAAACGATTCAACGCGCCCTTCGCCGATTGCACGGGCGCGCAGCAAATCGCGCTGATCGAGGATATCGCCTACCCGGACGCCGCCCCCGAAGGCGTGGCACACGGCGTCGCGTTTTTTAGCAGTTTCCGGGACCTCACGGCCTCCGGATTCTGGTCCAGCAAGCTGGGCGTGGAAGACCTCAAGTACATGGGCAACGTATTCGTTCCAGAGTGGAAGGGATGCCCGGATGAAGTGCTCAACGATCTCGGAGTTCGCTATGAAGAGTAAACGCCTCCTGAGCGGCCTGCTTCTGCTGGTCGCCTTCAACATCTCCTGCAGCGGTCAGACCTCGCTATTTAACGGGAAAGACCTTTCCGGCTGGACGGTCTACGGCACCGAGCGGTGGTATGTCGAAAACGGCGAGCTGATCTGCGAGAGCGGGCCGGACGCGCAGTACGGCTACCTCGCCACCGATGCATCCTACAAAGATTTCGAGCTGACGCTCGAGTTTCGGCAGGAGGCCAACGGCAACAGCGGCGTCTTCTTCCGCTCCTCCATCGAAGGCACGACGATCACCGGCTGGCAGGTGGAAGTCGCCCCGCCGGGCAACGACACCGGCGGCGTCTACGAGTCGTACGGGCGCGGCTGGCTCGTGAAGCCGGAGCCGGAGAAGGACAGCGCGCTGAAGATGGGCGAGTGGAACGAGATGAAGATCCGCGTCGTCGGGGACCACGTGCAGAGCTGGGTGAACGGCACCCCGATGGTCGACTTCTCCGACGAAAAGATCGGCCAGGCAAACGGCTCGATCGCGTTGCAGATCCATGACGGCGGCGGCATCAAGGTGCGCTGGCGGAATCTCCGGATCGAGCAACTGGGGTGAACGAGGGTGTGCGGCTTCGCCACGAGCAGGCGCACCAGGTGTACGCCGGCCTGAAACCCGAAGGCATTCTGCCTCCGATGCACCCCATCGCCCGTTTCGGGCGCCGTGATGCGCGGCGGCCAGATGGGCTCTCGCGCATGCTGGACCGACTGGCGCGTCCGTTCATGCGGTTCGGCGGCCGGCGGATATCCAGCTACAATGTGATGGGCTATGTAGGCATCGTGGCCGGCACGCTCGCCGGCGCC
>JBGSPJ010000458.1:0-3002 GCA_041738655.1 Rhodothermales bacterium | reverse complement strand
GTCTCCCGAGCTGGATCGCGCCGAGATCCACAATCTCCCCGGGATAGCCACCTGCCAGTCGTGCCACGCCCCCGATAAAGCGGCTGATACGTGTTTGACCTGCCATGCCTTCCACCCTGATACTGCGCAGCGCTCCAACCTCTTGCAGTACCTGGAATAGTCCTTTTCACCCGGTGACCGACGTCGATATCGCATGACCGCCAGGCTCTTCTCAAAAACCGGCGCCCTCGCCGGCACGGATTTTCAGATCGATCGGGAGGCCCTGATCGGACGGGACGCCCAGTGCGACCTCGTCCTGTTCCCGCATACGATCTCCAGCCGGCACGCCCGTATTTTTTATAAGGAGGATGCCCGGGCCTACTTCATCGAGGACCTGGGAAGCAGTAACGGCACCCTCGTCGATCGGATTCCGCTTCGCGATGCCGTTCGATTGAACGCATTGCATGTGATCACCTTCGCGAGCGACATCCATTTTATTTTTCATGCGGGTGCGCCGGCCCCCGCCGCCCGCCCGGCGCCCACCAGGCGCGCATCCGATCGAGGTAGCGCCGGCACCACGCTCGGTATTCCGTCGCCCCTGCCGGAGGGGGGACTCTCGGCGTTCGGACCAGACGATCCGGGGATGCGGACCAGCATGGAGGATTCGTTTGCGGTGCTTCCCGACTTGCCCGGAATGAATCAGGATACCATGCCGCCAGCCACGACCCTGGCCGCGGCGGTCGAATATGTTCTGCAGCTGAATCTGGCCGATGGAAAGGAAGTGCGCGTAGCGCTAAAGTCCGGCAAATACATCCTCGGCCGTGGGCAAGCGTGCGACATCGTCGTCGCTGATAGCTTCGTGTCTACGCGGCACGCGGAACTCACCGTAACCAATGATGGCGTCGAGATCGTCGATCTTCAGAGCAGTAACCACACGTATGTCGATGATGTCCAGATTAGCGAGCGGACCCGCCTGACTGTTGGCTCCCGACTTCGGTTTGGGCCGAAAGCGATGGCGGTTCTGCGCTGAGCCGGCGTGGCCATCACCCACGAAAACCACCCCACTCGAAGACGGATAGCGACGCATGGAGCTCCCTGAAGTATTGGATCTGTTGGTGGTCGGCGGTGGACCGGCCGGTACGGCTGCCGCGTTCCACGCGCGAGAGCTCGGGCTCTCCGCCCTGGTCATCGACTACGATGACCTGATGAAGCGCATTCGCGACTATGCCAAGGAAAAGCTGATCCTGCCCCATTTCGGCGGCGGAGACCAGATGCGATTTCCCGCCGGCGGACCCCTCATCGCGGCGCTGCAGTTCGGGCCTATCGATAAGGACGACATGTGCGGCCGATGGCAAGGCCTGTATCGCGAGCACGCGATCCCGACACAGGTCGGGTTGGAACTCACCGGCATCACCAAACAGCCCGACGGCCTGATTCAGGCGAAGACCTGGAATCATCGGTCGCGCGTGGAAGAGACATTCCTCGCCCGTCACCTCGTGCTGGCCATCGGTCGCGGCGTGCCCCGGCGCTTCGATATTCCTGGCGACACGGCCGGCATCACCTATCGCCTGGACGACGCGCAGGCCTATGTAGGCGAGCCGGCGTGTGTGATTGGCGGGGGTACATCGGCCGCCGAGGCCGTCATCGCCATTTCGAACGCCAAGGCCGCCGCCGGCGATGCGTGTCCGGTCTACTGGTCGTACCGGGGCCACAGTATGCCCAAGGTGTCTCGCGCGTTGTCGGAAGTCTTTTTCGAGGCGTATCTCGGCAACGGCAACATCCGGTACTTTCCGAACAGCGAACCCGTGGCCGTGCTGGTGGGGCCGGATCGGCACGAGTATCTGTCGATCCGTGTCGATCGCCGACTCATCGAAGGACGGTCGATCGAGACGACCCACCTGGAGTTTCAGAAGACGCAGTGTATCGCCTGCATCGGCGAGGACATCCCCGAGGCATTTCTCGAAAGTCTGGGGATCACGATGGTGGAAGGCGGGGCGAAGGGCAAACGGCGTATGGCAGTGACCCCGCTGCTGGAAACGCAGGTGCCCAACGTCTACCTCATCGGCGACATTCTGAGCCCTGTTTACCTGGAAACCGACGACCATCGTGCCGACCCCGCGACGTTTCGTGAAGTGCGCCGGGCAGGGAATATCAAGGCGGCCCTGCGCGACGGCGTGTTCATCGCGGAGGTGATCCGCCAGAAGGCGGATGGCCACACAACGATCGAAGTCACCCTGCGGTTCGTCGAGGAGGTCGTGCCCGCCGAAAGGGAATTGATTCCTGAAGGCGTGCGACCGACTACGCCGATCACCGAGCCGGGGGACGACGACACGGCCACCGAAGCCGCTGGGCCGCGGCTCGTTCGTATCACCCCGGCGGGGATCGAGTCCGACGAGTACCTTCTGAAGAGGGGCGGCGACACCCCCATCGGCCGTGCCGAATCGAACGCGATCGTCGTCTCAGGGGAAGCCTCCATAGCCGATCACCATGCGACGATTCGTAACACCGAGCAGGGTTTTTTCCTGCGCGATGAAGGCAGCAAGGCGGGTTCATTCCTCCAACTGCCGGCCGGCGAACTGCGCCCACTCGCCAGTGGCGATCTCCTCCAAATCGGCCGGCAGTTCCTGGTCTTTACTCGTCAGCCCGGCGGTTGGATGTGCCTGCATTACGACCACAACGGGATGGTGGTGGGTCGACACCAGCTCGCCGAGGGCACCGTGGTGCTCGGGCGCGAGGCCCCGGACATCGTGCTCGGCGCAGACGACCGGATGCTCTCTCGCCGGCACCTGGCAGTGCAGGTGAAGGGGGGCGAACTGGCGGTAAAGGATCTTAAGAGCCTCAATCGCACCTATTTGCGGGTACGCACGGAATACCCGATTCGGCATGATGAAGTGATCCGGCTCGGGCAGTCGCTGTTTCGCTTCTGCGAGCGGCAGCGCGAGCCGGCGAAGGAAGTCTCGTTTATCCAGCCGGCGCCCGCCAGCGCTCCGGTCCAGCCGGCGCCTGTGACGCCAGCCGGCGCC
>JBGSPJ010000438.1:0-2327 GCA_041738655.1 Rhodothermales bacterium | reverse complement strand
GCCGACGCCGAAGGAGCTGAGGCCGGCGCGGCGCGGCGCACCAGGGGCCGGCTGCCAGTCGGACAACGCGGTGTTGACGTAAAACGGCGAACTCGCGAAGTCGATGTTCGGGTTCGGTGTCTCGAAGTTGAGGCTCGGCGGAATCTGTTTGTTCGTCAGCGCGAGCGACGTCTTGATCATGCCGGCGACGCCGGCGGCCACGTCCAGATGGCCGATGTTCGTCTTGAGCGACCCGATGGCGCAGAACTGCTTTTCGTCCGTGCCCATGCGGAAGGCGCGGGAGAGGGCGTCGATCTCGATGGGATCGCCGAGCGGGGTGCCGGTGCCGTGGGCTTCCACGTAAGTGATCGTGCGGGGATCGACGCCGGCGATGGCCTGGGCCAGCGCGATGGCCTCGGTCTGCCCGTCCACGCTGGGCGCCGTGTAGCCGACTTTCGAGGCGCCGTCGTTGTTGATCCCCCAGCCCTTGATGACCGCATAGATGCTGTCGCCATCGGCGATGGCGTCTTCGAGGCGCTTGAGGAGGACGACCGCGATGCCGTCGCCGAAGATGGTGCCGGCGGCGCCGGCGTCGAACGTGCAGCACTTGCCCACGGGCGACACCATGCCGTCGGGCTCGTACAGGTAGCCGCGGTTCTGCGGGAAACGGATGGTGGCCCCGCCGGCCAGCGCCATGTCGCACTGGTAGTTGGTGAGGTTCATACACGCCTGGGTGACGGCGACGAGCGACGACGAGCAGGCCGTCTGGATTGTCATGCTGGGCCCGCGGAGGTTGAGTTTAAACGCCACGCGGGTGGCCATGTAGTCCTTGTCGTTCCCCAGTTCGTTCTTGAGCTCGCCCCCGTGGAACGAGTCCGCCAGCGCCCCGATAAACGCCGGATGGTCCTCCAGGCTGTTCAGCAGGTAGGTATTCATGTAGCAGCCGGCAAACACCCCGACCGAGCCGGGGTAGGTGGTCGGCTCGTAACCGCTGTTTTCAAACGCATCCCAGCAGCATTCCAGGAAGAGGCGCTGCTGCGGGTCCATGACGTGGGCTTCTTTCGGGTAGATGCCGAAAAAGGCCGCGTCGAACTTGTCCGCGTCGGCGACGGAAGCGGCGCGGCGGACGAAGTGCGGGTTGTTGAGGATTTTTTCGCGGTCGGCGGCGGGGATATTCAGCTCGTCGTCGGACAATTCGACGATGCTGCTGACGCCGTTCTTCAGCTTATCCCAGAACGTATCCAGGTCGGTGGCGCCGGGAAACCGGCCGGCCATGCCGACGATGGCGATGCCTTGAAGATCTTCTTGTATGGACGAATCGATCATTTTTGTCTGTGTGGCAGGATTTTATGTCTATTCATGGCCGCTTTCTGTCGTTGCGCGCGCTCCTGGATGCTGGATAGCGTTCCGGATGGCGTGCCCGAGGCCGCCGCGGCCGGCGGGGAAAAGAAGCCGGCCTGGGCGCGCACGGTAGGCAGGGCAAACAGCTGGGTGAGCGGCAGCGACCGGCCGATGTGCTGCTGGATGCGGGCATGGATCTGCACGAGCTGGAGCGACGAGCCGCCCAGTTCGGCGAAGCCGTCGGTCGCGCCGATGCCGTCGAGGCCGAGCACGGTTTCCCAGATTTCGGCGATCTGGCGTTCAAGCGGCGTCTGCAGGGGCGCGAAGGGCGTCTGCAGGTCCGGCCGTTGATGGCGGATTCGGTTGAGCCGCTCGGCCAGTGCGTGCATGTCACTCCATTCCGTGGCGATACGGAGCCAGGGCGTGGCGTCGGTGGATGGGGCAATGCGGGCAGTGCGCGTCGAAGCAGCCGGCGCCTCGTCGTCGGCGGGCGCGGCGGTGGCCGAGGCGATGGGGTCCATCTGGGAGAGCCGCCGGGCGTCGAAGCGGTAGATCATGTGGTCGCCATGGTCGTGTCGGGACGCTGCGTCGGTGTGCTCCAGAAACTGGCGGACCGGTAGATTGCGTGGGGTCTCGATGTAGGCGATATCGACAAAATGGAGCCCGCGCTGAAGCGCCGCCTCACCGAGGTGGATCGCGATGCGCTGTTCGACGCTGCGCCCGAGCGCCCGGCAGCTCAGCAGGAGGGTCTCGACGAGCAGGGCCTCGGCGTCCGACGTAAAGAGCACGGCGCCGACGAGTCCATAATCGCCAAACCGGTCGCTGACTTCGACGACGCGCGCCTCGCGTTTGCCGGAGAGGAGCAGGCCGGCGACTTGTTCCATCGACCGGCGAATGCCCGAGGCGTTAAACTGATTGGTGCGCTGGGTGAGCTGCGCGATGCGGGCGTACTGGCTTTCGGCCGGCTCGGCGATCGCGATGCGCAGGTCGAGGCGCTCGAGAAAGCC
>JBGSPJ010000373.1:0-2968 GCA_041738655.1 Rhodothermales bacterium | reverse complement strand
GGCGCAGCGCCACCCGGGTACCTGCTGCTCGACGAACCGACGGCCAGTCTGGACCTCGTCCATCAGCACGGCGTGCTCGGCCGCGCCCGCGAATTGGCAGAGGCCGGCGTGGGGGTGCTGGCCGTCCTGCACGACCTCAACCTGGCGGCGCAATATGCCGATCGGATCGTGGCTCTGCGTCGGGGCGAACTGGTGGCGGAGGGCACCCCGCGCGCCCTGCTTTCGCCCGACCTCATTCGCGCCACGTTTGGCGTGGCAGCCCTGGTGACGGATCACCCGTGCCTGGCCTGCCCGCTCGTAGTTACCCTGTCGGACGCGCACGGGTTGACCCTCCCCGCGACCACCGACCTCCTGATTTCACAAGCCAACCCATCACGCTCATGAACACGCAGACAACCGTTCAGAAACCCGAATTAAAAACACGCTGGCACGCGTACCGCCAGTCCAACCCCGGTGTGTATCCCCGCAATGCCGCGCAGGCGCTGGGCGTCAGCGAAGCCGAGTTGGTGGCCGTGAGCGATGGTTCGACCCGTCTCGAAGGCTCGATGCAGGAGATGCTCCGCGGCATCGAGGCATTTGGCGAGGTGATGGCGCTCACCCGCAACGACGCTTGTGTTCACGAAAAAACCGGCCGGTACCAGAAGGTTTCGTTCATGGATGCGCACCACATGGGGCTGGTGCTGGACGAGCAGATCGACCTCCGCCTCTTCATGGACCACTTGCGGTTTGCCTTTTCCGTCGAAACCCCGTGGACGGGCTCCAGCGAGGGCGTTCGCCGGAGCATTCAATTCTTCGACAAAGACGGAACGGCGGTCCACAAAGTCTTTTTGACGCGCAAGAGCGACGTGCCGGCCTACGAAGCGCTCGTCGAGCGGCACCGGACCCTGATCGATGCGCCGCTTGCCATCGAGGCACTGCATCCCGCGCCGGCGGAAAAGCCGGATAACGCGATCGACAAAGGCCGGCTGCTCCAGGCATGGTCTGAACTGCAGGACACCCACGACTTCTTCCCGATGCTGAGGACCCACGGCGTGAGCCGGACGCAGGCGCTGCGGCTGGCGGAAGGGACCTTCTGCGAGCGTGTGGCCAACACGAGTTCACGGCAGATGTTGGAGCGCGTCGCCGAGTCCAGAACGCCGATCATGGTGTTTGTCGGCAGCGCCGGCTGCATCCAGATCCACACGGGGCCAGTGAAAACGGTGAAGGAGCAGGGACCGTGGTACAACGTGCTCGACCCCGGCTTCAACATGCACCTCAACGAGAGCCTCATCCACAGCTCGTGGGTGGTCCGCAAGCCGACGAAGGACGGGACGGTGACATCACTCGAGGTGTTCGACGCCGCCGGCGAGCTGATCGTCCAGTTCTTCGGGCAGCGGAAGCCGGATCTTCCCGAGCTCGCGCCCTGGCGCGAGGCGATGGTCGCGATGCCGCGTCTGGCTTGAGTTCAGGCCCGCTCCAGCACCGCCCCGAAAAACCCGTCCGTCCCGTGCCGATGCGGCGCGAGGCGCAGATAGGCGTCGGCCTGATCCGTCACCGCGAGCCCCAGAGCGTTGAGCGCCTCGGACGCCGGCACGAGGCGCATCTCGGGGTGCTCCGCGAGGTAAGCCTCGACGATGCGTTCGTTTTCCTGCGGGAAGAGCGAGCACGTCGCATAGACGAGCCGGCCGCCCGGTTTCAGCAGCGGCGTGTAGGCATCGAGGATGTCGCGCTGTTCGCGGTTGAGGCCGGCGAGGCCCTCCTCGGACAGCTTCCACGTGGCATCCGGGTTTCGGCGGAGAACGCCGGACCCGCTGCAGGGGGAGTCGACCAGTACGGCGTCCGCCTTGCCGTGGAGCCGGGTGACGTCGCGCGAGCGGTTGGTGTCGATCGGGCGGAGGCGGACGTTCGAGACGCCGGCGCGGCGGATGCGAGGCTTTGATTCCTCAAGCCGGCGGTGGGCGACATCGAAGGCGTAGAGCACTCCCTTGTTCTGCATCAACGCGGCGAGGTGAAGGGTTTTGCCTCCGCCGCCGGCGCAGCCGTCGATCACCTGCTGCCCGGGGCGGGCGTTGACGAGGTAGGAAAGCAGCTGGCTGCCTTCATCCTGAATCTCGAAGTGCCCTTCGTGGAAGGCCGGCAGGGAGAACAGGTTGGCTTTGGTGGCGAGGATGAGCCCATCCGGACTCATCGGCGTCGGCTCGCTCGGGTGGCCGGCGTCGGCAAGCGTCTGCCGCAGCGCGTCGCGGGTGGTTTTGAGGGTATTGACTCGAATGACCAGCGGCGCCGGCCGGTTGAGGGCCGCGCAGAGGGCTTCGGTTTCGGCCGGCCCGTGGAGGTCGAGCCAGATCGCCACCATCCAGTCCGGCATCGAATACCTCAGCCCCAGCGCCTCGACGGGCGATTCGGGCAGCGCCTTTTCCCGGGCGGCGGCAACCGCGCGGCGGAGCTGCGCGTTGTCTTCGGGCTCAAGCGGCAACGAGGCATCGGGCTGGTGGATGGCCAGATACGCGAGCACGCGGTGCATCGTGTCGAGGTCCGCGAACGCCCATTCGAGCCAGCGCCGGTTGCGGAGCATGCCGTAGACCGTTTCTGCGATGAACCCGCGGTCGCGTTTGCCGAGCTGGTTGCGCTCCTTGAAGAAGGCCTGCATGAGCCGGTCGGCCGGGTACGTCGATCCGACGATCCGGTCGTGGAGCTCGACCGTGGCGTGGAGGGCGAAGGGGCGAACGATCACGCGCTGATCGGCTATCGATTCGCGTAGCGGGGGGTAGGAGTGGGCGCCGGCCTTATCGATCTTGGGCATCGGGAATCCAGAGGTGGGACTTCATATCTACCCGACCATCGGGGGTGAAGGAGACGCCCTCGCCGCGCAGGCGTTCCTCCATCACGTCCGGCCCCTCAAACCGCATCGCGGCGGAGAGGGTACCGTCCCGCGCGACGACGCGGTGGCAGGGCAGCGCTTTGTCGCCGGCCGCCTGCATCGCCCACC
>JBGSPJ010000367.1:0-3977 GCA_041738655.1 Rhodothermales bacterium | reverse complement strand
ACCCGCCGCCCGGCCCGATACGTCTGCCCCCGATCCGGGCCACATTTCATCCGCCTCGGCCCGCCGCCGACGCCTGATCGCGGAGAGCCGGCCGGTCGACATCCAGCCCCTTGAACCGGAGCCGCTAGGAAGTAGTCTGATCGGCTCGCCCGCCGCGCCGACGCGTTTTACCGTGCTCCCATCCTCCATCTGGCAACTGCAGGAGCAGAAAACGTCACGGACTTTCCTGCGCCAGCTCCGGTCGCTGATCAAAGACCGCGTCGTGGCGGTTCTCGACCCGGATGACGTCCAGGCCCCGGACGCGGCTTATGTTTTCCTGGTGGATGAACTGGACGATACGGTGCCGCACATGCTCGCCTGGCGGGATAAAGCGTGGACGGATCTCAAAACGGGCCACGCTTTTGTGCTGACGGAGGAGGGGTTTCGGCCGGCGGCCGGCACGGACGTGGCGCCCGAAGACTGGCCGTTTGAGGCCTACTGGGTCGAATATGCCGAAAATGGCGTCATCCGAAATAAAAAGCGGGTGGGATGGTAGCCGGGCTCAGTGCTCCCGAAACGCCATGATGCTCTTCTGATCCGTCCGCTCCTCGATCACCTGCCCGCACTTCCGGCACTGAAACTGGATGCTTTTTGGCAGCGTGCCGCTGATCCCCATGAATACCCCCATCACAAAGCCCCAGGCCGAATAACGCGCATTGGCCGACACCCAGAAGTCGTCCTTCGTGTGTCCGCAGCGGCACCGGGGTTCGGTGGTGGTTGGTTCTGGGACGGAGGAGGCGGACGGTTCTTCCATGCGAATAGACGGGACAGGGGTGACGAAGTGACTGCCTTCAACAGGACCGTCGCCGGAGGGTTTCGCTCATGCCGTCTGCCGGACCGAGTCGCTCCCGCCCAGCCGGCGCACGACGAGCGTCGACGCTCCGATCAGCAGCATGAGGAAGACGCTGTACGCCGCCGCCGATCCGAACTCGTAGAGGCGGAGCTGGGAGAGGATTTCGACGCTGATCGGGCGGTTGGTGTAGACGTAGAGCACGATAGAAGACACAAACTCGCCAAGCGCGGTTACGAAGGTGAGGAGGGTGCCGGCCAGCACCCCGGGGCCAATGATGGGCAGGACGATGCGCCGAAAGGTCGTCCCGAAGTGGGCGCCGAGGTCCGCCGAGGCCTCCGTCAGCCGGTCGTCGTAGTTCTCGAGCGCCGCCACGGTGGAGCGAACGACAAACGGGATGTGGCGGACGAAGTAGGCCAGCGGCAGGATCCAGAAGCTGCCGACGAGGATCTGCCCGAACGACAGCGGCGAGGCCTCGTTGAACGTGACGATCAGGTTGATCGCGATGACCGTTCCGGGGATGGCGAAGGGCAGGGCCGCCAGCAGCCGCACGACACCACGGCCGGGAAGCCCGCTCTTGGCGATCACCAGCGCCGCGGCGACGCCAAAAACGACGTTGCCGGCCGTGGCCAGCAGGGCCATTCGCAGGCTGTTGATGATCGGCTGGAGCACATCCGGATCCGCCAGTAGCGCCGTGTAATTGTCAAACGTATATGCCTGCGGGAGCAACTGGTACGTCCAACTCCCTTCTCTTGCGAACGAGATCAGCGCGACAGTGGCGATGGGCAGCAGTAGAAAAATGAGGAGACCGACCGCGCCGGCGATGAGCAGCGTGCGAAGCCAACCGCCTCGGACGGGTAGCGGGGCGGCCTGGACGCCTTTGGCGGCGCCGGAGGCGTGCCGCCGGCGGTTGGTCCACTCCATCCCGATAAGAAAAACGAGGCAGATCGCCGTCAGCACGGTCGACACCGTGGCCGACAGGTTGAGGTCGCCATTGGTTTTGTAATTGTAGATCTGTGTCGTGAGGAAGCTCTCGGTGCCGGCGAACAGCAGGGGCGCCGTGAACGACGCCATCGAAATCATAAACACGAGGAGCGCGGCGCTGACGAGCGCGGGGCGGAGCTGGGGCAGGATCACGCGGCGAAACGTCGTCGAAGCCGTCGCCCCGAGGTCGGCCGAGGCCTCGAGCAGGCTCCCGTCCAACCCCCGCAATGCGGCGGTGACGAACAGGTAGAAGTAGACGTACATTGTGTACACGTGCACGAACCACACGGCCCAGAGCCCGTCGAAGGCAAACGGCACCTCCTCGAGGCCGAACGCCATCTTGAGGCCGCGCGGGAGTATGCCGCTTTCGCCATACAAGAACAGGAACGCGAGCACGCCGACGAGGGGCGGGAGGGCCAACGGGAGCGCGGCGACGGCCATGAGGGTGCGCCGCATCGGGAAATCGTACCGGAAGAAGAGATACGCCAGCGCCGTGCCCAGCACGCCGGCGCCCAGCACGCTGAAGAGCGAGATCGATATCGAGTTGATCAGTCCCCGTACGTTGGCGTTTCGCCAGGAGGAGAACACCTCCGCGAGGTTGCCGTCCTGAAACGCAGTGATAAACGTGCGCAGACTCGGGTACAGGACGTAGCCGAGGAGGATGAGCAGGACGGGGATAAAAAGCGCCAGGGCGCCACGCCGGGTGAACACAGGGAGGAGGGGGTAAATCGTTTAATATTAAATGTTTAATATTAAATGTTAGAGGACAACGCGTCCTTCTAATGCACGCGACAGGGTGGCCTCGTCGGCGTATTCGAGGTCGCCACCGATGGGGAGGCCGCGCGCGATGCGGGTGAGGCGGACGCCGAACGGCTTGAGCAGCTGGGTGAGGTAATAGGCCGTGGTGTCGCCTTCGACGTTGGGGTTCATCGCGAGGATGACTTCGCGTGTGGCGGCGCGCTCGGTCTCGCCGGCGCTCGCCGGCTGGATACGCGCCACCAGCTCCCGGATGCGCAATTCCTCGGGGCCGATGCCATCGAGTGGGCTGATCACTCCGCCGAGCACGTGGTAGACCCCCGTATACTCGTTTGTCCGTTCGAGGGCCATCACGTCGTTGGCTTCCTCGACGACGCAGATGAGGCCCTGATCGCGCCGCGGCGAGGTGCATATGGCGCACTGCTCGGTGTCGCACACGTTGAAGCAGATGGTGCAGTTACGCACGCGGTCCTTGACGGCCACGAGCGCCTTCGCCATCTCCACCACCTCCTCGCGGGGCATCTTCAGGATGTAGGACACCAACCGGTGCGCCGTCTTGCGGCCAATGGAGGGCAGGCGAGTGAGCTGTTCGACGAGCGCCTCGACTGCTTCGGACGTGAAATGCATGGGTTTGTGGCGCCTACAGCCCGAACTGCTTGAGGTCGAGCCCCGGAGGCAGCATCCCGCTGGCCGCCCGGCTCATCTCGCCACGGGCCAGGGAAGCCGCTTCTTCGAGGGCTTTGTTCACGCCGGCGATGATCAGATCCTCCAGCAATTCCATGTCGCTGGTGTCGACGGCCGCTGGGTCGATCTTGATCCGCGTCACCCGCTGCTGACCGTTGGCCGTCACTTTGACCATCCCGCCGCCGGCTTCGGACGTCACCGTCTTCGCCGCGAGGGTATCCTGCGCCTCGCTCATCTTGCGCTGCATGTCCATCATCTTGCCGAACATGTCGGCCATATTCAAATCGTCTGCCATGAGAACTATCGGGGTTGGTGGTGCCGGTTGGCCGGAAATAGGGAGATGGGTCACCAGACGACTTCTCCTCCAAACTGGTCGAAGATCGCCCGGATGACCGGGCTTTCCTGGCGTTTTAGTTTCATGTACTCGTACGGATCGATTTCACGGGGGGTTTCCGGGGTGTTGGCGCCTTCCTCCCCGCCGCTGACGACGAAGTCGAACCGGACGATCGACCGCCCGGTCTCGTCGCGGAACCGGGCGACGAGGTAGTCCTGCTGGCTATCCAGCATCCGGCGGTGAAAATCGTCGGGTACGGAGAGGACGATCGTGTTGCCCCGGTCGTCGAGCGGGGTGGCGTGTTGCAGCAGGGCGCTTACGTGGATCCGTTCCGCGCGCACGCGGCCGACGTACCCGGGCCACAGCGCCAGGAGCACGGCCGTCTGGGAC
>JBGSPJ010000355.1:0-2691 GCA_041738655.1 Rhodothermales bacterium | reverse complement strand
GCACCACCGCCCGCACAACGGACGGCGGCGTCAGCTGGACGGAGCTGTCGGCCGGCCCGTACGATGTCTACCACGATGTCTATTTCGCCGATGCCGCCACCGGCGTGGTGGCCGGCGCCGGCGGAAAGGTCTTTCGAACCGCCGACGGAGGGCAGACCTGGACGCCCCATACTGGCTTCAACCTGGGCACCATCCACGCCCTTTCCTTTGCGGGTGCCTCCACCGGCACGGCCGTCGGGCAGAGCGGGGTCATCTACCGGACCACCGATGGCGGCGCCACCTGGACGGTTCAGCCGAGCGGTCTCCAGCTGATTCAGTTCCAGGATGTCGACTTCACCGACGCCAACACCGGCACGATCGTCGGCACCGGTGGGACGATCCTCCGCACCACCACGGGCGGTACGACCTGGACGCCGCAGACGAGCGGCATCATCCAGACGCTCTACGGGGTCGATTTCGTGGATGCGAACACCGGCACCGTCGTCGGGGTCTCGGTATCCACCACAGGCACCATCCTTCGTACGACCGATGGCGGGGCAACCTGGGCGTCTCAGGAGAGCGGCGTCCCCTGGTCATTACAAAGCGTATCGTTCGTGGATGCCAGCAACGGCTGGGCCGCCGGCGAAAACGGGACCATCATCCGCACCGAAGACGGCGGGGCCACGTGGGGGCCTCAGGCGAGCGGCACGACCAATTCCCTTTATCGCATCCAGTTCACCGACCTGCTGCATGGTACCGCCGTTGGCCGGCTCGGGACACTGCTCCGCACCACCGACGGAGGCCTGACCTGGGTGAAGCAGGTGAGCCGCACCTCGCAAACCCTCCGCGGCATCTCGTTCACCGATGCCGACACCGGGACCATCGTCGGCGAATTCGGCAGCATCCTGCGGACGACCTCGGGCGGCGTGCCGGTGCCGGTGAGTGTCGAGGAACGGCCGGATTTCGCGCGAAGCGTGGCGTTGGCGCCGGGCTACCCGAATCCTTTTCGCGCCAGCACTACATTGGCTCTGGATTTACCCACCGCCGGCCCGGTGTCTCTCCGGGTCTACGACCTCCTGGGCCGCGAAGTAGCGGTGCTGCTGGATGGCGTGCTGCCTGCCGGAAATCACGTGGCCACCTGGGAGCCGCGGCACCTCGCCAACGGCCTCTACCTCGCGCGGCTCGTGAGCGCCGGCGGGAGCGAAACGGTGCGGCTGCTGCTGATGCGGTGAATACTGGCAGTACCTGGCCCTATCAAGAATCTAAACACACCCTCTCATGACCTCCCCGATCGCACCCGCCCTCTTCTCGGTCTTACTGACCCTCACCGCCTGCGCCCAGCCGGCGCCGCGCCTCATCGTCCGGGGCGACGACATGGGCTATGCCCACGCCGGCAACGAGGCCATCATGAACACCTACACGGAGGGCATCGTGACCTCGGTAGAGGTCATCGTGCCCTCGCCCTGGTTTCCTGAGGCCGTACGTATGCTGGCGGACCACCCGGACCTGGACATCGGCGTTCACCTCGCCATCACGAGCGAGTGGGACAATGTGAAGTGGCGGCCGATGACGCCAGCCCCGAGCCTCCGCGACGCCGATGGGTATTTCTACCCCATGATCCGACCGAACGAGAACTACCCGGGACGCGCGTTGCTGGAAAACGACTGGCAGCTGGCCGATATCGAGCAGGAGTTCCGCGCGCAGATTGAAACGGTGATGCGGCATATTCCAGGCGTCAGCCACGTGTCCGGCCACATGGGATCCACCGGGATTCGGGAAGATGTCCAGGCGCTGGTTTATCGACTTGGCGAGGAGTACGGGATCGATATCTTCCCGGAGAAAATGGGCGTGGAGCGCGCCTCGTATGTAGGACCCCACGCGACGCTCGAGGAGAAAATCGCCGGCTTCACGGCAATGCTCGAAGGGCTCGAAGCCGGCAAGACCTACCTGTTTGTCGATCACCCCGGCCTCGATACGCCGGAGCTGCGCGCCATCCATCACATCGGGTACGAAGACGTCGCCATCGACCGCCAGGGCGTCACGGATCTCTGGACTGACCCCCGCATTCGCGAGAAGATCGAGGCCCTTGGCATCGAGCTGATCGGGTACGACGACCTGTAGCGGGCGCTCGTTTTCGTACTCGTACTCGAATCCCCCCGATCAAAACGTCGCTGCGGTATAGGAATACATATTCGGCACGGCCGGCGCGAACAGCCCCACCGTGTTGTACGGACCGATCGCGGTTTTAATCTCCCGTTCTATCTCCTCAACGGTGGCCTCGTCAAACCCCGTCGCCTCCCGGAGACGCCAGTGCATGGTTTCAACAATCCCTCGTAGGTTGGAGTCGTTCGCCATGAGCAGGAGATCGTCGTCCACGCCGGCGTTGATGCGTCGCTCTTCGTACGTAATCGCCGAGGCAAAGTACAACATCGTGACGGCCGTGAAGAGGCGGAACGACCCCATCGCGGCGTAGCAGGCATCGACAATCCGGTCGACATGCCGCAGCTCTTCCCTCACCGACTGGTCGTAGCCGGCGAGGGCGTCCGGCAGTGTTTCCCGCCCCCAGTGCGCCTCGACGATCCGCGTCAGGCGTTCGACGCCGAGGAGGGAGTGGGCGATGCCGGTGCTATGGAGCGGGTCGATGAACCCGGCGGCGTGGGGGAGGAGGGCCCAGCCGGCATCGGCGGCTTGCCGGACGAGGCGCTGGAGCCG
>JBGSPJ010000353.1:0-5573 GCA_041738655.1 Rhodothermales bacterium | reverse complement strand
CCGCCGTCGTCCAGGCCTCGGTCGACGAGCAGCTCGCCCGCTTCCTGCTGCAGCCGGGGTATCGCCTCGAGCCGGCGCTCACCGAGCCGGCCATCAAGGAGCCGGCGGCAATCGCGTTCGACGGCAACGGTCGGCTGTTTGTCCTCGAACTCCGCGGATACATGCAGGACGCGGACGCCACCGGTGAACTCGATCCCGTTGGTCGCATCTCGATGCACGAGGATGCCGATAACGACGGCGTCTACGAAATCCACCATGTGTTTGTGGACAGCCTGGTCTTCCCCCGGTTTGTGATGCCGTTTGGGCCGCACAGCATCCTCACGATGGAGTCCAACGAAAACGAGGTGTACCGCTACACCGACACCGACCGCGACGGACGGGCGGATAAAAAGGAGCTGTTTACGACGAACTACGGCCGCTCCGGCAATGTCGAGCACCAGCAGGCCTTCCTTTATACGGGGATGGATAACTGGATGTACAGCACCTACAACGCCTTCCGCATCCGGTGGACGCCGGCCGGCATCCTACGCGAGCCCACCGGCTCCAACCGCGCCCAGTGGGGCGTCACCCAGGATAACGAGGGGAAAATCTGGTTCCAGGGCGGCGCGAGCGGGCTGCCGTCGTACTTCCAGTTTCCCGTCCACTATGGCAATTTCGATGTCGAACAGCCCTATGCGGACGGGTTCGGGGTGCCGTATGGCGTAACTGGTTTTGGGGATTATCAGCCCGGGCCCCAGGCTTCGCGGCCGGACGGGACACTCAACGAGGTGACCGGCTCCGCCGGCAACGATGTCTTCCGCGGCCACCGGCTGCCGGCTGAGCTCATCGGCCACTACCTGTACGGCGAACCTGTCGCCCGCATCGTGCGCCGCGTCGACCCCGTCGTCACCGAGGGCCTCACGCAGCTGCACAACGTCCACCAGCCGGAGGCGTCCGAGTTCATCCGCTCCACCGATCCCCTCTTCCGCCCCGTCGACCTCGCCACGGCGCCGGACGGGACGCTCTACATCACCGACATGTACCGGGGCATCATCCAGGAAGGCAACTGGACGCGGCCGGGCAGCTTTTTGCGGTATAAGATCGAGCAATACGCGATGGACGAGGCCATCGGCCACGGCCGCATCTGGCGGCTGACACATGCGAGCACGCCGCGGGATACGACGCGGCCCCGGATGCTCGATGAATCGCCGGCGCAGCTCGTCCGCCACCTCACCCACCCCAACGGCTGGTGGCGCGACACGGCGCAGCAACTGCTCGTGCTCGGGCAAGATGCTTCGGTGACGCCGGCGCTTGTCAACCTCGTCCGCCAGCGCGACAACCGCCTCGCCAGGTACCATGCGTTGTGGACGCTCGAAGGCCTGGGTACCCTCGACAAGGGCATCGCGCGCGAGTTGATGCAGGATCGCGACCCGGGGATGCGTGTTCAGGCCCTCCGCGCGAGCGAGACGCTGTACAAAGCCGGCGCGACGGCGTTTGCGACGGATTACCGCCATCTCGCCCGCGACCCCGATCCAAACGTCGCCATCCAGGCCATGCTCACGATGGATGTGCTCGGCGTGCCGGACGCGGAAGCGGCCGTCCGCCAGGCTCTTGAGGCGTCAACCGCCGCCGGCGTCCAGTTCGTCGGCCAGAAACTGCTTGAAAAGCCCGACTCCCCCTGGCCGCATTTCACCGGCAACGCCGGCCGGCTGACCGACGCCCAGAAAGACCAGCTCACGCACGGGGCGACCATTTACGGCGAACTCTGCGCCCAGTGCCATGGCGACGCCGGCCGCGGAACGCCCTTCGGCGGCAGCGGGCAGACGCTTGCGCCGGCGCTGGCCGCGTCCCCTCGCCTCGAGGGGCATTCCGAATACATCATCAAAACCTTGCTCCACGGGCAGATAGGCCCCATCGAGGGCGTTTCGTATCCGGGCGACCTGATGGTGGCGATGGGCGAAAACGACGACGCCTGGGTCGCGGCCGTAGCGTCGTACGTCAACAGCAGTTTCTCGAACAAAGGCGCCTGGGTGATGCCAGAGGATGTCGCCCGCGTTCGCGCCACCAACGCCGGCCGGCCGGCTCCATGGCGGCACGATGAGCTGATGGCGTCGCTGCCCGTATTGATCGACCCCGACCAGGTAAGGGCAACCGCCAGCCACAATTCTGCCGGCGCGGCCGGTGCGTTTAACTTCGCGGGCTGGTCCACCAGCGCCCCCCAGGAACCGGGCATGTGGTTCCAGATCGAGCTCCCGGAGCCGACCGCCGTCACCGAGATTCGGTTCGTCTCCGGCCGGCAGAACTTCGGCCGGCCGCCGGATGCGCCGCCTCCGCAGTTCACCTCACCGCGGGGTTACGAGGTGCGGGTATCGATGGATGGATCGGCGTGGAGTGAACCCGTGGCGTACGGAGGGACGGATGCGTGGGACGGGGCGATCGTGTTCGAGCCCGTGGAGGCGCGGTTTGTACGCATCACCCAGGTAGCGACGCTTCCCGAGCCAAGGCCGGCGTGGACGATGCAGGAGGTGAAGGTGTATGGGAGGTTAAGAGGAGTTGGCTAAGGGCGCGTCTATAAAATACTTCCCGACAGAACAAGCGCGGCGACTGCCATTGCAATGTCACCCCGGACTCGATCCGGGGTCCAGACGAATTGCAAACCGACGGGACCCCGCATCACATGCGGGGTGACAAAACAGTTCTATGTTTGAACAGAGTAGTAGCCCCCAAACTGGGAGGTTATTTTTGGACGTGCCTAAGGGGTTCTGGCTTCCCGATTCCTGCAAAAGGATCTCGCAGGATTGCGTCGATTAGATCGAACACGCGAAGGGCCGTTTTGCGATTGGTGTCGACCCAGAATCGCAGGTCATCTCGGAAATGAGGGGCGAAAACGGCCTCTCGAGCCATAGGTCATTCCCCACTCAGCCCCAGCTCTCGTTTCAGTGATTCAGGCGACTGGCTTGCCCCATCGCCGGCCTGGGCCCAGGCTATCGATTCCAGTAGTCGCTTCGCATTAGCCGGCGTACCGATGAGATGCAACGTCTCAAGCAACGAGGACAGGTCCTCGGCCGGCAACAACGCCAGATCTTCCTTTCCGCGCCGTTTCAGAATCACGGTTTCACGGTCCGCAATGACCCGGTCCCAGATCCGCGCGAGGTTCTGACGGGCGTCGCTGTATGAAATGTTTTCCATCGTCTCGTAGCGTTGTACAGGTTTAAAACGTATCGGCCAGCACAGATAAAGGCACGAGTTACTAGGTGTGATACTCAACGCCTCATCAAGCGTGGTCAGGCCGCTTTCGGGACTACCTCGACGCGAACTTCCAGGCCGGCGTGGGTCAGCATGTTGATCAGCTTGTCGACGCTGAAGCGATCGATCTCTCCCCGCATGAGGTTGCTGATACGGGGCTGTGTCTCTCCAAAAAACTGGGCCGCCTGTTCCTGCGTCCATCCTTGACGTTCGATGAACCGACGCACATCCAGCATCAAGTCTGCTCGAATCTTCAGGTTGGCCGCTTCCTCCTTCTTAAACCCGAGGTCATCGAACACATTTCCGTGGCTTACCTGAACGTTCATGCTGGTTTCCCCTGGTGCTCCTTTCGATAGTGTACCATGTGAAGATAGCGCTGTTGCCCGAGGCTGATATCCCTTCGTGCGGTCTGCTGCGACTTCTTCTGAAAGGCATGGAGCACGTAGACAGCCTCCTCGAACCGCGCCACAAAAAAGACGCGGTAGGCATCACCTGTCTGGATGCGAATCTCTTGCGTACCCTTGCCAATGATGTTCATGGGCTTAACGTCCGACGGCGTCTCGCCGCGTTGGATCGCTTGTAATTCGAAACCAACACGGCGTCGCACATCATCCGGCAGGTTTCACACATCATCGAGCGACGACCCGATCCAGATGACAGGTTTTAAGCCCATCTCGTCCATACCTATTTTGGCATACCGTGTTCCGGGGAGTATCTGTAGATCTGGATAACGTAGATACAACAGATACTCTGAACATGATCGGAGGATGAGATGTTTGGGCGCGTTGGAGCGGTGGAAAAACCGTCGGGCCGCCTTTCAGCGCATGCGCCGTGCGACAAAAACACGTAGGCGTAGAAGTCGCCGAAACGCCGATGATTTTCGGGTTCGGCGGTGAGTTGGTCGAGGATGGCCTGGGCTTCGGGGCCGCGGCACGGGCCAAACGTCTTCTTCCTCGATGCGCTATTGCCCGGGCGCTGGCGTGGGAGGGATTCGAAGAGGGCGAAAAAAATTCCCAGAAGCGCGAGTGAACGATGTCCATTTATCCAAGACCGCCGAGCTGTCGTGCCGAGGGGTAGACGGTCAATACTTCCGGGGTATCTCCAATGACGACGTAGATAAGCCGGTATTGTCGGTAGATGATTTCTCGAATAGCGTCATCTCCAATTTCGGGCACCACACGTCAAAGACGAGGGAACGCAGCGAGTTGGGCTGCAGCCTTGAAGGCTCCGGCGATAAAAAGCGGGGCAAAGTCGGGAGCGATGTCGAGGTAGTAACTCTCAATGGCTTCGAGATCGCGCAGTGCTTGTGGACGCCAGATGACTTCAGCCACGGTTCCAGGTGCGCTCCTTGCGCGGCTTGCTGAACTCTGCCTCGGCTACAGATTGAGGGATCCCCTTGCCTTCCTGCGAGAGGCCCATAGTCACTTTGCGGATGAGAATGAGTCGTTCGATCACGTCGTCGAGCGACGTCCCATCTGGAAGAGCCTGAACGATGCGAATGATTTCTTCTTTAGATGGGGTCGACGTCATGGCATCACCTTTTTTCAGGAGAACGCGTCGTTTAGGGGGGGAGTTCTCCACAGCGGGAAGTTCCTTACTCGACTCGTCGCATCGTTGTTTAAGAGCCATCCGTGCGATTCCGATACGCCTCCACCACCCGGATCGTGTGATCCAGCAGCTCCGGCCCCGCCGGCGCGCCGTGGGTCGGCACCACCACATCCACCCGATCCCCGTACCGATCCCGCACCCGCGCCACCGTCTGGGCCCACGCCTCCAGCACGGCGTCGGCCGTATTGCCGGGGGAGTCCGACTCGCCGGGGCGGATGAGGCATCCCCCAAAAAGCACGCGAGCGTCCGGGATGTAGACGACGACATTATCGGCCGTGTGGCCTCCGCCGGCATAAAACACCTCGACCTCCAGGTCGCCGTAGCGGAGGGTCCACACCTGCTCCCCTTCCCCGGCTAATACCGAATCCGGGCGCACCAGGCCCAGCTCTTCCATCAGGCCGGCCGTGAGCGCCGTCACGTAGGCGGGGATGCCAGCCTGGCGGAGAGCCGTAAATCCCCCCACGCTATCGTCGTGGAAATGGGTGCCGACGGCGCGGCGGACGGGCGCTCCGGTGACCGATTCCGCCTCCTGCAGCAGGAGGGTGGTGGAGGAATCCGGGTTCGCGTCCCAGGGTGTGTTGATCAGCAGGGCCTCGGACCCCGAGGCGACGACAAGGCCGTTCGAAAGCACCCGCCCGAAGCCATCGGTATCCCGGTAGCTGGTGTGGATCCATACGCCCGGGCGGAGGGGTTCGAGGGTGGCGGTGGCCGCCGGCGGCGCGGGCAACGGTTCGGGCTCC